>NZ_JAUSWQ010000001.1:0-428109 GCF_030815285.1 Chryseobacterium sp. MDT2-18 | reverse complement strand
CTTCACTTAATTTCTTAATGTTGAAAATTTTTCAACCACAAAAGGGACAAAAGTTTTTGTAAAATGAAGTTATTCAAAAGAGCAAAAAAGGCATGCGTGTTTCACTTTTCGAATGAAATCTTACTTCACTTAATTTCTTAATGTTGAAAATTTTTCAACCACAAAAGGGACAAAAGTTTTTGTAAAATGAAGTTATTCAAAAGAGCAAAAAAGGCATGAGTGTTTCACTGGAAAGTAGCTGTTTCGGGTGCCAAAACGGAAGATCTCGGAAGGTTTCAGAACGGTCGTAGTTACAAAATAATCTATATTTGTTCCTGCAGTAAAAATCGAATAATTCAGCCTGACCAAATCTTTTTTGGAGGATTGTAAGAGAGATTGCCACTATTGCCAAATTATTACGTCTTTAAGATTTGTGAAGAAAATCTGCTTGAATTAGGAAAGGTCAGAGAAAGTAAGCATTGGTCTCTCGCGTGGGGAATTACAGCGGAAAGCAACTGTAGGTTCCTGAAAAAAAAATAATAGCGTTGCTCCTAATCACAGCGAAATGCTACCAATATAAACCTATTTTCGTTTTGACCCGGCTTTTTATTTTCCTTACCTTTACGCAAAATTTTACGCAAAATGACAGACTGGAAAACCGTCAGAGAATACGAAGATATTACCTACCAAAAAAAAGGAGGAGTCGCAAGAATAGCCTTTAACAGACCGGAAGTACGCAATGCGTTTCGTCCGAAAACAACCTCAGAATTATATGATGCCTTTTACCACGTTTCCGAAGATGCTTCGGTAGGAGTGGTATTACTCACTGGCGAAGGACCAAGTCCGAAAGATGGAGGCCATGCTTTTTGCAGTGGCGGTGATCAGAAAGCACGTGGAGAACAGGGTTACGTAGGTGAAGACGGAAGACACCGTCTGAATATTTTAGAAGTTCAGCGATTGATCCGTTTCATGCCAAAGGTCGTGATTGCAGTGGTTAATGGTTGGGCTGTAGGTGGCGGGCATTCGCTGCACGTCGTTTGTGATTTGACTTTAGCGAGTAAAGAACATGCGATTTTTAAACAGACCGACGCCGATGTTACCAGTTTTGATGGCGGATACGGATCTGCATATTTAGCCAAAATGGTGGGACAGAAAAAAGCCAGAGAAATTTTCTTTTTAGGAAGAAATTATTCTGCTCAGGAAGCTGCCGATATGGGAATGGTGAATGCTGTAATTCCCCATGCAGAACTGGAAGATACCGCTTACGAATGGGCGGAAGAGATTTTGGGGAAATCGCCAATGTCCATCAGAATGCTGAAATTTGCGATGAATTTAACCGACGACGGAATGGTGGGGCAGCAGGTTTTTGCCGGCGAAGCTACCCGTTTGGCATACATGACCGAAGAAGCAAAAGAAGGACGAAATGCCTTCCTCGAAAAAAGAAAACCCGATTTCGGCGATAATAAATGGATCTCTTAAATGAGATAGGAGACTGTAAGACAGGAGATAATGGATATTCAAAAAAATAGACTGGTCTCTTAATTCAAATCTCTAAATCTCAAATCTCTAAACTATGACAGATTGGATAAAAGCAGCGCGTCTGCGAACATTACCACTTTCGATGAGTGGAATAATTTTGGGTTCTTTTATTGCAAAATGGAGAATTCATGAAAGTGGCGGAACATGGGACTGGACAATTTTTGCAATGGCAATGCTGGTCACGTTACTCTATCAGATTCTCTCGAATTTTGCCAATGATTATGGCGACGGAATCAAAGGAACCGATCAGTTAAGAGCCAATGAAGCAGAGCAAAGAGCCGTAGCTTCTGGAAGAATCACCGCAACTCAAATGCGAAATGCTGTAATCCTGTTTTCTGTTTTATCTCTGGTTGCCACAGTTGCGCTTTTGTACTTGGCATTCTTTAGAGAAAACCTAATGAATGAATTTTACACTTTTGTGGGATTGGGAGTTGCCTGTATTTTAGCTGCGATTGGGTATACGATCGGTAAAAAACCTTACGGTTACTTAGGTCTGGGCGATATCATGGTTTTTATCTTTTTCGGCTTGGTTTCGGTGGGTGGAAGTTATTTCCTTTTTACCAAACATTTCGACTGGGATGTGCTGTTACCGGCTACAGCAGTAGGTTTATTGAGTGCCGCAGTTTTGAATCTGAATAATATGCGGGATATCGAAAGTGATGCCTTGAGCGGAAAGAAAACTTTAGCATTACGTTTAGGTTTTAAAGGAGCAATGGTGTATGAAATAATCCTGTTGCAATTGCCTTTGCTTTTAATATTGGTTTTTATGATGATGAACGGTTTGCATACCGAAGGAAAATATTATGCATTTATCTTTTTTATCCTGATGCTTCCGATGACGGCGCTTCGAAGAAAAATTATGCAGGTAAAAGAACCGAAAGAACTCGATCCGTTTTTAAAGCAGGTAGGGATTTTAACTTTGACAATGGCTGTTTTGGTTGCAGCAGGACTCAATTATTTTAATTAAAATTTAAAAATCGAGATGATGGATTCTACAATGAAAATACAATTTCTCGGACAAAACTGCTTTTTGTTCACCTATAAAGGAAAAAATATATTATCTGATCCTTTTTATAATTATCAGAAAGAGAAATCCGGTTTTGATATCAAAGTACAGAAGATCGATTATGTGTTGATTACCCATGCTCACGGCGATCATATTGCTGATGTAAAAGAAGTGCTGCAACATCATCCGGATGCAACTGTAATCGGTCAACCGGAAATTTGCGGCTATTTTGGTCATCAGAATTCGGTTGATATTAATTTCGGGGGTTCTGCAAAGATTGAAGATTTGAAAATATCAATGGTGCCGGCAAGCCATACCAGTTCTTTCCCTGATGGAACGTACGGTGGCGAACCTGCAGGATATGTTTTCAGATTTCCCGGTAAAAATATTTATTTGGCAGGCGATACCGGGGTAATGGCAGATATGGAAATGTTTCCAAAACTGTTTGGCAACATCGATGTGGCAATTCTTCCCGTTGGTTCGCATTATACCATGTGTGCCCGCAAAGCAAGTTTTGCAGCAGCAGAATTATTAAAAACTAAAAGAGTAATAGGTTGTCATTTCGATACGTTCCCGCCGATTAAAATCAATCACGAGGATGCTTATCAGCTCTTTTCAGAAAGAAATATCGAATTCACTTTACCGAAATTAGGTGAAGATTTTGAAATTTAAAAAGAAGAATTGAGTAAAAGAAAAACGTTTCGGGAATTCACAAAATAATTTAAAGTTTCAGATATGCAGATTAATTATCTTAAAACCAAAGAGAATTGGACGGACGAAAAAACTTTAAGTGAAATAAAAAATGAGACTATAAGGCACAAAAAATGGCAAGCTACCTAAATCACACCGCTACAACCGATTACCTTTGCTGCGTTCCCACCCTGGAGGAGTCTCAGGAGCTGGTTGTTTAGGACTTGCCGTTGCAAATATACGCCTTTAATTCAAATTTCAAAATTCAAAACAAAAAAATAATAAAATTTAGTACTTTAAATATGATAAAAAATGTCTATACCATTGGTTTCATGCTGTTTATTGCCACAATGGTCGTTTTCTTTGGAATGTATTTTTTCGGAATGAATACCGATTATTTCGATAATACGATGCTTATGAATTCCTTTGTGATGCCGGTTATTTATTTGGCGGGTGCCTATATCTCCGTAAATTCGCTGAGAAAAGCAGGAATCAGGATGGGGTTTCGGGAAGGTTTTGGCCGCGCTTTTAAACCCATGTTCTTTGGCGGGTTTTTATCAGTCCTCACCATGTTTCTGTTTTTAAACTTTGTAGATCCGGCTGCCAAAGATTTATTGAATTTTCAATACCTTGAAAGACAGAAAATTGAAATGGATAACGAGTACAATAAAGCGAAACCCATCCTAAAAACTGAGGAGCAGAAAGCGGAACTGGAAACCGAATACCAACAGAACAAGCTGCGTATTTCCCACGAAATGACCAAGGATAAAGATTTTTTCAGCTTTCGCCAGTTCACTTATTATTTCGCCGCAATTCTTGTTTTCTACGTGATTTTATCTACGTTTTTTGCCAGTTTTTTCCGCAGCAGATCAGAACTTTGATTTTAATCATTTGCACAATTGCTGATTAAAAAAAATAAACCCCTAATTTTGTCTCAATAATCTATTATTATCAATGAATTTATCCATCATCATACCACTTCTCAACGAAGAAGAATCTCTCGACGAACTTTTTTCAAGAATCGACAAAGTTTGTAATTCCCATAACCTTTCCTACGAAATCTGGTTTGTAGATGATGGAAGCACCGATCTTTCATGGAATATTATCGAAAATTTAAAAGTGCAGTATCCGCAAATTCACGGAATTAAATTTTCCAGAAATTACGGTAAATCTCAAGCTTTGCACGCCGCTTTTGCAAGAGCAAACGGAGAGGTTGTTATCACGATGGATGCCGATCTACAGGACTTTCCCGAAGAAATTCCTGAATTATATGACATGATTAAAACGGAAGGTTACGACATTGTTTCGGGCTGGAAAAAGAAACGTTTTGATAATGTAATGACCAAAAATATTCCGTCTAAAATCTTTAATGCTGCTGCAAGAAGTATTTCTGGAGTTTCCCTTCATGATTTTAATTGTGGCTTGAAAGCGTATAAAAAACAGGTGGTAAAATCCATCGATGTGTATGGAGATATGCACCGATATATTCCCGTTTTGGCTGCCAATGCCGGTTTCAGGAAGATTACTGAAAAACCGGTGCAGCATCAGGCAAGACCGTATGGAAGTTCTAAATTTGGAACGGAGCGTTTTGTCCGCGGCTTTTTAGATTTAATTACCCTTTGGTTTGTAAGCCGGTTTGGCGGGCGACCGATGCATTTTTTCGGAGCAGCAGGAACATTGATGTTTATCGCAGGATTTTTATCTGCCTTCTGGCTGGGAATTTCAAAATTAATAGATGTTTCCCGTGGAATTTATGGTCATCTTTTAACCAATAATGCCTGGTTTTTTATTGCTTTAACCATGATGGTTTTGGGAACGCTGCTTTTCATCGCAGGATTTCTGGGAGAAATGATCATCAGAACCAACAGACAGCACGAGAATTATCACGTGGAGGAAGTAATATAAAGGCTTTAGAAAATCGGTAAAGATATTGATCCGGAAAAATTGGTTTTAGAAAATTTAATAATGAAGAATTTAATTTATACACTGCTCATATTCAGTTTGGTCTCCTGCGGAAAAGTTTCGCCAAAAGGAGATATTGTAAGCCATGATATCAAGGTGGAGGATTTTGTCAATCTTAATCTCAACGGTAAATTCCGGGCTTTTTATATTAAAAGTGACAGCAGTTTTGTGAATGTTGAAACTTATAAAAATGTAGGCGGTAATTTAAAAATCAAAGTAAAAGATAAAACGTTAACCATTTCGGAAAACCGCGAAACAGAGGGAGTCGATTTCTACAATATCACCATTTATTCGAGATATAATCTGGAAAAAGTATCCATGTCTGATTCTGCTGAATTAAATATTTCCAGCGAAATAAAGACGGATAATTTTAAACTTACTTTAAAAAATAACGCTAAATTTATTGGGTCGGTCAATTCCAGAAAAGCAGAAGTTGAAATGACTGAAAAAAGCCGCGCTAATTTTTTGGGCAAAACAAAAAACGCGGTTTTGAAAATCTCTGATACCGCAAGCATTATCGCTCCTTACTGGATGATTGACCATTTAAAGATTGAATCAAAAAATGGAAATTATGCGGAAGTAAATGTGAAAGATTCTTTAAAAGGAAGCATTAAAAATACGGCGAAACTCACGTATTATAACGAGCCGATCAGCGCCTTGAAAATAGAACAGACAGCAACGGTTCAACATAAAGAATTGGACTAAGCGGTTCTGAAAAATTTTAAATAAAAAAATAATAAGATATGACCACCTTAGAAAAAGCAAAACTCTGGTTAACAGATACTTTCGATGAAGAAACACAAAAAACTATTCAAAACTGGATCGATACGAATTCGGATGAATTAGAAGATTCTTTTTACCGGGAATTAGAATTCGGAACAGGCGGAATGCGTGGAATCATGGGTGTTGGAACCAACCGTTTGAATAAATATACGCTTGGTCAAGCAACTCAAGGTTTAGCAAATTATCTTCATCAGCAGTTTCCGAATCAGCAAATTAAAGTTGCGATTGCTTATGATGTTCGGAATAATTCAAAAGAATTCGGGAAAATGTGTGCCGATGTTTTAACGGCCAACGGAATCAAAGTTTTGTTATTCAAAGAACACCGTCCAACGCCGGAACTTTCTTTCACGGTGAGAGATAAGAAATGCAACGCCGGAATCGTATTGACCGCTTCTCACAATCCACCTGAATATAACGGTTACAAAGTATATTGGAACGATGGCGCGCAGATTGTTCCGCCAGATGATGAGAATATTATTAAAGAAGTTTATTCGGTAAAATTCAATGAAATTAAATTCAGCGGAAACGACGATTTGATCGAATGGATCGGTCCGGAACAGGATGATGTGTATATCGATGCCTGTATGGAAAACTCTCTTTACCAGAATGTTGGCAGAGATAATCTGAATATTGTTTTCAGTTCAATCCATGGAACTACATATGCAACTGTTCCTCAGGCGCTGAAAAAAGCAGGCTTCAAAAAAGTTGATTTGGTGAGAGAACAGATGATTCCGAGTGGGAATTTCCCCACCGTTGATTCGCCCAATCCGGAAGAACCGGCAGCGTTGGAAATGGCGATGGATTTAGCCAGGATTACCAATGGCGATATCGTTCTGGGAACGGATCCAGACGGAGACCGACTGGGAATTGCGGTCAGAAATTTAGAAGGTGAAATGCAACTTTTGAACGGAAATCAAACCAATACGATTTTAACCTATTACATTTTAGACCAATGGAAAAAAGCCGGAAAAATCACCGGAAAAGAATTCATCGGTTCTACGATTGTAACTTCTGATATTTTCTATGATATTGCTGAAAAATTCGGCGTTGACTGCAAAGTTGGATTAACCGGTTTTAAATGGATCGGGAAAATGATCCGTGATTTCGAAGGCAAAGAAAAATTCATTTGTGGGGGTGAAGAAAGTTTCGGTTTTATGACCGGAGATTTCGTTCGCGATAAAGATTCCTGTGGTTCAATTTTGCTCGCCTGCGAAATTGCAGCTTGGTGTAAAGCCAACGGCAGTTCGGTTTTCGAATACATGATCGATATTTACAAAGACCTCGGAATGTATTATGAAGGATTGGTAAACGTGGTGAGAAAGGGGAGAACCGGTGCCGAAGAAATTCAGCAGATGATGAAAGATTTCCGTGAAAATCCGCCAAAAGAAATTGCAGGTTCCAAAGTGGCCGTCGTAAAAGATTTCCAGGAACAAACTTCTTTGAATCTTCTGGACAATAAAAAATCGGTGATGAATGACATTCCAAAGTCGAATGTCTTGATTTATTATACGGAAGATGGCACGAAAGTTTGTGTTCGCCCATCCGGAACAGAACCAAAAATTAAATTCTACGTTTCTGTGAAAGATGCGATAAATTCTGCACAGGAATTTAAAGAAAAACTGCTGGTTCTGGAAGAAAAAATCAAAATTGTAAAACAGGATTTGAATTTGTAAAAATCTGTTTATTAATAATTGGTAAAAGTGGATGAAATTTTTACCAATTTTTTTTAGCCGTTCTTGCTTTAAATGATATCTGCAGCAATTAAAATTTGTATTTTTGAATGAGATTATCAATGAAGTTCAAAATAATTCGTTTAATTAAAAAATAATGAAAATATCAAAATTGGCCGCCAATCTCATTGGCTCAGAAATTATCAAAATAGGAAGTCAAGTCAATGATTTGAAAGCACAGGGCGCAGAAATTGCGAATCTTACGATTGGTGATCTCAATTCCAATATTTATCCTATTCCGGATTTATTAAAAGAGGAAATTCAGAAAGCTTATCAAAATAATTTAACCAATTATCCGCCTGCGAACGGCCTTTTGTCTTTGCGAAAAGCGATTTCAAAAGACATTAAAAACCGTTGGAATCTGGATTATTCTGAAAATGATATTTTGGTTGCCGGCGGTTCCAGACCGTTGATTTACGCGGCATTTAAAACAATTGTAGATCCAGATGACAAAGTCATTTATCCGGTGCCATCATGGAATAACAATCACTATTCTTATTTGACGGAAGCACAGAAAGTAGAAGTGGAAACTACAGCGGAAAATAATTTCTTACCGACTGCTGCTGACTTAAAACCTCATTTAAAAGGAGCGGTTTTAATTGCGCTTTGTTCGCCTTTGAATCCTACTG
Organism: Chryseobacterium sp. MDT2-18; assembly: GCF_030815285.1. Taxonomy (NCBI): domain Bacteria; kingdom Pseudomonadati; phylum Bacteroidota; class Flavobacteriia; order Flavobacteriales; family Weeksellaceae; genus Chryseobacterium; species Chryseobacterium sp. MDT2-18. The sequence goes on along the minus strand of NZ_JAUSWQ010000001.1, from coordinate 419,791 downwards.
GAACGATGTTTACGAAACAGCAGCTCGCTGAAATTTGTGAACTGATTCTGGAGGAAAATAAAAATCGCAGCGACGGAGAAAAGCCTTTGTATTTGATGTACGATCAAATTTACGCGATGCTGACTTTTGGCGGCAAGCATTTCGATCCTGTTTCTTTGTATCCTGAATTAAAAGATTATACAATTTATATTGATGGCGCTTCCAAATGCTTTGCTGCTACCGGAATCCGTGTAGGCTGGAGTTTTGGACCGTCTTTAATTATCGATAAAATGAAAGCTTTGCTGGGACACATTGGAGCCTGGGCGCCAAAACCTGAACAGGAAGCCGTGGCAGTTTTACTGAATCATCCGGAAAAAGTGGATGAATTCGTGAATCATTTTAAAGGAGAAATCGCGGAAAGTTTAACTGTTCTCCACAACGGAATTCAGAATCTTAAACATAAAGGCTTTTCTGTGGAAAGTATTCAGCCGATGGGCGCGCTTTATTTAACAGTGGAACTAGATTATATCGGAAAAACGAAACCTGATGGAAATGTAATTGCAGATTCTTCTGATCTTGTTTTCTATTTGATTGAAGAAGCGGGAATTGCTTTGGTTCCGTTTTCGGCTTTCGGAAACTCTCGCAACATGCCGTGGTTCCGTGCTTCGGCAGGAGGAGTTTCTTTAGATGAAATCAAAAATATGTTGCCGAGATTGGAAAATGCTTTGACCAAATTGGTTTAGTTTTTTAAATCATGTTGAAAAAATTCGTTTTTGCAATAGAAAAATTTCTACCTTTGTGGTAGGGAAAAAGAAGATGAAAACAAAATCACATAAAAAAGAGAGTGAAAAAAGCTTGGTTTCTGAGCAGGCAGTTGCTTACGGAAATACTTCCTACAGAAATTTTGTTTTTCAAAATGATTATTCTCTGGTAAAAAAAGCAAAAGCAGGAATCCAAACCGATGTTTTTTACACCTTTGCGGAGTCTATAAAAATGCCCGAAAAAATGTTGGCTTCAGTTCTTAATCTTTCCCCCAGAACCATTAGTAATTATCGGGAACTGAATAAATCTTTAGAACCCAATCACAGCGAACATCTTTTAAAGTTGATTGCTTTATTTGAAAAAGGAAAAGAATTTCTGGGAAATATCGATGAATTTAATAATTGGCTGGAAAAACCCTTTTGGAATTCTGAAGAAAAACCCTCCGATTTTTTAAATACTTCAGGTGGAGTAGATTTATTGATTGTCCGTCTTGAAAGGATGGCACAAGGTTATCCCATATAATTTTTTTGAATGCTGGTTTTTAGAATTGTCCATAAAAAATATGCCGAAAACCTTTCTGTAAGTGAGCTTTCCGGTAGGTGGAACAGCAATGGGAAATTAGTTCTTTATACTTCGGAAAATATTTCGCTGGCTTTATTAGAGAATATGGTTTACCGCTGTGGAACCGGTTTTAATCGTGATTATAAAATCATGATTATTGAGATTTCCGGTGAAAGTATGGAACAGATAGATGCCAAAAAGTTGCCTAAAAACTGGCGGGGTCTTGAGGCTTATTCAGAACTTCAGAACCGAGGTGATTTCTGGTATGACCGGCGGGCAACTTTAATGTTAAAAGTTCCTTCTGTTCTTCCTGAAAATCACAAAATCATTATAAATACGACTCATCCTGATTTCAAAAATGTAAAACTTATTGATGTTTTAGACTATGAACCCGATGAGCGTTTGGAGAAAATATTAAATAAACACAAGTAATTTGAAGACTATCGCTGTTATTCCCGCCCGTTACGAAGCCAGCAGGTTTCCCGGAAAACTCATGCAGATTTTGGGTGAAAAAACGGTCATTGCAACCACGTATCAAAATGTAGTAGAAACGGAATTGTTTGACGAAGTATTCGTTGCAACCGATTCCGAAATTATTTTTAATGAAATCCAAAGTTCAGGTGGCAACGTTGTGATGACCGGTAAACACGAGACCGGCAGCGACCGAATCGCAGAAGCTGTAGCAAATATCGATTGCGACATTGTGGTGAATGTGCAGGGCGATGAACCTTTTCTGAAGACAGAACCATTGAAAAAACTGATCTCTGTTTTTAATGATGATTTGGACGGGCAAATTTCGTTGGCTTCCTTAAAAATAAAACTGACGGAAATCGAGGAAATCGAAAATCCAAATAACGTGAAAGTGATTACTGATAATCAGGGATTGGCACTCTATTTCAGCCGTTCGGTAATTCCATATCCGCGGGAAACATCTGTTACAGCAGAATATTTTAAACATATTGGCGTTTATGCTTTTAGAAAAAGCGCTTTGCTGAATTTTGCAAAATTGAAAATGCGTCCTCTGGAAATCGCAGAAAAAATTGAGTGTATCCGCTATCTGGAGTACGGCATGAAGATCAAAATGATTGAAACCGATTTCGTGGGGGTCGGGATTGATGTGCCGGAAGATTTAGAAAAAGCTCGGAGGATTCTGAAAAATAATAGCAATTCTTAAGAGATTCTTCAAAATATATTAGGATAAACATACTTAAAATTGGTTAAATAAGCATTACCCATAATTAAAATCATTATCATTTCATTTCAAAAAGTATATATTTGAAAATTGGTCAGGCAAAACAGGATTTTGTAAACAGTTAATTTTGTAAAAAACGCCTTCGGAGCGTAATTTTATTATATGAAAAAATTATTTTTAGTTTTATTAATGGCAATAGGTTCTATAGTTTCAGCGCAAACAGCCAAAGAAATTATCGACAAAAATATAGAATTAACGGGTGGATTAACCAATTGGAAATTATTAAATTCCGTCTTATTACAGGGCAGAGTGACTTTAGGAATCAATGATGAATATCCGATTAAGATTTATCAGCAAAGACCAAATCTTACCAAAACCACTATTACCATTGGTAAAAAAGAAACTGCAGTAGAAGGTTACGATGGAACAAAAGGATATGCAATGAATTATGCAGCCAACAAAATCCAGGAATATCCGAATTATGTGCCTGAGAGTTTCGATAACGATTTTATCGACTGGGAAAATAAAGGTTTTGATGCGAAATACCTTGGTAAAGAAAAAGTGGGCGATATTTATTGCCATAAAGTAGAACTGACTAAAAATGTAAATAAAACACTCTACTTTTTCGATTCTAAAACGTATATGCTGGTGAAGGAAATTAAGAAAGATGAAACATTATTATATTCTGATTATAAAATGGTAGGATCTGTGATGATGCCTTACCGGATCGAATCTTCATCTCCGAAAAAAGACAGTGATTTTGTAATGATTTTAAATAAAATAGAAACCAACAAGGTATTCCCGGCGAATACTTTTAAATTTTAAAGTAATGAAAAAGCTATTTATAATTCTGTTATCTTCAGGCGTTTTTTTACAAAGCTGCAAAAATCAGAAGAACGATGTTTCACAGATTAAAACCACCAACAATACGATGGAAAATACAATTTATGATTACAAAGTAGAAAGTTTAGATGGGAAAGAAATCAACTTTGCCGATTTTAAAGGCAAGAAGATTTTAGTTGTAAATACCGCGTCTGAATGTGGATTTACTCCTCAGTACGCTGATTTGGAAAAACTGTCGAAAGATTATCCCGATAAATTAGTGGTGATCGGTTTCCCTGCCAATAATTTCGGTGGCCAGGAGCCGGGCAGCAATCAGGAAATCGGGGCTTTCTGTGAGAAAAACTTCGGCGTTACTTTTCCCATGGCGGCAAAAGTTTCTGTAAAAGGAGAAGATATTGCACCCATTTTCAAATACCTTACAGATAAGGATTTAAACGGTGTTAAAAATACGACCATTCTGTGGAATTTCACCAAGTTCCTGATCGACGAAAACGGTCATTTAATTGATTCATTTATCAGCACAACGAAACCGACAAGTGATTCTATTACGAAATATTTGAAGTAAATTGAAGTTGATCATTTAAGAAATTGATTGATTAAAAATTAAAGTTTATTGATTCTCTTCAATAAACTTTTTTTGTGCTTTTCGGAGAGGTGTTTTTTTAACCAGTTTTTATTCCTGAAAAAGGCTGATCAGATTAATTTTCAGTCAACAGAAAAAGGATGGCGAACCATCCTTTATAAATATGAATACTATATTTTTTAGCGGTACCGCTGATGTTCCTTATTTTTTGAAAACCTGTTGATAAGCGGTTTAAACATCGATTTGTATTTTTCAGCATCGAAGAGTTGGGAATCTGTTAATGCTTTATAAGTTAACCAAACGCCAAACGGAAGCAGTACAAGGTTAGGCAACCAGGCTGCCAGATAAGGATCTATTCCCCCAGACCACGCAATATTTTCTGCAGAAAGATTGAGAACATAAAAAAGGATAAATATTACAATAGCAATAACTACCGGCAATCCTAGACCTCCTTTTCGGATAATCGAACCTAAACTTGCCCCGATTAAAAAGAAAATAAGACAGGTAACGGAATAAGAAACAATTCTTTGCTGATGCATGACGACGCGTGCAAAATAGGCGTGCATATCTTTAATCTGTCCCTCTTTACCCAACGTCGACTGCTTGATGTTTTCTAATTTGTTATACGCAGAATAGAGCATTTCCTCCTTTTTTTTACTGTTGACTGTATCTGTTTTAGCAGGAGCTGTGACAGGAATTTTTGCCTTCGATTTATCTACATAACTTACGTAACTGTTGGCCTGGCTGACCAGTTCGTAAGTCATGTTATTCATAATATCATCGTTGCTTTTCTTGGTTTTTTTAATAGTAGTATTCAGTTCAACAACATTCTGAAAAGAGTAGTCATCGGTGATTTTTTCTGCTTCAATCGCTTTGTCAATGATTTCAGAAATATTAAAATGCGAAACTAAAGTATCAAATTTTATCGCCTGATCGGGTTGTTTTAACCGGGCATTATAATCGATTCCATTCAAATGATCTTCGTAAATATGGCCATTAAATAAAACCAATTTTAAATAATTAGGATTATCTGCAGGAACGAATTTTCCTTTTTCTGCGACAATGGATTGCTGGTCTTCAAAAGAAGTCGCCATTTTATGAATAAAAATTCCTGTTAAATTTTCACCATTTTCACCCGTTATTTTATCAAATTTCACACTATAACCCGGAAGTTGCTGAAGGAATTGTCCCGGTGTAAAGTTCAGCGCAGGTTTGGTTGCGGCAATATTATACAGCATATTCTTCGCCTTCCGCTGAAAATCGGGTACCACATTATTGGAGAAGAAAAACAGGAAAGCAGAAAAGAATAGGGTAGTGACAAACAATGGCAACATAATCCTGGTGAGCGAAATACCGGCTGCTTTCATGGCCGCCAACTCGTAACGTTCGCCAAAATCACCAAAAGTCATTATGGAAGAGAGCAGAATTGTCAGGGGCAATACCAGTTGTACTACGATTGCGGAAAGATAAGAAAGTAATTTCAAAATCTCCCAGTAACTCAAACCTTTACCGGTAAACTGCGCCAATCGGATCCAGATGATGTTGACCACAAAAATGAAAAACAGCACACTGAATATGAAAAGAAACGGGCCGAAAAAAGTTTTGATGACGTAGCCGTCGAGTTTTTTTATCATAAGTCAAATTTACCAAAAAAGCCACAAAAGAAATGTTCCCTTTGTGACTTTTTTATCGTGATTTAATGTGTTCTAAAGTTCGGTGACAAAATAATTTTTATATTGGTCTTTATTGAAGGTAAACATAGTGCTGCTCAACTTCTGATTTTCTTTATAATTATTAATGGCAATTACTGAAACAGCGTTGTCATTTGAGAACTGTTCCACTTTTACAATTTGCTTTTTTGCCGAATTTACAAAAAGGTTGACCTCTTTAATTCCATTATTTTTAACCGGGGTTAATTTAATATAATCGCAGCTTACTCCGTTTACCGTTACTTTTCCGGCATATTTTACGTTGTATCCTTTTTTGTATTGTTCAATATAAGTAAGTGGGGAGAACATTTGCTCGCTTCCGGTTGGTTTTGCCACGGTAATTTCTTTGTCTTCGTCAGAAATGCTGTAGATTTTATTTCCATCAAAAATCTGCTCAGTACCCATGATTTTTAATTTATAAAGGTCTTTGGCAGAATAAAATATTCCGGGTTCGGTTTTGGTTACTTTTTTACCGGTTCCCGTTCCATAAACAAATTTAAAATAGACGTTGTCTTTGCTTTTATAACTGGTGGCAATGGCATCTAAAATGGTTTTTGCTTTCGCATCGATTTTCTGGGCAGAAAAACTTGCAGTGGTAGCGGCAACCATCATTACAATTGAGATTTTTTTCAATATCGTTTTCATTCTTTTTTATTTTTGGTTGAATTATCAGCCTTAAAGTTAAACTGTTGTTTAAGGTTAAAATTTACTTTCGCAATTCTTCCAAAAACTGTTCCAAAGAATTTAAGTCGCTGATTAGCACCTCTCTCGCTTTTGCTCCATTGAAGCCTCCTACAACGCCACTGGCTTCTAACTGATCCATAATTCTTCCGGCCCGGTTATAACCTAATTTCAGTTGTCTTTGCAGCATTGAGGTAGAACCCTGTTGGGTAGAAACCAATATTCTCGCAGCATCTTCGAAAAGAGCGTCTTTTTCGTTGGGATCAAAGGCGTTCACTGTAGAAGTAGATTCGTCAGAAGAATATTCCGGAAGCATAAATGCACTTGCATATCCTTTCTGTTCACCGATAAATTCGGCAATTTTTTCAACTTCCGGTGTATCTACAAAAGCACACTGCAAACGCATAATTTCATTTCCATTAAAGTAAAGCATGTCACCTTTCCCGATTAACTGATCTGCTCCGGGAGAATCTAAAATCGTGCGGGAATCTACACTTGAAATCACACGGAAAGCCGCTCTTGCAGGGAAATTCGCTTTAATCATCCCCGTGATTACGTTTACCGAAGGTCTTTGGGTTGCAACGATTAAGTGAATTCCTACCGCTCTCGCCAACTGTGCTAATCTGGCGATCGGAAGCTCAACTTCTTTTCCGGCGGTCATAATTAAATCTGCAAATTCATCGACTACCAAAACGATATAAGGTAAATAGCGGTGTCCGTTTTCTGGATTCAGTTTTCGCTCAGAGAATTTCTTATTGTATTCTTTTATATTTTTACAGAAAGCGTTTTTCAGCAAATCATAACGCTGATCCATTTCGATACACAGGGAATTCAATGTATTGATCACTTTGTGTGTATCGGTAATAATCGCATCTTCGCCATCAGGAAGTTTTGCCAGATAATGTCTTTCAATTTTTGAATAAAGCGAAAGTTCTACTTTTTTAGGATCCACCATTACAAACTTCAATTCACTCGGATGTTTCTTATAAAGGAGAGAAGTTAAGATTGCATTAATCCCGACAGATTTTCCCTGTCCGGTAGCACCTGCCATCAGTAAGTGTGGCATTTTTGCTAAATCGGCCATAAAGATTTCATTGGAAATTGTTTTTCCAAAAACAACCGGCAAATCCATATCTGAATTTTGAAATTTCTGGGAAGCAATAACACTTCGCATGGAAACCATAGAGGGGTTTTTTCTTGGAACTTCAATTCCGATCGTTCCTTTTCCAGGCATCGGGGCGATAATTCTAATTCCTAAGGCCGATAGATTCAAAGCAATATCGTCCTGAAGTTTTTTAATCGATGCTACACGAATTCCAGCTTCCGGAACGATTTCGTAAAGCGTAACAGTGGGTCCTATCGTCGCTTTAATTTCAGAAATTCCGACATTAAAGTTTTTCAATAAACCGACGATTTTATTTTTGTTCTCTTCTAATTCTTCTTTATTAACGGAGATTTCCTCATTGCCATAATCTCTTAATAAATCGATCGTTGGCATCTGGAATTTAGCGAGTTCCAGTCGATGGTCATAATAACCGTGTTTATCAACTAATTCCTGAGATTTGCGGTCACTTTCATCAATGATGTCAATAGTTTTTGCCACTTCAACTTTAAAATCAATATCATCATTTTTAGGAACATTCGGTTTTTCCGCTGTAGAAGCAGCTGGACTTAAAGTAACCGTTGTTTTTTCTTCAACCTCTTCAAACGAGGTTTGATTGGGAGTTTTAATGGTTTCAATTTCTTTATGAAGAACTTCCTGCTGCGGATTCACTTCGGTCACCGTAACATTCGGCGCATCCTGCTGAGCCTGTTCTTCCAATTCTTCATCAGCTTCAAAATTTTCTTCTGAACGCGGCATCATTCCTTTGACACGACCGATGGTGCTGTCATTTAAATTGCTCAGTTTTGCTTTAATACTGCTCGGACGAAGATTAAATTCCAGAATAAAATACAAACCCATACTTACTAAAATCACCATCCATAATCCTGCAGATCCGATAACAGCATTTAAAAAATCCATGATTTGGAATCCGTAAACGCCGCTCAAAACGCCGTCGCCTTTGGTGAGTGCGCCCATAAAAATAGGAAGCCAACAGATGAAAAACAAGGAATGACCAATGGTTTTCCACGGTTTGAAATAATTTTTTTTCAGAATCATCATTCCAAAAACGAAAAAGAGAAAAGCAACCAGAAATGCTGCAATACCGATGCTTTCAAAAATAAAAATATTGCCGAGCCAATCACCGATTTTTCCAAAGATGTTCGACGATTTGATGGTTTTATCCAACATGGTTCCAGCTTGGCTTTGATCCGCTTTCCAGTTCATTAAATAAGAAATGAACGACAGGGCAGCGACTACCGAAAACACGAGAAATAAAATACCGAAAAATATGCGCGGTTTAGAAAGGGTTTTGTTTTGGTCTGCCAGTTTTGGGGTGGTTTTTTTTTTGTCTTTTTCCATAATATCAATCAGGGCAAATTTAATAATAAAAATTAAGAATTATTTGGGAATGATAAAGATTTTTTTTACCGTTTTCTAATGATGCGGAAGAAAAAATTCCATTTAATAAAAAAGATGTTTCACTTTAAAACTCGGTACTGATATTCTTCATTCCTTACATTTTATTGCAGAAGATACAGTTTCATTTCGGAATACTATTTGTTTAAGAATGTCCAATCCCATTATAAACCTTCTATCATGAAAAACAAAGATAAAGATACCGACAAAAAAGACAGCAGAATCATCAAAATTCCTGGTATTGACGATCGGGTGATTCGAAACGAAAGCGACAAAAAAGACGAAATAATTATCAATGACCGTCCTCTGCAAGCGGAAAACGCAGTTCCTCCCAAAGCCTGGAAAAATCAGGAAAAAGCATACGGTGATGCTTGGGAAAAAAATAAAAATCAAATGCTTGATGACGATTTATAACATCAAAAAATCCACTTCATCGTGGATTTTTTATTTATAATTGGTTCGTCGTTTCTTCTCTTTCAAAGATTTTCACAGGTTTTTTGTCAGGACCGATAGCGACCAAAGTAAAATCGCCGGAAACCGCTTTTTCCCTTATTTCATCGTACATCTGTTCCACATAAACCTCGATATTCACTTTTAAACTGGAGTTTCCCACATATTTTACCCGGCCGATAAGTTCTACCAAAGTATCTGCGGGAATAGGTTTTTTGAAATCGATTCGGTCGCAACTTACCGTTACAAAAGATTTTCTGGCAAATCGGGTAGCGGTCATAAAAGCGACTTCATCCATCATTTCCATCACCGTTCCGCCAAACATGGTATTATGATGATTCGTAATATTGGGAAAAACGACTTTGAAAACTTTTGTTTCGGAATTTTGGATTTTTTCTTCGTAGTTCATTGTTATTGAATTAAAACATTAATAATTGAAATGAACAGAAAAAGCTGAACGAATGGTCCGTTGAATTTTCTGCTTCAAATCGCGAAAGCATTTGTAATTTCAAAGTAGGGATCTGACTTTCCGACAGCGGATTACAGTTGCGCGACAGTTCGTGATTTGCACACGATTCACCTGTTTCATTGAAATATCAAGCGCAAATATAGATTTTTTTCAATTATTAAAAGGATTACGTTTTTTTGAAGCTGTCTTTTTTCAAAGAAATTGGAATCATTTTTGTCGCAGTATAATTACACCAAATCTTATATTATGAAACCGCAGAATAACACGCATGAACAAAAAGAAAAGCTGGAGCAGATGAACTACGATCCTGAAAATGATATTTTCAATCAGGAAGAACATATTTCGCTGGACGGAAACGGAAATCCAATTAGCGCCGAATCAACCGAAGAAAGTGATTTAGACGAAAATTTGGATGTCCCCGGTGCAAGCGCCGATGATGAGATGGAAGAAATTGGCTCTGAAGATGAAGAAAATAATTATTACAGTCGAAGCGATAATGAAGATGATCACGAAGAAGAAAATGAAGATCTTTTGTCGTAATTAATACAGCCTTACTACAAAAAGTAAGGTTTTTTTAATTTTTAAATTGAAATAAAAGTTCCTCTTTTTACAGACCGGAACTTTTTTCATATTTCTTTGCTTTGTATTTTCTAATTTGAATATCTTTAAAACTTCGAATAATCAACTTACAACTTTGAATATTAAAATGACTTTTAAAGAACAGATTCAACAGGGGATTCCCAGCGAACTTCCACAACCAAAACCCTACGAAACCGAAATCAACCACGCGCCAAAACGGAAAGAAATTCTTTCTGACGAAGAAAAAAAACTCGCTCTGAAAAACGCTTTGCGTTATTTCGAACCCAAATTTCATGCAGAATTGTTGCCCGAATTTAAAGAGGAATTAGAAAAATACGGCAGGATTTATATGTATCGTTTCCGTCCGGATTATGAAATGAAAGCGAGAAATATTGCAGAATATCCGGGAAAATCGGAGCAGGCAAAATCGATTATGTTAATGATTCAGAACAATTTGGATTACGCAGTTGCCCAACATCCTCACGAACTTATTACTTATGGTGGAAATGGAGCGGTTTTCCAAAACTGGGCGCAATATCTTTTGACAATGAAATATCTGTCAGAAATGACCGATGAACAGACTTTAACGATGTATTCCGGTCATCCGATGGGACTGTTTCCTTCACACAAAGATGCTCCGAGAGTGGTCGTAACCAATGGAATGGTGATTCCGAATTATTCAAAACCGGATGATTGGGAGAAAATGAATGCCTTAGGCGTTTCGCAATATGGACAAATGACCGCCGGAAGTTATATGTATATCGGTCCACAGGGAATTGTGCACGGAACGACAATTACGGTTTTGAATGCTTTTAGAAAAATTAAAAAAGAACCGAAAGGCGGATTGTTTATTACGTCAGGTTTGGGCGGAATGAGCGGTGCACAACCGAAAGCGGGAAATATTGCCGGCTGTATTACGGTGTGCGCAGAAGTCAATCCGAAAATCACCAAGATCCGTCATGAGCAAAAGTGGATTGATGAAATTCATGAAAACCTGAATGAATTGGTGGAAAGAGTAAAAAAAGCACAAGAAAACAAAGAGACCGTTTCTCTGGCCTATCTTGGAAATGTCGTTGAAGTATGGGAGAAATTTGACCGTGAAAATTTAAAAATAGATATCGGCTCTGACCAGACTTCTCTGCATAATCCCTGGGCTGGAGGATATTATCCGGTCGGAATTTCCTTTGAAGAATCCAATAAAATGATGGCGGAAAATCCTGGTTTATTCAAAGAAAAAGTGCAGGAAAGTTTACGGAGACATGCTGCTGCAATCAATAAACATACAGAAAAAGGGACCTATTTCTTCGATTATGGAAATGCTTTTTTACTGGAAGCAAGCAGAGCGGGTGCTGATGTAATGTCTGATCATCCAACTTTGGGAAGAGAGTTTAAATATCCAAGTTATGTTCAGGATATTATGGGACCGATGTGTTTCGATTACGGTTTTGGCCCGTTCCGCTGGGTTTGCGCAAGTGGTAAACCGGAAGATCTGCAAAAGACCGATGAAATTGCCTGCACAGTTTTAGAAGAAATCATGAAAAATTCCCCAGCAGAAATTCAACAGCAGATGCAGGATAATATAAAGTGGATCAAGGGAGCTCAGGAAAATAAACTCGTCGTTGGATCGCAGGCAAGAATTCTTTATGCCGATGCTGAAGGTCGGATGAAAATTGCCGAAGCCTTTAATAAAGCCATTAGAAATAATGAAATTGGACCGGTCGTTTTAGGCAGGGATCATCATGATGTTTCAGGAACGGATTCTCCATACCGTGAAACTTCCAATATCTATGATGGGTCCCGATTCACGGCAGATATGGCGATTCAGAATGTGATTGGCGACAGTTTCCGCGGTGCAACTTGGGTGAGTATTCACAATGGCGGCGGCGTTGGTTGGGGTGAAGTGATCAACGGTGGTTTCGGGATGTTGCTTGACGGAAGCGAAGATGCAGACCGCAGATTAAAATCAATGCTTTTCTGGGACGTGAACAACGGAATTTCCCGAAGAAGCTGGGCAAGAAATGAAGGTGCCATTTTCGCCATTAAAAGAGCGATGGAAATTGAACCCAACCTGAAAGTAACATTGCCAAATCAAGTTGATGAGAATCTACTTTAAAATTAAAATCAGTTTCGCATGAATTAAAAAAAAGCGATTATTTTCAAAGGAACGTTTCTTTTTTTTAATGAAATCATTGAAGATAAAGTGTTTTAAAAAGATCATACATTTTTAATACAAAAAATTTCCATACGATGAACCCTGCAACATTTGCGGGGTTTATTTTTAGATCGGTTGTATTCGATAGATTTTGTAAATAAAACCAATTAGTATTATATCTTGCTATTTTTAATTTAATAGTAAAATATTTTCCTAGATTTGAATAATAAAAATTTACAATTATGAAAAATATATTTAAAATCCTTTCGGCACTTTTCCTTATTGGAATAACGTCGATCGCCTGTAAGGAAAACGAGGATGAACCGGTAATGAGTCAAACAGTTTACGCCATCGCATCACGCGATTCTGATTTATCATCATTGAAGGCTGCCATTGACAAAGCAGGTCTGGCTACCACGCTGGATGGGACAGGAACGTTCACGGTTTTTGCGCCTTCCAACGCAGCGTTTTCTACCTTTCTGTCAGCCAACGGTTTTGCAAGTTTAAATGATGTGCCGGTGGCGGCTTTAAAAGAAATTTTATTGAACCACGTTCTTGCTGCCAAAGTACCATCTGGCGCGATTACGACCGGTTATGTTTCTACTTTAGCAAAAGGCGGAGCTTCTTCTGCGAGAAATATCAGTATGTTTATTAATAATGCTTCAGGAGTAAAAATCAATGGAATCTCTAATGTCACGAAAGCGGATATCATGGCTTCCAACGGTGTTATTCATAAAGTAGATGCCGTAATCGGTTTGCCGACCATTGTTACCCATGCGCTGGCTAATCCTAATTTCACTTCCCTGGTTGCAGCGCTGACCAGAACTGATATGCCGAATTTTGTGGGAATATTAAGCGGAACAGCAAGTTCACCATTTACCGTATTTGCGCCGACCAATACAGCTTTTACCTCTCTGTTAACAGAATTAAGTTTTTCAAATTTGGCGGCAATACCAAAGGGAACTTTAGAAAATGTTTTAAAATACCATGTGGTTGCGGGAGCCAATGTAGCTTCTACAGATTTAACCAATAATATGACGGTTACCACTTTTCAAGGGGGTACGTTTAAAATTACGACAACAGGAGGTGTAAAAATTACAGATACCAATAACCGGGTTTCGAATATTATTTTGACCGATGTTCAGTGCAGTAACGGAATTATTCATGCAATAGATAAAGTCTTATTACCATAGTAGTTTTTTAGTTTTTACCATGATAAGCGTCTCAATATTGAGGCGCTTATTTAATTCAGCCTTTTTTTATAAAGTTTAATCTTTTCTTTCTACGGTCTCTCTTATAATTTCTCCACAGGATGCAAAGTTTGAATGAGAAAGTTTAAAATGGATCAGTAAAAAAATAATTTCGGCAAAAAATTAAAATTAAAAAACTTGATGGGGATTTTCAGGGAATTGTAAATCCTAATTTTTCCGAATTTCCACCATAAATTATAATTGAACCATTGGAGAAAATAGAAAAGGTCGACTTAACCCTGATTTTCAAAGGATCACTTCGGGATTTTGATTATAACGTCCCTGTAGGAAGATTTAGAATCTATTCTTTTTATCATGAATTTTTGCCAAAAATTGTAAACTATGGGATCTGCCAGAAAACTTCCGGGGTGTCAAAATATATTTTACCTTTGTTTAAATTTCAAATTTATGCTTAAAAGTTGTATTAAAGGTGTGGGACATTATGTTCCGGAAAATATAGTAACCAACGATGATTTATCTAAACTGATGACCACTAATGATGAGTGGATTACAGAAAGAACCGGTATCAAAGAACGTCATCACCGGAAAAACAGAAATGATTCCGAAGAAACCACCGCTTATCTGGGATTCAAAGCCTCAGAAGCCGCATTGAAAATGGCTGGAATGACCGGAAAAGATATCGATTATATTATTTTTGCAACCCTTTCGCCGGATTATTTTTTCCCGGGTTGCGGTGTGCTTTTGCAGGAAATGCTCGGCTGTGAAACCATCGGTGCTTTAGATGTCAGAAACCAGTGTTCAGGATTTGTTTATGCGATGAGTGTTGCCAACGCTTTTATTAAATCAGGGCAGTATAAAAATATTTTAGTTGTGGGTGCCGAAATTCACTCTTTTGGGTTGGATTTTTCCGATGATGGACGTGGAGTCTCTGTCATCTTCGGAGATGGGGCAGGAGCCATCATTTTATCAGCTACTGAAGACGAAAGTGCCGGTGATATTTTGGCCACCAATATGCATTCCGAAGGAAAATATGCCGATGAATTATGCACCAAATTCCCCGGTTCTAAATTTGGCTGGAGCGATCGGATGAGGCTGGAACCGGAAAATGTGACCGATGCAGAAATCTACCCTGTCATGAATGGCAATTTCGTTTTCAAACATGCAGTTACCAGATTTCCAGAAACCATGATGGAAGCTTTAAATAAAGCCGGAAAAAAACCGGAAGACTTAGACATGTTTATTCCGCATCAGGCCAATTTACGGATTGCTCAGTTTGTACAGCAGCGTTTCGGATTGCCGGATGAAAAAGTGTACAACAACATCCAGCGTTTTGGAAATACCACCGCCGCTTCAATCCCGTTAGCTTTAAGTGAAGCTGTTGAAAAAGGAAAAATTAAAAGAGGTGATCTGGTTCTGCTCTCCGCTTTCGGCAGTGGATTTACCTGGGGATCGGTTTTATTCAATTATTAAAATTTTAAATGCGTTGACCAACGCATTTTTTTTATCCCAATATGAAATGAATTAAAATCTCAATCTTGTTATTTTACCTATATTTCGAGCTGCATTCCTACCTATAATCAAATGATTGAGAAAACTGCTCCAATTAGGGCAGTTTTCTCCATATTCAATACAAAAATCGGATTAATTCATCTAATCGAAAATTTCAAAATGCTCTCCGTCAAAACTTGCAAAAACCATCGTTGGATAAGAATCCTGATGGGCGATATTTCCATTTTTGTCAATGGCGATTGCTCCCGCAAAACCGTTGATTTCTTTCAGTTCTACAAAGGTTTTTTCTACGGCATTTTTTAATGGAAAACCGTCTGTAACCCGTGTCACAATTTTTGCTGCGGTGGCGTTGCTTACAATATCTTCACCAACTCCTGTGCAACTTACGGCGCAATATTCATTAGCAAAATTTCCCGCAACGGTTGCAGAATCAGAAATCCTTCCAACCAATTCAAAACCTTTTCCGCCAGTGGAAGTTGCTGCTGCTAATCTTCCTTTTTGGTCTAAGGCGACACAACCTACCGTTCCTTTTCCGCCGTTTTTTAATTTCTCCTCGTATTCTTTTCTACGTTGCGGAATTTCGGTCGAAAAATCCGCGAAACCGTTTTCTGCAGCATATTGTTTTGCGCCGTTTCCGCCGAGAACCCGATCGTCTTCTTTCATTAAAAGCTGTGCTACTTCGATTGGATTTTTTACATTTTCAATATTGATGACACCAGAAAACTTTTGGGTTTCTCCGTTCATCAGAGAAGCACTCATTCTGATTTTTCCATCGCTTTGAATTTGGGAACCCATTCCGGCATTATAGAGTAAATCATCCTCCAACAATTTTACGGCATGTACCACCGTTTCTTCTGCGGAATGTGTTTTTAGAAATTCAAAAGAATCTTGGGCAATCTGTTTTAAGGAATTTTGCTTGGCAACTTTCACATCATGGCTTTGGTCGCTTTCAGAGAAAAATCCACCGTGGATGATTATTTTCATTTTTAATAATAAAATTTATTTTATTAATCCTGCGGAATCGGATTATACTGAGAATTTACAATGGTAAGATCTTTCAATTTTAAATCGTAAAAATCATTTTGAGATAAAACATGAACGATGAGATTATCAATCGAAATAGGTTGACCAAGCTTTACATTGGTTAAGTTGGTGTCTTTAATAAAACGGCCGTCTACCAAAATAACAAGCCCGGATCCAATGGCTGTCATGGTATCGTTTTCAATATACAGTCCGGTATCTTCACCTAAACCTATTCCTAAAGTTCGGGGATTGTTGACCACTGCCTGAAATAATCTTCCGATTCTCCCGCGTTGCACAAAATGCGTATCTACAATTACGTTATCGATGAATCCTAAACCCTGTGCGATTTTAATTTCCCCTTTAAGTAAAGCCTCACTGCTGGATCCCTGATAAATCATATTTTCCGAAGCCGCCGCTGCTCCCGCTGAAGTTCCCGCATAAATGAAATTTTCTTCCTGATATTTTTGTAGAAGAACGTCATGAAATCTCGTTCCGCCCAGAATTGAAGTCAACCGAAGTTGGTCACCACCTGTAAACATGACTACATCAGCGGCGCTGGCACGGGCAGTAATTCCATCACTGTTGGCTTGTTCGCGGTTGGTAATATCCAGGATATTTACATTTTTTGCGCCCAGAAATTCAAATGCTTTTTTATATTCCGGACCTACAATTTGTGGGATTTGGGATGCAGTCGTAATAATTTCGATCACCGAATTTTCTTTTAAGCGGGATTCATCGATAATTTTTCTTAAAATTCCACGCTCGAAAAAATTCAGATTTTTTTCTACATTCTGATCATAATCGGTTTCGGAGAAACTGCCTTTGTTAACGGCGCCGCCAATAATCATTAATTTTCCAACTGCTTTCATAGATTGCAAATTTAAAAAATTATTCCTTGCTACTTCAATAATTACCTTATCATTTTAATTAAAGGCTGATGGCTTAATTGGGATGTGCGTGAAAAAATGCTTCCAATTTTAAATATTTTTTTTAGAATTATTAAGGTTTTCGATTATCTTTGAAATTCAAATAAAAATTCAAAGAATATAAAAAGAGACCAATCACCTATGAAAATTGATAGAATACAAGTTTTACGCGGACCCAATATTTGGAGTATCAGAAGAAAGAAACTCATTCAGATGCGTTTGGATCTCGAAGAAATGGAGCATTTGCCCACCAATAAAATTGATGGTTTCCGTGACAGATTACAGCTATTGATGCCCACACTTATTACCCACCGGTGTTCGGAAGGGACAGAAGGCGGTTTTTTCTTACGGGTTGAAATGGGAACCTGGATGGGCCACGTTATCGAACATATCGCTTTGGAGATTCAGACTTTAGCAGGAATGGATACAGGTTTCGGACGTACCAGAGAAACCAAAACTCCCGGCGTTTATAATGTTGTATTCAGTTATCTGGAAGAGAATTCCGGTATTTATGCGGCTGAACAGTCTGTTGAAATTGCAAGATGCTTAATTGAGGCCCGTGATTATAATCTAGAAGAATGCATTAGGAATTTAAAAGAAATCCGCGAGCGCGAAAGGTTAGGACCATCAACAGGAAGTATTGTAGAGGAAGCGGTTGCCAGAAATATTCCCTGGATAAGATTGGGCAGAAATTCTCTGGTCCAGTTGGGATATGGAGTTAATCAGACAAGATTTCAGGCGACCATTACAGGAAATACAAGTTCGATTGCGGTAGATATTGCCTGTAATAAAGAACTCACAAAAAAGATGCTCGATGAAGCGGCGATTCCCGTTCCGGTTGGTGACTTGGTGTCCGATGAAGAAGGATTAGAGAAAACGATTCAGAAAATTGGGTATCCGCTTGTAATAAAACCTTTAGACGGCAATCATGGTAAAGGTTCTTCCATCAATATTAATGATTTTGAAACTGCAAAAGTCGGCTTGGCTCATGCACAGAATTATTCCAAGAAAGTGATTGTAGAAAGATATATCACCGGATATGATTTCCGCATATTGGTTATAAATCATAAAATGATTGCAGCTGCCCGCCGGGTTCCTGCACATATCATCGGAGATGGCGCGCTGAATATTCAACAACTCATTGATAAAGAAAATTTAGATCCGAGAAGAGGCTACGGACATGAAAATGTTTTAACAGAAATTCTCGTCGATAAAGATACCAATGAACTTTTAGAGAAATTAAATTTCACTCTGGAAAGCATTCCGAAAAACGGCGAAATCGTTTATCTGAAATCAACCGCAAATCTTTCTACCGGTGGCACCTCGATCGATGTCACCGATATGGTTCATCCCGAAAATATAGTCATGGCGGAAAGAGTTTCAAGAATTATCGGTCTGGATGTCGCCGGAATTGATATCATGGCAGAAAATCTCACCCAACCTTTAAGGGAAAGTGGAGGAGCTATTTTAGAAGTGAATGCGGCACCGGGATTTAGAATGCACCTTGCTCCAAGTGAAGGTTTGCCAAGAAACGTAGCGGCTCCAGTGGTCGATATGCTTTATCCTCACGGAAAACCGGCAAAAATTCCGATTATTGCGGTAACCGGAACTAACGGTAAAACAACGACCACAAGACTGATTTCCCACATCGTAAAAAATAACGGCTATAGAGTAGGATTTACCACTTCGGACGGAATTTATATTCAGAACACGATGCTCACCAAAGGAGATACTACGGGACCGGTTTCCGCGGAATTCATATTAAAGGATCCTACCGTAGAATTTGCCGTTTTAGAAACAGCGAGAGGCGGAATCCTTCGATCCGGTTTAGGTTTCAGTTCATGCGATATCGGGGTTTTAACCAATATCAAAGAAGACCATCTCGGAATGAACGATATTCACAATTTGAAGGATCTGACAAAAGTGAAGCGGGTCGTACTGGATTCTGTGAAAAAAGATGGCTGGAGTGTTTTAAATGCCGACGACGAATACTCAATGCGATTGCTTCCTGACTTAGATTCTAAAGTAGCCATTTTCAGTCTGGATGAAAATAATCCCCACATTCTGAAATTCGCCAAAGAAGGAAAAGTAACCTGCGTGTATGAAGAAGGTTTTGTTACCATTAAAAAAGGAGATTGGAAAATCCGTATTGCGAAGGCACACAGCATTCCAATTACCATGGAAGCCAAAGCCAAGTTTATGATTTCTAATGTTTTGGCAGCCAGTTTAGCGGCTTATCTGTATGGTTTTGAAATTGAAGATATTGCCAATTCTCTCCGTACTTTTATACCAAGTCCGGTCTTGATGCCTGGTCGGTTGAATATTTTTAAGTTTAAAAAATTCCAGGTATTAATAGACTTTGCACATAATCCTGCGGGATATGAAGCCATTGAGGATTATTTAAAAAACGTAGAAGCCACCAAAAAAATTGGAATTATTTCCGGAGTGGGAGACCGACGGGACAAAGACATTAAAGAATGTGGTAAAATTGCAGGACGGATGTTTGATTATATCATCATCAGAAACGAAAAACATCTGCGCGGAAGAACCGAAGAGGAAATCAACGAGCTGCTTATTTCCGGAATTCAAGAAGCGGGCAGAAATGTGACTTACGAAAGTATTCCCAAAGAGATTGAAGCCCTTAAACACGCAATGAGCATGGCAGAGGAAGGAACATTTATTACCGCTTTAAGCGATGTAGTAACGAATGCTATCGATCTTGTTCAGGAATACCAGAACCGTGAAATTCTCGAAAAAGGAAATGTAAATTAATTCTATACATCAATTTTAAAAACTCTCAAATGTAAAAGTTTGAGAGTTTTTTGTTTTTAAAAAAGCCCGGTTCCAAAACCTGTTTAATTGAGATTACAATTTCTGCCTTATTAATTTTCGGCTTCTATTTCATTTTCTCATTTATTTGCTTATTTTTGGCCAATGGAAAATTTCGTGGTTTCTGCAAGAAAATACCGTCCGCAAGAGTTTGATACTGTTGTGGGGCAAGGTCATATTACAGAAACTCTAGACCACGCCATCGGGGAAAATCAGTTGGCGCAAGCTTTACTTTTTTGTGGACCGAGAGGTGTTGGAAAAACAACCTGTGCAAGGATTCTTGCGCGGAAAATCAATGAGAGAGACGGTTCTACCTCAGAAGACTGTTTTGCCTATAATATTTTCGAACTCGATGCGGCTTCTAATAACTCTGTTAATGATATTCGCGAACTGACCGATCAGGTGCGGTTTGCACCACAAGTTGGAAAGTATAAAATTTATATTATTGATGAGGTTCACATGTTGTCTCAGGCGGCTTTTAATGCCTTTCTGAAAACGTTGGAAGAACCACCGGCGCACGCTATTTTTATTTTGGCGACGACCGAGAAACATAAGATCATACCTACCATTTTATCGCGTTGTCAGATTTATGATTTCAAGAGAATCACCATTGAAGATATTCAGCTTCATTTACAGAAAATCGCCGATAAGGAAGGTATTCAATATGAAGACGATGCACTTTATTTAATTGCTCAAAAAGCAGATGGAGCGCTTCGTGACGCACTTTCGATCTTCGACAGGCTTTCTACTTTTTCTCAGAAAAATATTACTTTGGCCAAAGCAGCCGAGGTTTTAAATGTTCTTGATTACGAACAATATCTTTCTATTGTTGATCTGGCGCATGAAAATAAAATCTCTGACACTTTATTTGCTTTAAATGAAATTATTAAAAAAGGATTTGATCCGCATATTTTTATTGCAGGTTTAGGCAGTCATTTCCGGGATTTAATGATGGCTCAGAATCCTCAGACCTTAAGTTTGATTGAGGTAGGAGAAAAAACAAAAATCAAGTTTTTAGAACAGAGTAAAAAATGGAACGCTCAACAATTGGTGGATGCGATTGAAATTTGTAATCATGCAGACATTAATTATAAAAATTCTAAAAATCCCCGGTTAACAGTCGAGATTGCGTTGATGCAACTTTCTTCCTTATCTGTAAACGCGGCAGACTCTAAAAAAAAAAATATCTGATTTTAGCACCGTTTCTTAGTTCTAAAGTTATGGTAACTCCCGCAGTTGCTAAAGAAAAACCAAAAGAAGTCGCTAAAGAAATCCCGGGTGAAATAAAAAAAGTGGTTTTGAAAACAACAGAACCCATTGGTTTACCCAAAAGACCGTCTGCATTCAGCATCAGTGCGGCTTTAGAAAAATCAGAGGAAGAACCGGAAAAAATAACCGACTCGAAAAAAGAAAATTTGCCCAGTCAACACTTTAGTGAAACTGATTTAAAAGGCGAATGGCAAAAATTCTTACAGGAACTTCAGCAAAAAGATATTATTATTTTTAATGCAATCGGTTCTTTTAAACTTCAGAAAAAAGACGAAAATATTGTAGAAGTTACGTATCCTTCAGAATCAGCGAGGGCAGAATTTGAGAAAGTACGTGCAGATTTCTTCAATCATTTTATGCATAAAGTAAACAATCACAACATCTCGATCGAATATCGCGCCGATTTATCAATGAAAAAAGAAATCATTACTAAACGAAAGATTTTTGATAAATTTGCCGAGATAAACCCAGTCTTAAAAGAATTAGATGATTTTTTTAAATTGGATTTTAATTAATAGTATACTCTTCAATCTTTAATATGAATTTACAGACCTTAGAAAATAATTGGATCAAAGAATTTTCCAAACCATTGATTATTGCCGGACCGTGCAGTGCAGAAAGTGAAGCACAAATGCTGGAAACCGCAAAAAGAATCAAAGAATCAAATGCCGACGTTCCTGTTTTCCGTGCCGGGATTTGGAAGCCGAGAACAAAGCCGAACGGTTTCGAAGGAGTAGGAGTAATCGGCCTGAACTGGTTGAAAAAAGTTAAACAGGAATACGGATTTAAAACAGCCACAGAAGTTGCAAATGCGCATCACGTCGCTGCCGCTTTAGAAGCAGATGTCGATATCTTATGGATTGGAGCCCGCTCAACTGTGAACCCATTTACCGTGCAGGAAATTGCTGAGGCTTTAAAAGGAACGGATAAAACGATCCTGGTGAAAAATCCTGTGAATCCAGATTTGGCTTTGTGGATCGGAGCTTTAGAAAGACTTTTAGGTCAGGATGTTAAAAACCTGGGTGTTCTTCACCGCGGTTTTTCCACTTACCAGAAAACAAAATATAGAAATATTCCCAATTGGCAGATTGCTCTGGATTTTAAAAATCAGTTTCCTAATATCCCCATGTTGGTAGATCCGTCGCATATTTGCGGTAACAGAACCGGATTGGCAGGCATTGCTCAGGAAGCATTGAATGTCGGTTATGAAGGAATGATGATAGAAACCCACTGCAATCCCGATGAAGCCTGGAGTGATGCTGCACAGCAAATCACACCGGAAACTTTGTCAGAATTACTGAAAAATTTAAAAGTCAGAAATTCTGATATTTCCGCTTTTGATGGAGAAATGGGACGTCACAGAACTTTAATTTCTGATTTAGATTTTCAGTTGATCGAATTATTATCTCAAAGGATGAAAATTTCTGAGAAAATCGGTAACTTGAAGAAAGACAATAATATCGCCATTTTCCAGCCGGAAAGATGGAAAGTAATTACCGAATATGCAATTCAGAAAGCCGATGAATCGGGAATGTCGGCAGAATTTATTGAAAAAGTTTTCAAAGCCATTCACGAAGAATCGATTGAAGTGCAAAACAATATTTAATTCTTATTTTTAAAATTAATTTTCCTCAATAATCATTCGTGAAAGGACTCATTACAAAATCCACCGGAAGTTGGTATCAGGTTTTAGAATATGAAACCGGAAAATTTTTCGAGGCGAGAATTCGGGGAAAATTTAAACTGATAAAAACCCGGTTGACCAATCCGCTTGCGGTAGGAGATTTGGTGGAGTTTTCCTTGGAACAGGACGATGTCGCGTGGATTACTAAGATTGAACCAAGGAAAAATTATCTGATCAGAAAAGCGGTAAATCTTTCAAAAGAAGCTCATATCATCGCCTCGAATATTGATATCGCCTGTTTTATTTTCACCCTTAAACATCCGGAAACTTCTTATGGTTTTCTCGATCGCTTTTTGTCGTGTTGTGAAGCATACAACATCAAGCCGTTGATTTTATTTAATAAAATGGATGTGCTTTCAGAAGAAGAAAAGGAATTGACGAAAGAAATAGAAGGCCTTTATCAAAATATCGGTTATGAAACTTTAGAAATTTCTTCTTATTCAAATTTGAATTTAGAGGTTTTGAAAAGTATTATTAAGGACAAGGTTTCTGTATTTTTTGGCCATTCAGGAAGCGGGAAATCTACTTTGGTGAATGCGATGCAGCCTGGAGTCAATATTAAAACCTCGGCCATTTCCGAAACTCATTTGAAAGGAAAACATACGACTACTTTTGCACAAATGCATTTTTGGAAATTTGGTGGAAGCGTGATCGATACACCGGGAGTTCGCGAATTCGCAATGATCGATGTGGAAAAAGAAGAAATTCAACACTACTTTCCCGAGATTTTCAAAACAGGCAGGAAATGTAAATTTCATAACTGTATGCATATCAATGAGCCAAAATGCGCTGTTCTGGAAGCTGTAGAATCGGGCGAAATAGAGGAAACACGGTACATCACTTATTTGAAAATAATGGAAGAGGCCGAAGAGAATTCTGCCCAATAAAAAACCCAGCCGAAGCTGGGTAAAAACTAATAACCATGAAAACTCAAATTAAACATGAGAATCGGAAATAAATTTACAATTTCCGTGCCAAATAAATTCAGCAATTCTCTGTAAGAATTTTCATTACAAATATATAAAAGTTTTTTGTATTTTCGCA
Source organism: Chryseobacterium sp. MDT2-18 (assembly GCF_030815285.1). Lineage (NCBI taxonomy): Bacteria > Pseudomonadati > Bacteroidota > Flavobacteriia > Flavobacteriales > Weeksellaceae > Chryseobacterium > Chryseobacterium sp. MDT2-18. The sequence goes on along the minus strand of NZ_JAUSWQ010000001.1, from coordinate 395,815 downwards.
CCACAATAAAACAAGATTTATGTCAGGTAAAATTACATTCACCATGATCAAACCGGATGCTGTTGCAGACGGACATATCGGTGCTATTTTAGGAAAAATTTCTGAAGCTGGTTACAAAGTGAAAGCTTTAAAATTGACTCAACTTACCGTTGCTGATGCCAAGAAATTCTATGAAGTTCACGCAGAAAGACCTTTTTACGGAGAATTGGTTGACTTTATGAGTTCAGGACCTATCGTTGCAGCAGTTTTGGAAAAAGACAATGCTGTTGAAGATTTCAGAACTTTAATCGGTGCGACAAATCCTGCAGATGCTGCAGAAGGAACCATCAGAAAAATGTTTGCAAGAAGCGTAGGAGAGAATGCGGTACATGGTTCAGATTCAGATGAAAATGCTTTAATTGAAGCAGCTTTCCACTTCTCAGGAAGAGAAATTTTCTAAAAAAACCATAAATATCTGAATCAATTTTTTGATGAAAGATTTTAAAAGTAAATCCCATTTAGTTTTTTAGCTAAATGGGATTTTTATTGATAAGAATATTTTAAAAGTTTTACAACTTCAAAAGTTCAATCGTTGCCAAAGGATTGTCTGATGAGAATACGGCATTCCCGGCGACCAGTACATCTGCGCCAGCTTCAAATAGTTTAGCCGCATTGTCTAAATTGACGCCGCCATCAATTTGAATTAATGCCGTAGAATTGTTTGATAAAATTAAATCTTTGGTTTCTGCAATTTTTTTATAGGTATTTTCAATGAACTTTTGTCCGCCAAATCCCGGATTTACACTCATTAATAATACCAAATCTACGTCGGCAATTATGTCTTCCAGCATTAAAACCGGTGTCGCCGGATTTAAAACCACTCCGGCTTTTGCTCCTTTTTCCTGAATGAGATTAACCGTTCTGTTCAGATGCACACAGGCTTCGTAATGCACAGATATCAAATCTGCACCGTATTTAATAAATTCTTCAACATATTTTTCCGGTTCTACAATCATCAAATGCACATCAACAAATTTCTCTGCATATTGCTGTACCGTTTTCATGATCGGGAAGCCAAACGAAATATTGGGAACGAATCTTCCGTCCATTACATCTACGTGAAACCAATCTGCTTGCGACTGATTTAGCATTTCAATGTCCCGCTGCAAATTTCCGAAATCCGCAGAAAGGAGTGATGGTGAGATTAATTTTGTTTTCATTTTTACTTTTTTACAATTTATTTTTACTTTTTCTTTTGACCTTTGAAATTAATGATATTTTAAATTCATTGTTGGCTCAATCTTTAATAAGGTTTCATAGATTAACTGAATCACACTGGCCACGTCTTCCTGTGAAACCATTTCAACTGTGGTATGCATATAACGCAGTGGAAGTGAAATTAATGCAGACGGAACTCCGCCGTTGGAATGGGCAAATGCATCGGTATCAGTTCCGGTTGCTCGGCTTGCCGCCGCTCTTTGAAAAGGAATTTTATTTGTTTTCGCCGTTTCTACAATGAGCTGTCGGATATTGTGATGAACGCTCGGTGCAAAGTAAATGACAGGACCGTCTCCGCATTTCAAATCTCCTTCTTTTTTCTTTTCAATCATCGGCGTAGAAGTATCGTGTGTGACGTCTGTTACGATTGCGATGTTTGGTTTAATGGTATCTGCAATCATATTCGCACCATATAAACCGACTTCTTCCTGAACAGAATTGGTAATGTATAATCCGAAGGGAAGTTGCTTTTTGTTCTTTTTTAATAATCTTGCGACTTCAGCAATCATAAATCCTCCAACACGGTTATCCAAAGCGCGTGAAACGAAATATTTATTATTTAGTTCAAAAAATTCATCAGGATAAGTAATCATGGTTCCTACAAAAATCCCCAGTTCCTCTATTTCTTTTTTGGTAGAAGCGCCGCAGTCGATGAAAATATTATCCAGCTTAGGAACCGGTTCATCTGAATTGATGCCTCTTGTATGAATGGCCGGCCAACCGAAAACTCCTTTAACCACGCCTTTTTCGCCATGAAGATGAACGACTTTTGAAGGAGCGATCATTTGGTCAGAACCACCGTTTCTAATCACATAAATCAGACCGTCATCGGTAATATAATTCACATACCACGAAATTTCGTCGGCGTGCGCTTCGATAACTACTTTGAATTCTGCTTCAGGATTGATAATTCCGTAGCATGTGCCATAATGATCGACTTCTATTTTGTCCACATATGGTTTTAAATAGTCCATCCAAATTTTCTGCCCGTTATGTTCGTAACCAGTTGGAGATGCGGTATTTAGATATTTTTTTAAAAATTCTAATGATTTATTTTCAAATTTCATGAGAAAGGAATGAATTTTGTTAAGTTAAATTTTGATTTTATAGAAGGTAAAAATAATGAATTTTAATAAATTGATCTTATTATTTCTTCTGTTTTTCGGACTTCATGCAAATGCACAACAGGAATTAACAACGCTAAAACCGATAAGTCAATACCCGCCTGAACTTCTTAAAACAGATGAATTTGGAATTAAATACTACTACGACGCAAAGCAGAGGGCGAGAATTTACGAAATAAACGGGGAAAACGTCGTTGTTATGGATGAACTTATCTTAACAGGTAAGCCCCGGTTTAACAATCAACTTGACCAAAATTATTACTATTTTCTTAATAAAAAACTGAGCCGGGTTTATCCCCTTTTTTTAACTGCCTTAGAACAGTATGAAGATATTCAGGCGGAAATGCAGGGTCTTGACAAAAATTCCCAACGAAAATATGTGAATGACAGACAAAGAAAATTGGCTGATCAATATGAACTGCAACTGCGGGATTTAACAACGACTGAAGGACGCATATTTGCCAAGTTGATGAATCGCGCCACAGGCAAGACCGTTTTTGAAATCGTGAAAGAACTTCGCGGCGGTTGGAGCGCCTTTTGGTGGAACGTAAAAGGGAATATCGCTGATGTCAGTTTGAAAGATCCTTACGACCCACATGCAGATAGAACTGATGAATTTTTAGAATCATTGCTGCAAAGTAATTGGAATAGCGGATATTTGCAACCTTATCCTGGGTATCTTACCTTTAAAATTAAAAAATAATATGAACAGAATTTTACAAAACTCAGTATTACTACTGGCTTTATTGAGTTTTAATTTCGGTTATTCATGGGGAACAACCGGTCACAGAGTAATTGCAGAAATCGCAGAAAATCATCTTTCGGGGAAAGCAAAAAGAAGTTTAAAGAAAATCATCGGTACAGAAAAATTAGCCTATTGGGCAAATTGGCCAGACGATATTAAATCTGACACTACCGGAGTTTGGAAGCCTGCAGAGCAATGGCATTATGTAAATGTCGCACCTCAATCGAACTTACAACAATTTACAGAAGCTTTAAAAGAACAGAAAGGACCGAATATTTATACGCAAATCAAAATTCTTTCGGAGCAGATCAAAGACAGAAAAACATCCGCTAAAGACCGGGAAATTGCATTAAGGTTTCTTGTTCATTTAGTTGGTGATGCTGCTCAGCCACTTCATGTTGGCCGCTTAGAAGATTTGGGAGGAAATAAAATCAAAGTCAATTACTTTGGAGCTCCAACAAATTTACATTCTCTGTGGGATTCTAAAATGGTTGATTTTCAAAAATACAGTTATACAGAATTTGCAAGAGTATTGGATGTGAAAACCAAAGAAGAAGTCAAGTCTATTCAATTGGGAACTTTAGAAGATTGGTTCTTTGACAGTCATCGGGAAGCAAACAGGATTTACGCCAATTCCAAACCGGATGCTAATTATGCCTACGATTATAATTATAAATTTGAACCTCTGGTGGAGCGTCAATTATTATATGGTGGTTTGCGCTTAGCGAAAATTTTGAACGAAATTTTATAGAAGTTTCTTCTTCAAAACATCAAAAACAATTTTATCTATTGGTAAAAGAAATGGGTTTTCTTCAGCATTGAGGGAAACCCATTCTGTTTTTTCGATACACGGATCCATAATAAGCAATTCATTTTCATCAACCATTTCTGCAAGATAATAAATGCTCAGCAGCTGTTCATTGCTTCGGAATTTAGACACCAGAAAATCTTCCTGGGTATATAAATGTTCGATATTTTTTACTGTGATATTCAGTTCCTCTTCGAGTTCTCTTTCCAGACATTCCAAAACACTTTCGCCAAATTCCAGTCCGCCGCCGGGGAATTTCATCAGTTGCTCGCCAACGTATTCTTCGTGCAGCGCAAGGACTTTTCCATCCTTCACAATAGTTGCGTACACTCGCACATTTACTTTATCAATCATATTGGTATTTAGTTTTTTTTTGGACTAACATCAAAGTTAGCAATTTTTCAATATCCTTAATTCTTAACAGCGTTGATCATTTCCCGTTTTCCGGGAGGTCCGGCTTTTTTTTCTACATTAAAACCGAGTTCCTCCAAAATACGGCGGACACTGCCTTTAGAAGAATAGGTGGTAAGTAGTGCGCCCGGTGTCATCGTATTTGCAACCATTTCAAACAGCGGTTTTTCCCATAAATCGGGTTGAACTCTTGCTCCAAAGCAATCAAAATAAACAAGATCTATTTCAGGAAGGTTCAGATTTTTAATTTCAAAAAAATCACAATGATATTTGGTTAAGAAAAATTGAGGAAGGATTTCAGTGGTTTCGTTCCAATTAATGGCGTGTATTTTTTGGTAAATTTCCGGCATTTCTGTTTTATGAAAAATAGATCCATAATCCAATTCGTTAACTTCCCGTTCATTTATGGGATATTTTTCAAGGGTAAAATAATGAATAATATGACTTTTGTCAGTTTTCAAAAACTCATCAATTGTAACTAAAACATTAAGACCTGTACCAAAACCGAGTTCTAAAATATTAATATTACAATTTTTAATTAAATTTAATCCATTATCGATAAACACATGTTGGGCTTCCTGCAGCGCACCATGGTGTGAATGGTAATTTTCGTTTAAGTCGTTGATATATAATGTTTTGCTTCCATCTGAAGTCGTTTTTATTTCTCGTTCCATGAATTTTTTTTCAAAATTAATTTAAAATTTTGATATTTAAAAAATTATATTAAATTTGTAGAACATCAACAAAAAATTAAAATATGATAATTCAAAAATCTACTGCTCCGAGAATATCCGAATTTGATCCAGAGAATTTTTCTTTTGGAAACATGTTTACCGATCACATGGTTATCTGTGAATATGAAGACGGAAAATGGGGAGAAGTGAAATTGATGCCTTACGGACCGCTTCCTTTTACTCCTGCAATGATGGGGGTTAATTATGGGCAGGCATGTTTTGAAGGAATGAAAGCTTATAAGGATAAAGACGGCCAGGTTTTTATTTTCAGACCGGAAAAGAATTTTTCCAGAATCAATAAATCTGCAAGTCGTCTTGCGATGCCGGAAATCCCGGCAGAGGTTTTTTTAGAAGGATTAAAAGCATTGGTTGATTTAGATCGGGACTGGATTCCTTATGGTGAAGGAAATTCTCTGTATATCCGTCCCCTTATTTTCGCTACAGAGGAAGCTTTAAAAGCCAGAATATCTAATAAATATATGTTTGCAATTGTAGCTACTCCTGCAAAAAGTTATTATTCAGCACCTGTTTCAGTGAAAATTTCCGATTATTATTCAAGAGCTGCAAACGGTGGAGTAGGCTTTGCCAAAGCTGCCGGTAATTACGCCGCATCTTTTTACCCAACGCAGTTAGCCAATGAAGAAGGATATGAGCAAATCATTTGGACGGATGATTCTACCCACGAATACTTTGAGGAAAGTGGAACGATGAACGTTTTCGTTAGAATTAATGAAACGATTTATACGCCACCAACTTCCGAGAAAATCTTGGATGGTGTTACCAGAGACAGTTTTATTCAATTGGCAAATAAAAGAGGTATTGAATTAAAAGTAGAACCTATTTCTGTAAAATCTGTAATAGAAGCGCACAAAAATGGCACTTTAAAAGAAATTTGGGGAGTCGGTACCGCTGTTGTAACCACTGTTTTCAAAGCGATTGGATACCAGGGTGAAAAATTAGAATTGCCACAATTACCTTTAGAAGAAAGTTTTGCCTTAACGCTGCAAAAAGATTTAGTTGATCTTCAAACAAATGTTGCCGAAGATCCTTTTGGATGGAGAGTTTTAGTCGAAAAAAGCATCTAAAAATTTTTAGTGTTTTATTAAAAACAGCAATTAAAGACCGGGAATATTTTTTTCCCGGTTTTTTCATTTTTTAGTCTAATTCGAAATGCTTATTTTCGCAAAAGTTTTTATGAAAAAAATAATCGTACTTTGTTCTTTGATCTTAATCGGTTGTGTAAAGCATGCACCTGCACATCCTCCTGTTGGTGGAATTTTAAGTCAGAAAGATTTAGATATTTCTAAAAACAGGACCAAAAATCTGAATCTGATAGAAAGAACTCAAATTGAGGATTGGATTAAAAATCAAGATGAAGTGTTTTATCCGATGACCATGAACTATTGGGTGAATGATAAAAATCTCGCGCATCAGAAGCGAAAAGAGAATGGCGAAATGATTTCTTATCAATATGATATTTACGATTTCGATTTGGTGAAATTATATGAAACTCCTGTTCAAAATAAAAATAAAATTTTTGGTCATTTTGAAGAATTAAAACCAGTGGAAGATGCATTGAGATACATGGAAAAAAATCAGGAAGTTACCCTTTTGATCCCTTCGGCCCTAGGTTTTGGGACCTATGGCGATAATGACAAGATTTCAAATGATATGCCTTTAATCATTAAATTAAAAGTACTCTAACATATTGCTATTTATGATAAAAAAGAATTTATTAATCGCGATAGCAGCGATTTCGTTAACAAGTTGCACCCCAATTTATAAAAAAATGAACGTAGACAAAGAAACTTACGCAGGTCTGAAAGAAGGACTTTATGCCAATTTCCAAACTTCAAAAGGAAATATGATCGTGAAACTGGAAGATAAAAAAGCACCGGTTACCGTTGCGAATTTTGTTGGATTAGCTGAAGGAAAAATCGATAATACTGCAAAAGCGAAAGGAGTTCCTTTCTATGACGGAACTATTTTCCACAGAGTAATCAAAGATTTTATGATTCAGGGAGGTGATCCGAAAGGAACAGGAATGGGCGATCCGGGTTATAAATTCGATGACGAAAAAAATGACCTTCAGCACACCGGAAAAGGAATTCTTTCCATGGCCAATTCAGGACCAAATACCAATGGTTCCCAGTTTTTCATCACAGAAATTGCTACCCCTTGGTTAGACGGAAAGCATACGGTTTTTGGTGAAGTTGTGAATGGTATTGAAGTTATTGACACGATTGCCAATGTGGAAAAAGGCCCGCAGGATAAACCTAAAACTGATGTGGTTTTAGAAAAAGTTGCGATTTTCTCTAAAGGGGATGAGTACAAAAATTATGATGCTGCCAAAATATTTTCTGAAGGAAAAGCAAAAATCAAAGAGAATAATAAAGCCATCCTTGAAAAAATAGAAGCTGACAAAAAAAAGAAAGCCGAAGAGTTTGCAGCCAATCAGCAAAAATTAGTTGATGATTTAAAAGCAACGATGCAGGCAACCCCTTCCGGATTGTACTATAAAATAACGCAAACAACTGAAGGCAAAAAAGCTAATGTTGGTGATGTTGTTTCTGTGCATTATGCCGGTAAATTAGTTGATGGAAAAGAATTCGACTCTTCATTTAAAAGAAATGAGCCGATTGAAATTACAATTGGTATCGGTCAGGTAATCAAAGGTTGGGACGAAGGAATTCTTTTATTGAAAGAAGGAGAATCTGCAACCCTGCTTATTCCATCAGAACTTGGGTATGGAGCGAATGGCGCGGGAGGTGTTATCCCACCAAATGCATGGTTAATCTTTGATGTACAGTTGGTTAAAGTGAACACCACTTTAACAAAATAACTGAAACAAACAGGTTGAATTTTATTTCAATGGATTTTAATCCAACAAAGCACTTCAAGAAATTGAGGTGCTTTTTTTATACCGCAGTTGTGAGGGGCCAGATAAAATTATACAACAATAAGATGATTATTATGGTATATCAATGAGGAGTAATCACCAATGAACTTTGTGAAATTTCTAAGTGAAATATCTTTAACAAATTAAAAAAGAATGAAAAATAGGGCGTTTGTAAACGGAATCTTTACGAACCTTAGATTGAATATTTGCATGATGATTATAAAAGGATGTTTATATAATCATTAGAGTTTAACTAGATTATATTATAAAAAAAGGGTGTTTTAACTTAGTATATGGGAAATACATTGCCTTATATTTGTACAAGAAAAATAAGAAACATTAGACAAAAATTTATTATCTCATTATTTTAACGCACCGTAAATAGCGGAAAAGTAGTCAACAATAAATTTACTTTAATGTGAAGATTTTTTTAAAGGTTTAATAATACTTAGTCTTTAAAAACAGGGTAAAAACTACTAACTATCCGCAAACACAAATGATGATTTTTGTTTTCCTCCCGAAAATAAAAAGATGAGTTAAAAAAAACCAAATGAATGAAAAAAAGAGAAGGTGCATTGTTACAATGCACCTTTTTGTTATACGACTTTCTCGCCGCAAATTTTACAAAATCTTGCATCATCATCGATGTCATTATTTCCGCAACGACTACAGTTTCTGCCAAGTTCCTGACGCTTATTCCGCATTTCTGCAGTAACAATTCCGGTGGGAACAGCAATAATGGAATAACCGGCTAGCATCAATAATACCGACAGAAATTTTCCCAGTGGAGTGCCTGGCGAGACATCTCCATAGCCCACCGTAGTCACCGTTACAACCGCCCAGTAAACGCTTTGCGGGATACTTTCAAAACCTTCTCTGTGGCCTTCAACCATGAACATCATAGAACCTACGATTACAGAAAAAATCATTAGAAATAAAAGAAATATGTAGATCTTTCTGGAACTGTTTTTTAAGGCCGTAACAATGAAATAACCATCGTTCATAAAATCCATTAAATTCAAAATTCTAAAAATCCTAAGCATTCTCAGCATTCTAATAATCAGAAAATATTTGGTAATCGGAATAAATAAACTAAGATAAAAAGGTAAAATCGCCAGAAAATCAATAATCCCAAAAAAACTGAAAATGTAATCTTTCTTGTTTTTAATGGTAATTATTCTCAATGCATATTCCACAGTGAAAAAAATGGTAATAATAACTTCTACGATTACAAATACTTTGTGGAGTTTTGCATCATAAATCCGGACGCTTTCCATCATAACAATGAAAGTGCTGAGAAGGATTAAGACCAATAAAAAAATATCAAAAAGTTTACCCAGCTTAGTGTCAGCTTTGAAAATAATCCGGAACAGTTTACGTTTCCAGCGGATTCGCTCGGGCATATAATTATGTTCTCTTTCCATTGCTATTGGCGGTATTATTACAGATTTAATTCTTAAATTCGTTGCAAACATAAGAAAATGACAGTAAATGAATTGGTTTGCGACCTAAAAAAAATAATTCCCTTATCCCAGGCGGAAGATTACGACAATGTGGGCTTGCTTTGTGGAAATCCTGACAGAGAGGTTTCAGGAATTTTAGTGTGTCATGATGCGCTGGAAATTGTTGTCGATGAAGCCATTGCTAAGAATATCAACTTCATCGTTGCCTTTCATCCGATTATTTTTTCAGGTTTAAAATCAGTCACCGGCAAAAATTATGTTGAAAAAGCAGTGCTGAAAGCTCTCGAAAATAAAATCGCCATTTATGCAATTCATACCGCCTTTGATAATGATTACTTTGGCGTGAATTACAGAATTTGTGAAGAACTAGGTCTTAAAAATCAAAAAGTATTAATGCCGAAAAAGCAAGGTCTTCATCAGCTGAATGTTTTTGTACCTCAAGATTTTTCAGAAAAAATTAAAAATGCCTTATTTGGCGCAGGTGCTGGAAATATCGGCTTTTACGATGAATGCAGTTTTGCAGTTTCTGGCAGCGGAACTTTCAGGCCAATAGAAGGGGCAGACCCATTCTCCGGAAAAATTGGGATTCGCGAAAATGCGGATGAAGTGATGATTTCGGTAATTTATGAAAGTTATAAAAAAAATCAAATTATTAATGCGATGAAATCTGCGCATCCTTACGAAGAGGTGGCTTATCAAATTATTCAGTTAGAAAATGAAAACCAGTTTTTGGGTTTAGGGAGATTTGGTGAGTTTGAAGAAGCGATGGACGAAGAACAATTCCTGACTTTTGTTAAAGATAAATTTAATTTAAAAGCAATTCGCCATTCTGATTTCATCAACAAAAAAATCAAGAGAGTCGGCGTTTTAGGCGGTAGCGGCGCGAGCGGAATCGGTGCGGCAATTTCCCAAAAATGTGACGCCTATTTAACGGGCGACCTAAAATATCATGATTATTTCCAGGGAGACGGGAAAATGTTGACCTGCGACATCGGTCATTTTGAATCCGAACAATTTGTTACTGAGCATTTGGTTGATATATTATCACAAAAATTCACTATCTTTGCAGTCTCAAAATCTACCGAGAAAACCAACCCTGTAAACTATTTTTTATAAAATATGGCTAAAAAAACAGTAGAAATCGCCGTTGAAGACAAACTAAGAGCACTTTACGACCTACAAATCATCGATTCAAGATTAGACGAAATCCGTAGCACAAGAGGCGAATTGCCAATTGAAGTGGAAGATTTAGAAATTGAAATCGAAGGTTTAGAAAAAAGAGCTGAGAAATTTCAAAGTGAGATTAAACTTCAAAACGATGAAATCAATACAAAGAATGAAGTGATCAGTCACGCAAAAACTTTGATTGATAAATATAAATCTCAGCAAGATAACGTAAGAAATAACAAAGAATTCGAATCTTTGGATAAAGAAATTGAATTTCAGGAATTGGAAATTCAACTTTCAGAAAAAAGAATCAATGAATTTAGTGTAAAAATAAGCCATAAGAATGAAACTTTAGACGAGTTAAATTCGAAAATAGCTGATTTGAAAAATCACTTGAAATTCAAAAAAGAAGAACTCGAGAATTTAGTTTCTGAAACTCAGAAAGAAGAAGATTTCCTGATTGAAAAATCAAACGAATTCGCTAAAAATATTGATGAAAGATTATTGGCTTCTTACCACAGGATCCGTACGAATTCACCAACCGGTTTAGCAGTAGTAGGTTTAGAAAGAGGTGCGCCGAAAGGATCATTCTTCACATTGCCTCCACAAAAGCAAATGGAAATTGCTCAACGTAAAAAAATCATTATCGACGAGCATTCAGGAAAAATCCTGGTGGACGACGATTTGGTCAACGAAGAAAACGAGAAAATGAAAGATATTATTAAATTTTAATTCTTTCTCACAATAAAGAAAACCGGTTTGAAATTTTCAAACCGGTTTTTTTATGGGATATCTTTTTTAGCTAATTTCAACCTTTTCTAAAAACTCGTGAATTCGCCTCATCGCTTCTGTGAGTTCTTTTTCAGACGCAGCGTAGGAAAAACGGATACAGTTAGGATTACCAAAAGAAACTCCGCCGACCGTTCCCACATGGGCATTTTCTAATAGGAACATCGCGAAATCATCGGCATCTTTAATCAGAGTTCCATTTAAAGTTTTCCCGATGTAAAAAGAAATATCAGGGAAAAAGTAAAATGCTGCTTTCGGATAATTTACTTTGAAACCGGGAATATTTTTTATTAATGAAAAAACCAAGTCCCGTCGTTTTTTAAATTCTTCAATCATAAAACGATATTCAGCCGGATCGGTTTGTAATGCTGTGATGGACGCTTTTTGAGCCATGGTATTGGCGCCGCTTGTCATTTGTCCCTGAATTTTCTCACACGCTTTTGCCAACCAGGTCGGACAGGCAGAATAGCCAATTCGCCAACCCGTCATCGCAAATGCTTTCGACATCCCGTTGATTACGGCTGTTTGCTCATAAACCTGCTGAAATTCTGCAATCGAAGTATGCTTTCCTTCATAATTGATAAACTCATAAATCTCATCAGAGATAATCGTTATTTGAGGGTATTTTGCAATAACATTTGCAATACTTTCAAGTTCTTCATACGTATAATAACTTCCCGATGGATTGCACGGAGAACTGTAAAGCAGGGCTTTTGTGTTTGGTGTAATTGCTTTTTCGAGTTGTTCCGCGGTCATTTTAAACTCGGTGTCGATCGACGTTTCCACGAAAACAGATTTCCCGCCCATCATTTTCACCATTTCATCGTAACTTACCCAGTACGGTGCGGGCAGAATAACTTCGTCGCCATCGTTGATAATGGAAGCAAGTACGTTTATAATCGCTTGTTTGGCCCCATTTGACACACAAATCTGCGAAGCGTTGTATTCTAAATTATTATCTCTTTTTAACTTTGCGCAAATGGCCTCCCTTAAATCCAGAAATCCCGGAACAGGCGAGTAGTGGCTGAAATTATTATTAATCGCCGCAAAAGCAGCTTCTTTAATATTTTTTGGTACATCGAAATCGGGTTCGCCAAGCGTTAGACTGATCACATCGATTCCTTCTGCTTTCATTTGCCGCACTTTGTTGCTCATTACAAAGGTCTGTGAGAAACTCATTCGGTTCAGCCGGTTTGAGAATTTTTCCATATTTAATTTTAAAAGAATCAAAGATAATTTTTTAGTTTGAAAGCGCAAACCAAATTATTGTGAAATCCTTTCTTTACTTTTGTAAAAAAAATACTGAAAAATGTCTGTAGAATTAATAGAAAAATATTTTCCTGATCTTTCCGAAAATCAAAAAACACAATTCGCTGATCTTGAACGGTTATACCGGGAATGGAATGAAAAAATCAACGTCATTTCCAGGAAAGATATGGATTCACTATACGAAAAACATATTCTGCATTCTTTGGGAATTGCTAAAATAATGGAGTTTGCACCGAATACAAAAGTTCTGGATATCGGTACCGGCGGTGGTTTTCCTGGAATTCCGCTGGCGATTTTATTTCCAGAAGCTCAGTTTACTTTGGTGGATTCTATTGGTAAAAAGATTACCGTTGTGAAGGAAGTTTCGGAAGGAATTGGGTTGAAAAATATAACCGCAATCCACGGAAGGGCTGAAGAGGTGAAAGATCAGTTTCATTTTGTAGTCAGTAGAGCGGTTACTCAAATGCCGGTTTTTCTGCGTTGGTTAAAAGGTAAATTTTTAAAAGAGCAGTTTAATCCAAAACATAATGGTGTTCTTTATCTCAAAGGTGGCGATTTAGGAGAAGAACTTGCAGGGTTAAAAGCAGAATTATTTCAACTCAAAGATCATTTTGAAGGTGAATTTTTTGAAACTAAAAAAGTGGTATATTTATCTAAAGGAAATTTTAATTCCTGATCAAAAACATTATTTCACTTAGAACCTGTCAATATTTTGATGATTTTGTAAGTGCATTAGTTTGTAAAGAGAATTGACTTCTATTTTAAAAAAACTAAAATCCCGAAACTAAAAAGGTTCGGGATTTTTATTTATTCCGCTTCCGAATCGGTATTATAGGAAATAGTGTCGTATAAATCTTTCCGGCGGTCGGTCATCGTTCGTACCGCGCCGTAATGATGCAGTTCTTTCAGCAAATTCAGATCAACATCTACGATTAAGGTCATTTCGGTATTCGGTGTCGCTTCTCCTTTAATCGCGTTGGAGGGAAAGGCAAAATCAGACGGCGTAAAAACAGCGGCCTGCCCATACTGAATATCCATATTGTTTACTCCCGGTAAATTTCCGACACATCCTGCGATCGCAACATAACATTCGTTTTCGATCGCCCTCGCAGACGCACAGTTACGCACGCGCATATAAGCATTTTGAGTATCGGTAAGGTAAGGAACAAACAGAATTTTCATTCCCTGATCGGCCAGAATTCTTGGTAATTCAGGAAATTCAACATCATAACAAATGACCAGACCTACTTTTCCACAATCGGTATCGATGACTTTTATTTCATTTCCACCTTTCATTCCGTAGAATTTTTTCTCGTTGGGCGTGATATGCACTTTTCGGTGTTCATCAATTTTCCCGTCACGGTGAAGCAAATAACTGATATTGTATAACTCCTCATTTTCTACAAGCGGCATACTTCCCCCAATGATATTGATGTTGTAACCGATTGCTAATTGTGACAGTTTATTTTTTATTTCTTCCGTAAGTTCAGCCAGTTTAAACATGCTGTCTCTTTCGCTCAAATCATTGAAAGGAGCGAGTAGAGGCGTATTGAAAAACTCCGGGAACATGATGAAATCAGATTTATAATCCGCCATTACATTCACGAAAAATTCAACCTGTTCAAAAAACGCATCGATGTCTTTGAAATGCCTCATCTGCCATTGAACCAAGCCCAACCGAATTACAGAATCCTGCATCGTATTCGGTTTCTTGCTGTAATAAATATTATTCCACTGTAGCAAAACTGCATTTTCAGCGGATTGAATATCCTCCGGTAAATAATTTTTCAAAACGCGAACCGGCAGGAAATTATTGGCCAACTGAAAACTTAAAACCGGATCGTAAATTTCTTTTTTCCGAACCTGCTGGATATATTGTCTCGGAGAAAGTTCTGAACTGTACAAATGATAATTCGGAATTCTGCCGCCCACGATAATTGATTTCAAATTCAGTTTTTCACAAAGTTCTTTTCTCGCATCGTATAATCTTCGCGCCAGCCGTAGTTCTCTGAATTCCGGATCTACAAAAATTTCGATACCGTATAAAACATTTCCGGTATCAGAATGGGTGTTGAAGGTATAATTTCCGGTAATTTCTTTATAAGTATGATCATCACCATACAATTCGTACTGTACAATTAAGGAGAGACAGACCGCTGCAATCTTGTTGTCAACAGTAATACAGATCTGTCCGTCGGGGAAGATTTTGATTAACTTTTTAATACTCGTCTTTGACCAAATACTTTCGGACATCGCAGGATATGCTTTTTGCATCGTCTCTCTGAGTTCGTCGTAATCTTCAATTTTTAAAGGTCTAATATCTACTTGCATCTATCTTTTATTTTAATGGTTAACGAGAAGTCCGGAACAGTGGTTTCGCGAACTTCCGGTGGCTGAAGAAAGAATGTTATCTTCATTAGTTATTCTTAAAACTCCCATGAACGCGAAAATAAGGGCTTCTTTGAAATCGATGATTTCCTTATCGGGAATACAAATTTTGGTATTGGTTTTACTTAAAATTCTTTCAATTAAAAAGGAATTATACGTTCCGCCGCCAGTAAATAACACTTTGTCGAGTTGAAACCGATTGAATATTTCAGCAATCTGAATGGCGGCGTGCTCTGTAAAAGTCGCTAAAACTACTGAAGGATCTTCATCTTTAAATTCCGGTAAAATATACTGAGAAACCCATTCCATTCCCAATGATTTCGGTGGACTTTGCTGATAATATTTTATGGAATTCAGAGACTGCAAAAGTTCCGGATTTATTTTTCCGTTTCTTGCATAATCGCCATTTTCATCATAGTCTTTTCCTAATTTTTTAGAGAAATGATTCAGCACAATATTGACCGGACAAATATCAAAAGCAATTCTTTTTCCATTTTCTTTAAATGAAATATTCGAAAAGCCACCGAGATTCAGACACGCGCTGTATTCCGGAAAAAGCAGTTCATCGCCGATGGGAACTAACGGTGCGCCGTTTCCGCCCATCAAAACATCCTGACTGCGAAAATCGTAAATCACCGGAATATTGGTCAGGAATTTTATAGCACGGCCATCTCCGATCTGAACTGTGAATTTTTTCTCTGGCTGATGAAAAACGGTATGTCCGTGCGAAGCGATGAAATCTATATTTTTTATTGCGTATTGAGTAATGAATTCATTCACCTTTTCACCCAAATAAAATCCGTACTCAGAATTGAGTGAGAAGATTTCTTCTGCGGATAAATGAATGGCATTTCTAAGCCGTTTTTCCCAAGTTTCAGAATAGGGAAAAGTGACGGCGCGCAGAATCTGAAAATTCCATTTGCCGAGTTCATCTTTTTGAAAAGAGGCGTAACAAACATCCAGTCCATCGAGACTGGTGCCAGACATTAAACCCAAAGCATGGAAATTCATAGAATCAAAATTTATTTAAATGTATGAATTTTTGTTGAAAAAATCCATCTTAAGATACAACGCAATCAATCTGCTTATCTTGATTTCTCAGGAATTTTTTGAGCGTTGATGTCGCCGGAGTTATTGTAAAAAGTATATTCAGAGAAATCATCTTTTGCTTTCATTCCATTGGCGCCGACCAAAGTAGAACCATCTTTATCGGTGACATACACCGTGTCTGTTGTATAAATAATCTTTTTTACCTGATCCCAATAAACCGATTGCATGGCAAACATTTGATTTTCATTGCTGATGATTTTTACATTTCCTTTGGCTTCGTAAAACTTCTTTTTTTCATTGAACTTTGCATATTTTGCCGAGATTTTCCCAGGAACATCCGGTTTCTTTTTATCATAAAAAAGAATATTAATCCCCTTTCTGGCAACAATATATGGCGAGTCGATATATTCGAATTTTTCAATGAGTGGAGCAGTGGCGCGCAGTTTTATCATCCCAGAATCCCGCTGGACAATATTGGCATTATTGATAATCTGAGACGGGAAATTATTATTTCTGTTTTTGTTGATCTTGGTAAGGTCTTCGTCACAGGATATTAAAGCAAAAAATATAGCACAACTCAGTAAGCCGGCTATATTTTTATAAAGTATTTCTTTAATGAAATTCATTTTTTAATCATAAAGTCGTTTGTTAAACCACTTATCAGCAAAATTAATTCCGATTTTCAAGTTAACAAAATTCTGACGGATCAAATTATTATCAAGCGTTCCTCTTTTCCCTAATTCAAGTCCTAAATCGATACCGCTCATTCTGCTCGCACTTCTATTTTCGAAAGGCAAAGTCATTCCACCGGTAATCGCAAACTGATTGATATTGGTTCCGTTAATCGCTAAATTTCCTTTTTCGTAATACGCTCCATATCGGTAGGTAACACGGGAGAAATAATTTCTGAAGTTATTGTAGTTGGGCAAATACCAACCTCCGGCAGAAATTTTATAAGAATTTTCGTTCATAAAAGGTTTGCCCAAAAACTGAATGGTCTCTCCGTTTTTATAATCCAACTGAGTTCCGACAAACCATTTGGCATCTCTGCCATAACCGGCTCCAAACGAGAATTCCATAGGAATCAGGTTTTTGTCTTCGCTGAATTTCTCCTCAATAATGCTTTCATTATTTTTGATTTTTCCCGGCGTGTAAAAATAGGTACTGTTGACATATCGGGTTTCCATCTGACCGGTATTTCCGAAAGTGTAAGTTGCTCCTAAGGTCAACTTTCTATCAGTCTGAAATTTTTTCTGATAAGCGGTTCCCAAAGTAAAATTAAAGCTCTTAACTTTATTTTTTGTTTCGTAACCGTTGATCAGTTCAGCATCAGAAGTAGTCAACTCATTAATATCATACAGGTTACCAAAGAAGAAATTAGATCGAAGACCCATTGCAAACTCCGGTGTAATCTGATAAGACATAGCTGCCTGTACCGTACTGAGCGTTCCCTCACCATGGTAAAGACTCATCTGGCTATTTCCGGAATCCAAAACTTCTTTAGTTAAAATAGTGTATTCTTTTGAACTGTAAGGTTGATAACCCAATCCAAATTTAACTTTATTAGAAATTGGGAAGGCAATCGTTAAATTAGATAGATAAGATGAATGCTTGGTTGCACTCATGTTA
This sequence comes from Chryseobacterium sp. MDT2-18, assembly GCF_030815285.1. NCBI lineage: Bacteria > Pseudomonadati > Bacteroidota > Flavobacteriia > Flavobacteriales > Weeksellaceae > Chryseobacterium > Chryseobacterium sp. MDT2-18. The sequence continues at coordinate 378,082 of NZ_JAUSWQ010000001.1, read as the reverse complement.
TTGTAATTGGATTTGAAGAAGTTATTTTGATTACTTGCTTCAATTTTCAAAGTGGTTAATTCTAAATTTTTATTGGCTGCCGGGTTGCTGAAATTAAAATTGTTGTTAAAATCCCAAATATATGCAGTAGAAATGCCACCCATTGAACTGATATCAGTCGTGTTATCGTATTTTACATCACCGATTCCAAAGGCAGCGTATGGAGAATTACCAATCGTTTGTGCGTTAAGTAAAAAACCTGCCGCAATCAATGGTAATACAAAAAATCTTTTCATTCTCTATTTTTAAAAATAATGCGCAAATATCTTAAATAATACTGAACTGTGAAAGTAAGTTTGGTTAAAGTTTGTTAAGCTTATCAGATGGCTATTCAATTTAAACATTTCTGAAAATCACTTTACAGAACTATTCTTCTCAACGAATCATGTCAAAATTAACTGTTTGAATATTGCTAAACAGGTTTTACATTATTTAACATTTATAAGGCCGCTTGTGTTAAAATATCTAAAGATCCTCATCACCATCTCATTCTGATTATCCAGCAAAAATATTTATCTTTGAAGCATGAATTGGGAACAAATTGTAGGTCATCAGGAATTGAAAAACCTTCTGAAAGATAGTATCAGCAACAATCGGGTAAGCCACGCACAATTATTTGTAGGCAAAGACGGATATGGAACGCTGCCCTTGGCAATGGCATTTGCAAAAGAAATTCTAAGAAAGGAAAACGAGCATTCTTCTCCAAAAGTCGATCATCTCAATCACCTCGATCTGCATTTTAGCTTTCCCGTTTTTAAAGCGAATAAAAGCGGATTGACGGCTCAGTTTTTTGATGAATTCCGGGAGATGATGCTGGAAAATCCCTATTCAAATAACGAAGATTGGAGCACAATTTTAGAATCAGAAAATAAACAACTTAGTATTTACGTCGAAGAAATTGATGAAATCAATAAAAAATTCGCCCTGAAAAGTTTTGAAGGCGGCAGTAAAATTCTCATTGTCTGGCAAGCTGACAAAATGAATACGGATGCTGCCAATAAATTTCTGAAGTTTCTCGAAGAGCCACCGAAAAACACTTACATCATACTGACGGCTTCCAACACCGATTTCATGCTTCCGACAATTATTTCGAGAACGCAGATTGTGGAAATCCCGAGTATTAAAGAGGATGATCTCGACCAGTTTTTACAGAACAACAAGGAGATCAGTACAGACAGAAGACGCGAAATAGTTTTTCAGGCACAGGGAAACTGGAATACCGCGCAGAAATTACTGCAGTCTGAAAACACAGATTCCGAATTTGAAGATCAGTTTATCATGTGGGTTCGTGAAGCTTTCCAGGTAAAAAAGAAGCCAGAGTTTTTAAAAAACATTGTTCTTTGGGGAAGAAGAATTTCACTGTGGAACAAAGAAAAACAAATGAATTTTTTAGAATACTGCGCAGAAATGTTCCGGCTGGCGTTACTTCAAAATTACGGCAATGAAAGTCTGGTCTATAAAAAAATAGAGGCGGGCGGTTTCAAATGGGAGAGTTTCTCAAAATTCATCCACGGAGCCAATATTGAAGCTATTTTAGAAGAAATCTCTACGGCAAATTATCATTTAGAAAGAAACGGAAACACCAAAATAATATGGACTGATCTGGGGATTAAACTTTCCCGTTACCTTCACAAAAAACCATAAAAAAACCACCAATAGGTGGTTTCGTTTTAGGCTGCTTTCTTCTTTTCCTCCTTTTTCATGTCACAAGTGCCTTTGCAGTCTTTGTGATCTTTCATAGTACATGCTTTATTGTCTTTCTTGTCACCCATTTTGCATTCTTTTTTGTCCTTTCCGGAACAACAGGCTTTCTTCGGAGCTTCCTGAGCAAATCCCAAAGTGAAAATGGTGATGGCTAACACTGAAATTACTTTTTTCATAAAATTTGGTTTTAATCGTTATTGATATAACGAAGTTAAAATTAATTTTTGGATCGCTCAATCAATTTTATTTAAATTTCTTTTCACAAAAAATCTCACGGTATATTATAGACGATTTCTATATTTATTTACAGAAAAAAAATCAATCAATCGTTTGATTGTTTTCTGTTTTTATTTAAATTTGCACCCTCAAAAAAATGATCTGTCATGATTTCCAAAGAAGAACATATTTTATTACACGCCGAAAAACTCTTTGCTGAAAAGGGTTTTGAAGGAAGTTCTACCCGGGAGATTTCGAAAAAAGCGAAGGTAAATGTTTCGATGATTTCCTATTATTTCGGCTCCAAAGAAAAGCTTTTCGTCAAAATATTCGAAGTGAGAATGAACGAAAGTTTGACATTTAGCAAAGATATTTTAGCCAACGACAATTTGAATGAGTGGGAAAAACTGGTCACTGTTATTAACCGTTATGCGGACCGCGTAAAAACTTTAAAAACTTTTTACCGCATTTTACAAAGAGAGCAGCTGAGCAATAAAAATCCCCATATCGCAGAATTTTTAAAAGAATCAAAAAAAGGATTTCTGGCTATTTACAGCGAACTCATCGAAAAAGGATTAGAAAAGAAAATCTTTACTAAAAGACCACGAATAGAATTTCTGCATTCTACGGTTTCAGGAACCATTTTTACCGCACTCAATACACTTCCTGTTTACAAGGAATTTTTTGAGGGTGATGAAAATTACGAAAATCAGTATTTCGATGAAATTAAAATACATGTCCAAAATATATTAAAACACCTTTTAGGTTATGAAGAAAACATATAGTCCCCTGATTGCGCTGGTTTTTTCGGCCATCGGAATCACGGTTCATGCACAGGAAAAGAAAATGCTGACCCTTGATGAAGCGGTAAATCTGGGAATTCAGAATTCTAAAAATCTTAAAATCGATCAGGCAAAAATCGATCAGGCGACCGCCAATTATCTCGAAGCCAAAAATAACAGACTGCCGAGTTTGAAAGTTTCTGCAAGCGCTCTGGCTTTAGCCAACGCCAATGTTGATCTCAAGGTTTTGCCACCTTCTACAAATGGAGGAAGTACTGCACCAAAAGCAAATTCTGCTTTCTATGGAAACGCTACTGCTTCATTGCCGATTTATGCAGGTGGCCGAATTAAATATGGAATTCAGTCGGCGGAATATTTAGTTGAAGCTTCAAAACTCAGTACAGAGAATGACAAACTGGCGATTGCTTACAACGTTTCGCAGGCGTACAATAATTTGTTTAAAGCCAATCAGCAAATTAAAGTTCTGGAAGATCATCTTACGGCTTCACAAAAAAGAGACGAGTCTTTTCAGAAATTAGAGAACAACGGAATCATCGCCCGAAACGATAAGTTGAAAGCGAATCTGCAGACTTCAGATATTGAACTTCAGCTTTTAGATGCGAACAATAACTTCAATATTGCCAACATCAATATGGATTTACTTTTAGGATTACCTGACGGTACGGAAATCGAAATCGATCCCAATTATATTTCAGAACTCACGGAAAGTCAACCTGTTTCATATTATTTAAACCAGGCCGTTTCTCAGCGGAAAGATGTGCAGGCCTTAGATTATCAAAGAAAAGCAGCAGAATTGGGAACAAAAGCGGCCAAAGCGGAGAGTTTACCCACCATCGCTTTAACTGGCGGATATATCGCGGCGGAAATCCCGAAAATTCTGACCATTACCAATGCGGCAAATATTGGAGTGGGAATTCAGTATAATATGGATAACCTCTGGAAAAAGAATTCTTCTTTAATGAAATCTGAGGCTACAGAAAAACAAATTTCTGCAACCAATGAATTACTGAATGATCAGATTAAATTAGAAGTTAACAGAGATTACCAGAACTCGGAGTTTGCGAAAAAGAAAATCGCCGTTTACGAAAAAGCAGCGGCTCAGGCGAACGAAAATTACAGAGTCACCAAAAATAAATTCGATAACGGTTTAGCGACCATCACTGAACTTCTGGATGCTGACACGGCGCAGATTTCTGCCAACGTAAATGTAGTAAATGCAAAAGCTGATGACGCTTTGGCCTATCGAAAACTTTTGCAGACCACCGGAATTTTGACTTTGCACTAATCCAACTCAGACTTAAATTAAACTTAAAATATTTTTTAAATAATGGAAGATAATAATACACAACCAGAATTTTTTCCTGAAATCAAAAAGAAAAGATCACTTACTTTTCCGATTATCCTGGCGATCGTTTTAGTCGTCGGCGGAATCATCGGGTACCGAACTTATTCTTATGGTTTAAGCCACGAAGAAACCGATGATGCACAGATTGCATCGAATATGAGTCCGGTAATTTCTAAAATTTCGGGATATGTTTCCGAAGTAAAAGTGCGCGATAATCAGTTTGTGAAAAAAGGAGATACCCTTATTGTTATCGATGACCGCGACCAAAAAATGGCGCTTGCGCAGGCAACCGCAGCATTGGGAACGGCGAGAAGCAATGTACAAACCGCAATTGCTTCTACCCATGCCGCTTCTCAAAACATCAATTCTGCCAATGCTGCAATTGCCACAGCCAATGCACAGATTGAAGCCGCAAAAGTTAATGTCTGGAAAACCACCCAGGATTTAAAAAGATATGCCAATCTGGTAAAAGATCACACCATCACACAACAGCAATATGAAACTGTTTTGGCAGCAAAACAATCTGCTGACCGGCAGTTACAGGTTTTAGTGGATCAAAAAAATCAGGTGTTGCAACAACCCGGAATTGTAACCTCGCAAACCGCTGCAAGTTCAGAGCAGATCGGTGTAGCCAATTCAATGGTAAGACAAAGAGAAGTAGATGTTGAAAATGCCAAACTCAATCTTTCTTACACTGTAATTCTTGCATCTGAAGATGGTTTTGTTTCTAAAGTTCCTATTCAAAAAGGACAGTTTGTCCAGGCTGGCTCACAGTTATTCAGTCTGGTTAGAGATAATGACAAATGGGTCATTGCCAACTTTAAAGAAACGCAGCTTTCTAAAATGGTGGAAGGTCAAACTGTAGATATTGAAATCGATGCTTTTCCTAAAGAAAAATTCGAAGGTAAAGTGACTTCATTTTCTCCGGCAACAGGTTCTTCATTCTCAATTCTTCCTCCGGATAACGCAAGTGGAAACTTTGTAAAAGTCGTTCAGAGACTTCCGGTAAGAATAGATTTTGTAAAATTAAAACCGGAAACCGCAAAAAAACTTCGTGCGGGAATGAATGTGAAAACAACCGTGAATTTAAAATAATATTGGATTAAAGATTGGGTATTTTTCAAAACTCATCCCAATCCATCCGATATCAAATATCCAGCAATAAAAATGCAAGAGGATTTATTAGTAGAATACGGCGCAAGACGTGTCATCATAACCCTTACGGCCATTCTTTGTGCACTTCTGGAAATTGTAGATTCTACAATTGTGAATGTGGCTTTGAATGACATGAAAGGGAATCTGGGAGCCACACTTTCTGAAGTTGGCTGGGTCATCACGGCTTACGCCATTGGGAATGTAATTATTGTCCCGATGACAAGTTGGCTGTCCCAACAGTTCGGAAGACGGAATTATTTTGCCGCTTCCATCGTTATTTTTACCATATTTTCATTTCTCTGCGGAAACGCAAGCAGCATTTGGGAACTGGTTTTCTTCAGATTAATGCAGGGAATCGGTGGTGGAGCATTATTGGTGACGTCGCAAACGATTATAACCGAATCTTACCCGCTTGCAAAACGGAGTATGGCGCAGGCGATTTATGGTTTGGGAGTGATTATCGGGCCCACTTTAGGACCGCCTTTAGGAGGTTATATCGTAGATAATTTCAGCTGGCCATATATTTTTTATATTAATATTCCCATCGGGATTGCAGCAACATTACTGACTTTACAGTTCATCCGAAGTCCTAAATTTTCTGAAAAAAGAAAAGCGAAAGATGTCGACTGGCTGGGAATCGGTTTGCTTGCCGCATTTGTCGGCTCGCTGCAATACATTCTTGAAAAAGGACATGAGGACGACTGGTTTGACAGTAAAGTAATTATTGTTCTTACCGTAGTTGCGGTCATTGGATTTATACTTTTCCTTTGGCGGGAACTTACGTTCAGATATCCTATTGTAGAATTAAGAGTTCTGAAAAACGGAAATTTAAGAATAGGTACCGTTATGTCATTTATCCTTGGATTCGGTTTATATGGATCCACCTTTATTGTGCCGCTTTATACCCAAAGTATCATGGGCTGGACGGCGCTGGAATCCGGCGCATTGATGATACCTGCGGCCTTAACTACTGCCGTCATGATGCCGATTATCGGGAGATTACTCACCAGAGGCGTCAAACAGCAGATTTTGGTTTCGCTCGGATTGCTGCTTTTCTTTGTCTACAGTTTCTGGGGCTATAATATTATCACGCCGGATACCGGAAAATCTGATTTTTTCTGGATGCTGATCGTAAGAGGAGCTGGTCTTGGTTTACTGTTTATTCCGATTACCTCATTGGCTTTAAGTACTTTGAAAGGTCAGGAAATTGGTCAGGGAGCATCGTTCACCGGAATGATGCGTCAGTTGGGAGGTTCATTCGGAATTGCGGCGATTACTACTTTTATCTCTAATCAAACTTCAATTCACAAGGCAGCTTTATCAAGTCATTTAGATGCAAACAGTTTAGATGTACAACAGAGAATCGCCGGACTGAAAGCGATGTTTCAGGCCAAAGGATTCACACCCGATGTTGCCTTGCAGTCTGCCTATAAAATTCTGGATTTATCAGTATTGAAACAGGCAACAGTTTTATCTTACATGGATGTTTTTCTCTACCTGGGAATCTTGTTTTTGATCTGTATTCCGTTTGTTTTATTTGTAAAAGAACGAAAAGGAAAAGCAAATATTGATTTAGGAGATATGCATTAATAAAATAAAAATCAGGAAGCACCCTTTATTTTTCAAAAATAAAGGGAGCTTCCAATTTAAACCGTTTTGTTTTTTACGCTTTAAAATATTACTTGATCAGGTCCAGGAATTCCTGTTCATCCAGAATCTCGATTGTTCCGATGTCCTGAGCTTTTTTCAGTTTACTTCCGGCCTTTTCGCCAACAACCAGATAATTCAGATTTTTAGAAACCGCCGAGATATTTTTGCCGCCGTGTTTTTCGACCATTTCTTCGGCAGCTTCGCGCGTAAATAAAGAAAGTTTTCCGGTGAAAAGGAAGGTTTTGTTTTCCAGAACAGTGCTTAAAACTTCATTGGAGCTTTCTCCTTTTTCCAATTGAACGCCGTAAGATTTCAGCCGTTCAATCATTAAAATATTTTCAGGATCATTAAAGAAATTCACAATACTTTCCGCAATTTTTCCGCCGATATCTTCTACCTGCATCAGTTCTTCTACGGTCGCATTTTTCAAGGCATCGATGGAGTCGAAATTTTTTGCCAGTTTCTTGGCAACTGTTTCTCCGACATGTTTAATTCCGATTCCGAACAGTACTTTTTCAAATGGAATTTCTTTTGATTTTTCAATTCCGTCAATAATATTCTGCGCTGATTTTTCGGCCATTCTTTCCAACGGAAGAATTTGTTCTTTTGTTAAAACATAGAAGTCTGCGGGATTTTCAACGAGTTTTGCGCGGTACAGCTGTTCGATGGTTTCTGCTCCTAAATTATCAATATTTAAAGCTTTTCGGGAAACGTAATGAATCATTCTCCCGATAACCTGTGGCGGACAGTGCAAATCATTCGGACAGAAATGAATCGCCTGATCTTCAATTCTCACCAATTCCGTTCCGCATTCGGGACAGTGCGTGATGTATTGGATTTCTTTGTTTTCGGGATTTCTTTTTTCTAAATTAATTCCTACAATTTTTGGAATAATTTCACCGCCTTTTTCAACATAAACAAAATCATGTTCATGCAAACCGAGTTTTTTTATAATATCTTCATTGTGTAAACTGGCTCTTTTGACGATGGTTCCAGCCAATAACACAGGTTTCAGATTCGCAACAGGCGTGATAGCACCGGTTCTTCCAACCTGATAAGTCACAGACCGTAATTCGGTTTCCACCTTTTCAGCTTTGAATTTGTAAGCCATAGCCCAACGCGGCGATTTGGCGGTGAAACCCAATTTTGACTGCTGCTGAATTGAATTTACTTTTAAAACAATTCCATCAATTTCAAAAGGAAGTTCATGCCGGTGCTGATCCCAATAATTAATGAAGTCTTTGATTTCATCTAAATTCTTACATAATCTTGCCTGCTCAGAAACGTTGAAACCCCATTTTCTAGCATTTTGCAAGAGTTCCCAATGTGTTGCTGCCGGAATTTCAGAAGAGATAAACTGATAAAGAACGGCTGAAAGTTTACGCTTGCTCACTTCTGCCGAATCCTGCATTTTCAAACTGCCGGACGCCGTATTTCTTGGATTCATAAATAAGTCCAAACCTTCTTCTTCGCGGCGGAGATTTATTTTATCAAAGTTTTTTCGGGTCAGATAAATTTCACCACGCATAAAAAACTGACGGGGAAAGTCGCCTTTCAGTGTTAAAGGAATATCTGAAATCGTTTTCACATTTGCTGTGATTTCGTCGCCCTGAAAACCATCGCCACGGGTGACCGCCTGTTTCAGTTTTCCATTTTCGTATAAAATAGAAATTGAAGCGCCGTCATATTTCAGTTCAGCTACAAATTCTACGGGTTCATCAATGGTTTTGATGATGCGTTTTTCCCAGTCTTCCAAATCATCGAAATCATAAGAATTATCCAAAGAATACATTCTGAATTGATGTTGAATCGTTGGGAAATTTTTAGTGATTTCGCCGCCAACACGCAAGGTAGGAGAGTTGGGATCGTAAAATTCTGGATGTGCTTTTTCCAACTCCTGAAGTTCTTTCAGCTTCAAATCAAATTCGAAATCTGAAATGGTAGCTTCATCTAAAATGTAGTAATTATAATTATGCTGATGAAGTTCCGCACGCAGTTCTTCTATTTTTTGCTGAATGTTTTCGGGCATCTTTTCAAAGGGTTTGTACAAAAATACTAAAACCTTTAAAACTTCTAATTGAATATTTATAATTTCATAATCATCTCCCAAATCAGTTGAAATAATTAACACTCAATTTCTTGATATTAAAAATATCTTCTTTACCATAACTAATTATACATCAGACAAAAATGAAAATTTTATTTTTTGGAAATGAAAAAAATGGAAAAAGATTGAAATGAATAGCGGAAAAACCAGAGATACGATGAAGTGAATATGCAGCAAAAAAATAAAGAAATTGCATCGATATTTTCCTTAATTTTATTTATCTAATATTTAACGATGCAGAAAAAAGATATTTTATTAATGAGTGGTGCTTTTTTGGTTGCTGCTGCGACGGGTTTTGGGACTCACGTGGGATTTAATGCTGTGCTGTTATTTGTATTGTCAGCAGTATCGTTGGTTCTGGTAGCGATGATTGTTGGAAAAGCTACGGAACAGCTTGGAAGCCGAATGGGACCTGCTGCGACGGGAGTTTTGCAATCTGCTTTAGGAAATTTACCAGAACTTTTTGTGTGTATTTTTGCTTTACGCGCAGGATTGGTTACGGTTGTGAAAGCAGCATTAATCGGCTCAATTCTGGGAAATTCGGTATTGGTATTCGGACTGGCGATTTTGTTTGGAGGTTTGAAAAATGGGCGGCAATATTTTCATTCAGAACCTCCAAAAATGAATGCTATTCTCATGATTTTGGCGTTTGCTGCGATGGCGGTTCCTACATTAACTTTCTATTTTCATACGCCGGCCGAAAGTCATATCAACATGCTGGATATCATTGTCTCGGTAGTTTTGCTGATTGTTTTTGGGGCTTTTTTGAGTTTTTCTATAAAAGGTGACACATCTGTAATTCCCAATGATGACACGGAAAAGCACGAAGCAAACTGGTCGATGCCCGTTACTTTAATTGTTTTGGCTGCTGCCGGAATTGGTGCTGCATTTGTATCGGATTGGTTTGTGGAGGCGCTGAAACCAGCGATGGATTCTTTAGGAATCAATGATGTTTTTGCTGGTTTAATCGTGGTTGCCATCGCCGGAAATGCCATTGAAAATTTGGTGGGAATTCAATTGGCTTTAAAAAATAAAGCAGATTACGCGGTGAGTGTGATTATGAATTCTTCGCTTCAAATTGCGCTGGTTGTTTATCCGCTGCTGATTTTAATTTCTTTCTTTTTGGGAGGCGCAATTCTGTCGTTCGTCCTGAGCCCGCTTTTGTTGGCTGCTTTAGCGCTTTCCGTTTTGGTAAGTGCGTTCATCGTATTTGATGGTGAAAGTATTTGGTTGGAAGGCGTTGCCTTAATTGGCCTTTATATTATTATTGCAGCGGCTTTCTGGTGGGGATAATTTCTATAAAAACAGTTGCCACAAAGTTACTTTTCTGACCTTCAAATCTTAATTTTCCTGAATAACTTAATGTTAAAAAAAAGTGCTTTTTTTTAAGACTTTTAAACATAAAAGGTTTACTGTTACTTTAGCGTAAAAAAACATTAAGTCCTTAAAACCAAAAACTTAATGGTGAAAATATCAGCATTAAGTTTTTGGTTTTAAAATGAAATCTGAAAGAGCAAAAACTAAAATTTATTTTAATAATTCAGTATTTCTCCAATTTTGTTAGCCAGTTTCTCCGCATTTGGAAGCATTTCTTTTTCCAAAACCAAATTAATAGGAACAGCCGGTAAATTCAAAGACCCCATCGCTTCAACCGGAGCATCTAAATATCGGAAACATTCCTTTGAAATTCGGTGTGCAAATGCTTCTGCAAAAGAATTATTGAGTTGTTCTTCCGTTAAAACCAGACATTTTCCGTGCAGTTTTGTGCGTTCAAAAACCAGTTTTTCATCCAAAGGAATTAAAGTTCGTAAGTCGATAATTTCGACTTTTCCTGCAAAAGTCTTTGCGGCTTCTTTTGCCCAATAAACGCCCATTCCGTAGGTGACGATGAGCATGGTTCTTCCTTTTTCAGTTTCATTTTTATCAGCTTCTAAAATAACATTTCCTTTTCCGAGAGGTAAAATATAATCTTCCGCAGGCTCGATTGTTTTCGCCTCTTCGGTTCCGGGAACTTTACTCCAGTACAACCCTTTGTGTTCCAGCATTACGACAGGATTTGGATCATAGAACGCCGCTTTTAACAATCCTTTGAAATCGGCTGCGTTGCTCGGATAAGCCACTTTAATTCCCTTAATATTGCATAAAATACTTTCGACGCTTCCGCTATGATAAGGTCCGCCACCACCGTAAGCACCGATCGGAACGCGAATGATATTGCTCACGGGGAATTTCCCGTTGCTTAAATAACACGATTTCGAAACTTCGGTAATCAACTGATTGATTCCTGGATAAATATAATCAGCGAACTGAACTTCCACAATCGGTTTCAAACCAACCGCGCTCATTCCGACCGTAGAACCTATAATATAAGCTTCCTGAATCGGGGTATTGAACACTCTTTTGTTTCCGAATTTTTTACCTAAAGTCACTGTTTCGCGGAATACGCCGCCAATTCTTTCACCAACATCCTGTCCATATAATAAAGCCTCGGGATGTTTCCACATGATTTCCTGAATGGCGTGAATGGCAGCATCGACCATTACAATTTTCTCCTGACCTTTCGGTTCTCTTTCGCCCACTTCCTCGGTGATTGGGGTAGGAGCGAAGACGTGATTGGTAACGGTTTCAGGTTTTGGATCTTCCGCTTCGATTGCTTTTTGAAAAGCCTGCTCGACTTCTAATCTGGCTTTCTTTTCTATCTGTTTTAAAAGATCTTCATCGCTTCCTTCTTCCAATAAACGTTTTCTTAAAAGATTTCCCGGATCTTTTGCGCGGTGTTTTTCTAAATCTTCTTCGTCACGGTAAAATTCCCGGCGAACGCCGGAAGTGTGATGACCGATGAGAACCGTACTCGCGCAAACCAACATCGGTTTTCTTTCTGTTCTCACAAAATCGACGGCTTTTTTCATGGCTTCGAAACTCGCTTCGAAATCGGTTCCGTCGACTTTCATTCTATTTAAACCTACAAATCCTGCTGCGAAATCATACGCATCGGAAGTTCGGGCTTCTTCTTTGGTTACCGAAATTCCCCATTCATTATCCTGAACCAGGAAAATAATCGGCAATTGATGAAGTGCGGCAAACTGAAAAGCTTCTGAAACTTCGCCTTCTGTGATTGAGTTGTCACCAAAACTGCAAACTACAACAGGATTTTGTTCGTATGTCTTTAAATTAAATTCCTGAATATATTTGATTCCCTGCGCAACTCCTGTGGTAGGAATTGCCTGCATTCCTGTTGCGGAACTTTGATGAATGATTTTCGGAAGGTTTTCTTCCCGACTCGATGGATGCGAATAATAAGAGCGTCCGCCAGAAAATGGATCGTCGGATTTTGCCAATAACTGCAACATCAATTGATAAGGTTCAAAACCTATTCCTAAAAGCAAACTTTCGTCGCGATAATAGGGCGAAACCCAGTCTTCTTTGGTGAGTTGATAAGCAGTAGCAAGCTGAATGGCCTCGTGACCGCGGGAAGTAGAGTGTACATATTTGCAAATATTCCTGTTTTCTTCGTAAACATCTGCAGTTGCTTTGGCAATCATCATGTGCCTGAATGCTTTCAGTAAAATCTCTTGAGAAACTTTTTGTTTTGTATCAATTTCCATAGTTAACAAAGATAAAAATTTTAATGGAAGGTGAAAAATATTAAATTTTAAAGCATCACTTTATGCCAGATTTATTTTCATTTAAATTAAAAATAATGTAAAATGAGAAGTTTATTTCAACTGTTTCTATCAGATTTTACACTTATTATAAATGATCGGTTTTTATTCTATAAATGTCTACGTTAAAAATAAAGAAATAAGTTCTATTTTCGAAAATTGCAACTTTTTTTTAAAGAAATTTTAGCCTAATTTTACCAAAATTCTTCTTCTACATGTTTTTAATCTTCGATACTGAAACGACCGGTTTACCTAAAAATTTCAACGCTCCGATTACCGATTCCGACAACTGGCCGAGAATGGTACAGATTGCATGGCAACTTCACGACAAGGAAGGTAATTTGATTGAAAATCAAGATTATATCATTAAACCTGAAGGGTACGATATTCCGTTTTCTTCTCAGAGAATCCATGGAATTTCCACTAAAATGGCCACTGAAGAAGGCCGTGATCTGAATGAAGTTTTACTGGAATTTAAAGAAGCTTTAAAGAAAGCACAAGTTGTTGTCGGGCACAATATCATTTTCGATTATAATATTGTAGGTGCTGAGTTTTTCAGGAAAGAAGTTGACAATAATTTGCAGGAAATTCCGTCCGCTGACACCATGAAATTGGGAACTGATTTTTGTCAACTTGGAGGTGGAAAAAGCGGAAGATACAAATCTCCGAAACTAACTGAACTTTACGAAAAGTTATACGACGAGAAATTTGATGAAGCGCATAATGCCGCAGCAGACGTAAACGCAACCGCGCAGGTCTTTTTCGAGATGATGCGGATTGGGATCATTCCGGCAGAAGCTTTGAAACTGGAAAGTTCAGAACTTCAGCATTACATCAACAGTCATCCGGTTGCCATCCGGCCATTTCCGATTGTTATCAGAAGACAGGTTGCTGATTCTAAGAAAAAGAAAAAAACCTCCTTTAACAATACGGATGAGATTGAAATCGGAAGTTATTTTAATTTCCACAATCACAGTATTTATTCATCCCTTCAGGCGTCATCGCATATTCATGAATTGATAAAAAGAGCGCTGGATAATAATTTTCCCGCTGTAGGCATCGTTGATTTAGGGAATATGATGGGCGCGTTTAAATTTATTTCTGAAGTTGAAAAAGCCAACGGTAACATTAAAAGAATATATCAAGAATATTTAGATAAAAAACAAAAAGCAGAAGAAGATGGCGTTGCATTTACAGATGCTGAACCCCGGAAAGAACCTTTAATCCCTATTATCGGTTGTGAGTTTTACCTGTCTGATCGTCCGGATCAAAAGCAGTTTACCAAAGATGATCCCGACCGCAGAACGAATATTGTGCTGTTGGCGAAAAATTTCAATGGCTATAAAAATCTGGCAAAACTATCGAGTTTAGGATATATCAACGGTTTTTATTTTGGTGTTCCGAGGATTTCTAAAAAGATGATTGCGGAACTGAAAGAAGATTTAATTGCCGTAACCGCAGGAACGATGGGAGATATTCCCAATGCAGTTTTAGAATTTGGAGAACAGAAAGGAGAGGAGATTTTTCAATGGTGGAAAAATACCTTTGGGGATGATTTTTATGTACAGCTTCAAAACCATGAAATTGAAGAAGAACATTATTTAAATGATGTGTTACTGAGCTTCGCGGAGAAATATGAAGTCAAAATTTTAGCTCAAAACGAAACCTTTTACACCGAAAAATCAGAGGCACATATTCAGGATATTTTATACTGTATTAAAGATGGCGAGAAATTGTCTTCACCGGTCGGAAAGGGTTTTGGTAAGAGAAGAGGTTTGCCTTCACACGAATATTACATTAAAAACACCGAGGAAATCAAACAGAGTTTCCGTGAATTCCCAGATGCTTTCGAAGCTTATGACGAGTTGGTGAGCAAATTTGAACCTTATACTCTAAAGCGAGATGTATTGCTACCGGAATTTGATATTCCTGAAATATTTCTAAGTGACGAAGATAAGGTTGACGGCGGCAAAAGAGGAGAAAATGCCTATTTAAGACATTTAACCTACGAAGGTGCCGAGAAAAGATATGACGAAATCACCGATGAAATAAGAGAAAGGCTGGATTTTGAATTAGAAGTTATTGCGAAAACCGGTTATCCGGGATATTTTTTGATTGTACAGGATTTCTGTAATGAAGCCCGGAAAATGGGCGTTTGGGTGGGTCCCGGTCGTGGTTCTGCGGCAGGTTCTGCGGTTGCATATTGTACCGGAATCACCAATGTTGATCCTATAAAATATGATTTGCTATTTGAGCGTTTTCTTAATCCTGAAAGGGTTTCGATGCCCGATATTGATATTGATTTTGATGATGAAGGACGTGATAAAATCATCAAATGGGTGGTTGATAAATATGGTAAAAGTAATGTTGCACAAATTATCACTTATTCGGTTTTGGGTGGGAAATCTGCGATAAAAGATGCTGGGAGGGTTTTAGATCTTCCGATTTTCGAGACCAATAATATTGCGAAATTAATCCCGCCATCACCGGGAATGAATATTGCAAAGGCATTTGCCAAATTTGAAAACCTCGCTCCTGAAGATAAAGTTTTGGCGCAGGAAATGAAAGATATTTTGGCCAATCCAAAAGATGAACGCTATGAAGTTCTTTCTGCCGCTCAGAAAATGGAAGGCTGTATTCGAAATACCGGAATCCATGCCTGTGGAGTGATTATTACGCCGGAAGATATTACGAATTTGGTGCCGATTACGATTGCGGCAAAAGATGCAGATATTTTGGTTTCGCAGTTCGATAACTCGGTGGCGGAAAGTGCCGGTTTGCTGAAAATGGACTTTTTGGGTCTGCGGACTTTAACTATCATTAAACACGCCATTAAACTCATTAAAGAAAAACACGGGATTGATATTGATCCGGATGCCATTCCTTTGGACGATGCGAAAACGTATCAGTTATTTAAAGAGGGAAGAACGGTTGGGATTTTCCAGTATGAAAGTCCGGGAATGCAAAAATATATGCGGGAACTGAAACCGACGGAATTTGCGGATTTAATTGCCATGAATGCTTTGTATCGGCCAGGTCCAATTAAATATATCCCAACATTTATTAATAGGAAAAATGGCGTAGAAGAAACCGTTTACGATTTAGAAGAAACCAAAGAATATCTGGAAGAAACCTACGGAATTACGGTTTATCAGGAACAGGTAATGTTGCTTTCTCAGAAACTGGCCAATTTTACCAAAGGTGAAGCCGATACTTTGCGTAAAGCGATGGGTAAAAAACAAAGAGATGTTCTGGATAAAATGTACCCGAAATTTCTGGAAGGTGGAAAAGTCAATAACCTTGATGAAACCAAACTCAATAAAATCTGGAAAGACTGGGAAGCCTTTGCAGAATATGCGTTCAACAAATCCCACTCTACCTGTTATGCTTTAATTGCCTACCAAACCGCTTATTTGAAAGCCAATTATCCGGCAGAATATATGGCAAGTGTGATGTCGAATAATATTAATAATACCAAACAAATTACTTTATTTATGGAGGATTGTAAAAGTATTGGTGTTGATGTTTTGGGTCCTGATGTAAATGAATCTCAATACGCTTTTGCGGTGAATGAAAAAGGCCAGATCCGGTTTGGACTGGGAGCTATTAAGGGAATTGGCGAAGGCCCGAGTGAAGCAATTGTTGCAGCGAGAAAAGAGGAACGGTATAAGAATATCTATGATTTCTTTGAAAAAATCCCTTCTTCACAAATGAATAAAAGAGTCGCGGAAAGTTTGGTAATTGCAGGTGCTTTTGATGAAGTCGACCGCTATCACCGTGCACAGTATTTCGACATCGATACTTCTGGGAAAACCAATATAGAAAGGTTATTACGGTACGGTTACAGTTTTCAGGACAGTAAAAATGAGATCGAGAATTCCCTGTTTGCCGACTTTGCCGATGAAGTAAAAATCGAGCAGCCCAAAATAAATCCTGCACCGGAATGGCAAAATATGCATAAACTTAACAAAGAAAAAGAAATTATCGGATTCTATCTTTCTGCGCACCCTCTGGATGAATACAAATATCAGTTTCAATTTTTGCAGGGAGCTTTGAGTAAGAAAGAAATTTTAGAAGGTAAAAAAGATGAAACGTTGGAACTCGAAAAAGTAATCTTACCGGTTGAAGTTTCGGAGATTGATGATTCAGACGACGATTTGGTAGATCTTTCTGCTGAAATATTAGATGGTGAAGAGGACGCTTTAATCGAAGAACCTACCAAAATAGTAGAGCCGCGGGGGAATTTTAATTTTTTAAATTTAGATGAAATTGAAAATTTTAAGAACACCGTTTTTGCCAATCAGCCGGATTTATTTAATAATGATAAATTAAACTGGAAGGAAAAACAAGCCCTGAAAAACAATACACCCGAGTATATGGTTGCCGGTTTGATAACCGAATACAGTATTCGGGATGGGAGAAATAGTGGTGAAAAAGTTGCTTTTCTTTTGCTGGAAGATTACAGCGGAAGTTATTCTTTCCGTTTAGGAGACAGGGATTACATGAAATTCAGAGACAAAATCGATGTCCAGAGGTTTATTATTTTTAAAATTAAATTTTCACAGGCCAATGACGGGCGGGTTTTCGTGAATGTCTCAGAGGTTATTGACCTTAAAGAAGCATTTGAAAAGTTTGCAAAGAAAATGACCGTTGTAGTTGATGTCAATGATTTACGGAAAGAAGATATCGAATTTTTCAGAAATCAGTTTGATGAACATAAAGGTGAGCAAAAACTTAATTTTTTTATTAAAAATCCGGAGGACGAAAGTCAAATTGAACTTATGAGTATGCAAACCATGATTCAGGTTAATGGAGAATTACTCGAAGTATTTAATGAAACTCAGAAATATCAGATTTTTCTCAATTAGATATATTTTCACCTATTTAACTGAAGAATATTATTAACTAAAATGAAGCAGAAACAGAAGCTCTGTTATAATGATCCTGTTTTTCACGATAATTTTGAAATTAATATTTGATGGCATATTAGGCTTTTGTATGTTTTTTTTCAAATCATAACAGTATTAGATTATTGATAACAATCTATTATGCTGCAATTATTTGGTTTTAATTAAAATTAGTGTTAATTTCGTGTAAACACAAATACCATGAAAAATAAAATAATTGTATACGATCTGCAAAGATTGTATTTAGAACGTACCCGTTGTTTTCTAGACGAATACGGTATCACAAAAAAATATAATTTTGAAGGAGTAATGGATTTCGATCATCTCGAGGATCAAATCCTTGAAAAAGACAGCATTTTAATTATCAATACTTTAGGATTAAGCCTTACAGATGTTAATGAAAGTATCGAGAACTTTCTTCATTTAAATCCATCGCTTAAAATAATAATTCATTCTGCCAGTGCCGAAGTTCGATCTATTAAAAAGTTTTTTGACAAAGGGATAAAATGTTATTTTGGTCGCGATACAAGCAGTACCGAATTTCTGGAAGGAATTACTCAGGTGATTGACGGAAAAATTTTCGTGAGTGATGATGCAAAAAGCGCGCTCCTAAATTTTATCTGCAATATTGATGAAGAAGACGAAAAAAAACACAACTTAGCCGAAGAACTTACTGCCAGAGAAAAAGATGTTCTGATCTTAATCTGTGAAGGGCTGCGCTCTAAAGAAATTGCAGAAAAACTATTCATCAGCGCCCATACCGTAGAGTCCCACCGAAGAAATATGATGCTCAAGTTCAACCTCAACAGTTCTTCTAAATTAATGAAATTTGCCTTAGAAAATAAATTGGTTGTCTTTTAACTTCAAATATTAGAATAGAAAAAGCAGATCATATTGATCTGCTTTTTACTTTAAAAAATTAAGGATGAGTACATGAATTCCTTTTAAAATCTTATTCCCAATCAGGCATTTCTGCAGCGCTGAATAATAATGTTCGGGACGATGTATTATTCAGTGTATTGAGTGGTATTTTGTAGATGCTTTTCTCAGAAATCCCATCATTGGAAGTGTTCATAAAAATAATTTCAGCATCATTAGGTGAAAATCTAGGGTCTAAATCATTTGAGCCAAGAGGTTTTTCACTTAAAAGAGAAATGTCCGTAGAAACATTTGTGGTTAGATTATAAAGGAAAATATGTGAATCCAATTGTCTGTGATTTAGATTTTCGTATCCAGAGATATCTCTTGTAAAAATAAGTTTATCACCGGCAATAGAAAAATTTAATCCCCCAGCAGCACCTGTCTGTCCGGTTAGAATGGTCTGCAGAATATTTCCCAAAGGATCGATAATGAAAATTTTGGCATTGTAGCCATTAACATCATTTGTCTTTAAAGCTATTTTTGATCCGTCATTGCTCCAGTCGCATTCGGTAATAAAATTTCCGTCGGTTGTGGTGTAAACTAAAGTTAATCCACTTCCGTCTTTATTTATTTTATACAGTTTATTAAAACTAGGGTACAACAGTTCGCTCCCATTCGTACTCCAACTGAAATCTAAATCTTCGTAATTATATCCTAATACCGGTTGAGTGGTAGTTACCTGTTTCAAATTAGAACCATCTTTTTTGGCGGTAAAAATTTGAGTGGTTCCTGCAACAGTTCGCAGGAATGCAACTAAGCCCGCATCATTATTCAACTTAGGCCTCCAGCTGTTCACAGAATTTGGCGTAAACTGAAAATTCTGACCAGCTTCATTGCTGGAAACTATATAATAATTAGAACCTGCTTTTTTGACGTAATGAAATCTGTTGTTCGGAGTATCTGAAACTTTAAATTGCTGAATTGCACTATAAACAGGAGTATTCACTGTATCATCCGCTACGACTTGCCAGAAATAAGTGACTCCAAAAATTAAATTATCTAGAACATAATTTTTAGTTTTAATATTATCTTTCTCGAAGACAATATTGTTTAAACTGTTTTTTACGATAATTTTAAATTTTAATTTTAAGGAATCTCCAGCATCAGGATCAGTGCTGCTCCAGGTAAGGTTTACCGAAGTAGGTTGATCCACTGACTGATCCACTGGAGTTAATAAAATTGGGACTGAAGGGGGTGAGTTTAAAGAATTATCATCTGACATTTCAAAAACAACACTTATCCCATCTTGTGTTTTCACATTCACTCCTTGAAATGTAGATAAATAACCGGTGAGTTCTGCTTTTAAAGAATAATCTCCTAGCGGGACATTGTCTAATATAAATGTGCCGTCTGTTTTAGTAAAAACAGTTTGAGTAGTCGGAGACGTATATATTTTCACATTAGACAGCGGAGCATTGCTTCCTTTTTTAACGACCTTTCCCGTAATCGTGCCTGTTGTTACTTTCCCTACCAATTCTTCTCTACACGAAATGCAGAAAAGAAACAGTAAAGATCCTAATAAAGAATATAATAGCGTTTTCATGGTTTTATTTTTTTGGATTGAGTTTTTTGGCCTGGTCAAAATAATAGTTAATTCCAATACCAATATGAAAGGTCTGATCTTTTCGTTTACCATTGACAAAATCATCCCAGGTATCATCAAATCCCATATCATACTGAGCATTGAGTCTAAAAGCGAGATTGTTTCCCAGCAAGTACTCCAGGCCGCCCCCAAATTGATATTTAAAGAAATTTTTGCCATGATACATCGATCCAAGACCGGCGTAAGCGTAAGGAGAAAAGCTAAACTTTGGCAGCAAAAGATATTCGAGATTGAGATCGGTGTACATAAAGTTATGTTTAACGATTCCTGTATTTTCTAATTTTTCATAACCGACACTCACTTCAGCGTTCACATGATCGTTAAAAAAATATTTGAATCCTGCTTTTCCGCCGATATTCATTTTAGCATCGGTATAATCACCTTTGATATAATCCCCGTTAGCCATTACCAATATAGATGCCCGAGTCCGTTCTTTATCAGAAAACTTATTTCCCACCAACTGATTGGTATTTTGTTCTTTTTCTGCATGATATTTTTGAAGAAGATCTTTTAATTCTTTTTCATGAACTTTTTCTATTCGAAACGTTCCATCTTCAACACTTTCTAAAATTAATGTATAGACGGCTTTTTCTATCGCCTGAGTAACAGCTAAACTTACAGGCTCGTTTTGCGTGAAGCCCATTTCAGCCTCCAGGATCCGGTCAGTGTCGATATACCGGAAAAAGCTTCCGTTGATGGTAGTTGAGAGAATGTTTTTGGAAGTATAAATGGTCTTAAGTATTTCGCCCGTCATGCTCGAGACCACGCGCAGATAAACTGTCACGCGATCTTGCCGGTACTGAGTTCCGCCACCGACTCCAAAATAACGCGCACCTATTCCGCCCGTCATTACATTGGAATCATAGGAAACTATTCCTCCTTCTAAAAGGATTCCGGCGTAGAGTAGAGGTGGAAGCTGGTCGCTGATAATCGTTTTTCCGTCGGTTGCAACTTCATATTCTTTTCTGGTAGATCTGATAATTTGTCGTTCATTTAAAAGATTTCCAATATTTTCTCTTTCAATGGGACGGAACCATTTAGAATCCTCTAAAGCCTTCAGTAAAATAGAGGTGGTTCCTTGTGGGATAGCAGTGCTCCAATTGCTGCCATTTTCTGCCATTTTGTACTGACCGGTTTGGTCTTTGAATTTATAGACTCCAATGACAATTTTTTCTTCCGGTGCAGGTAATTCTTTGAGCTGTTTGGTATAGGGAGTCATTTCTCCCAATGTAGATTTATCTCCCTCGGCGGGCAGATTCATCATTGTACCACAGCTGTTCATTACCCCTAGCAAGAAGAGCAGGAGTAAAATTTTGATTGTTAATAAAGTTTTCATGATATTAATTCTTAGTTCGGGATTATGATCTCTGACTGCTCACCTGTTGATGTATTTAAAATTCTTACTATTAATCCTTTGTCAGACTGTGTAACTTGTACGTACATTGAACCGAAAGTGTAATTTCCCGGTTTTAAATTTCCATCTCCGAATTGATTTCCGAAGAGTTTTTGAGACAGTTGACTCAATAACTGCCGATTGAGACTTTCAGTGAAACTATCCAGCGAGCTCAGTGAATTAAAAGCTGAAGTGTTACCTTTGAATTGATTTTGGGAAGCAGCTGAACTTAAAAGCCATTGGTAATTAAAAGTATCACCACCAAAAGCTGGATTTACTGGCTTGTACACAAACTGCTGTGCACTTACTAAACCTGTTCCCAGGAGTAAATATAAAATAAGTGTTTTCATAGGAAATATTTTTTATGTTAATAAATAAAACCTTTATCATTTACCTGACGGTCGTGATCATATGCTATCAGACCTGCAACAGTCTGTTGTACGGCATCATCTAAATAATCATCTTCTGGCCGGGCCATAAAGGAGAGAATGTTTTCATCATTTGCGAAAATCTGAAGCATCATATTTGTTCCTGTTGAAGGAAGTTCTGCAATACGTACTCTGAATCCAAATTTGATATCATTCAACATTAATACAGAAAATAGCTTTCGGTAAAACTCATCACCAATTCTGGTTTTAGAATCATTAATAACCAAACTGGTCATCATCATATTTTCTTCGTTTGTTGTTTTCTCATAAGAGACTGCATTTTTGAAATTTTTCGAATTCATTTCCAAACTGTCTTTCGCAATAACTTTTGCAGTTTTTTCATCTTTAATAAAAAGATAAACTTTCAGTGCGTCATCTTTATTAGCATTAATAGAAATTTCCGAAAGAACTTTTGTTTCTTTCGGAAGAAGGGTAAATTTATTTTCTTGTTTTGAAGAAGACATGTTTTTTCCTTTGTCTTTTTTAACTGCAAGAAAGATATAATTCAGTGAGCGGAAAACTTCACTTTGATTTTGAACCACTGCTTTTAAATTGAATGCACCTTCAACGTCGTGAGTTTCAATTTTTGCAATTACTTTATTGAGATCCTGCGCATGAGATTTAATTCCACAAAAAATGAGGAACATAAGACTGATGCTTTTACAAATATTTTTCATCCTTTTATTTTTAAAATTAATAGTGTCGCACAAAAATCATTTTATCGTTCGTTTTTAGATTAATCTGCATTTCCTTTGAATTACTATTGTTACCGGTGACATCAATATAATTATTGTTGCCTTCTATATTTACTTTCTGTTTATTATCTAAATTAGGATTCGTATTCGTCATTAGTGTGGTGTTAAAGTCACCAGTTTGCCGAATCATTAAGTCGCTTCTTTTACTTTTGTCATAAACCATTGCGGTGTTATTATTTCCTAATTGAGTCACTGAACTTCTTGAAATGAGGGAAATATCCTTTGCCGGTGCACTAATTATACTTAATGCATTTAAACTGTTGATTTCACTAAAATCGATTTTTTGTGCATTAATTAAAAAACAGAAAAGAATCGCAATGATTAGGAATATATTTTTCATGATATTATTTTTGGATAAAAGGGAGAAACTATTCAATAGTTTCTCCCACAGGATGAATTAATATCAGATGGTTAAGAGTTATTAACAACCATGACCTCCTGAGTTTGTTGGGCATTTTACTGGTGGCATATGTGGATTTAATACTACACCTCCGCCAGGATTACTATCTTGTAAAACAGTAATTTTGTTGTCGCATCCTATTTGAGAATCAAGTGAATAGTGGCTGTTTCCTATTTGAGTTTGGCTGATGGTATTTCTATCACCAATCTGGGAAGCAATTGCTTTGTTGTAATTACCGGTTTGACTTTGGGTAATTTTATTATCATAACCTAGCTGTGTTGCATAAGCGTCATTATCATATCCATTTTGGTTTTGGGAAATATTATTGTTAGCCCCTCTTTGCGATGCATCAGCATCATTTTTATTCCCTTTTTGTGTTTGAGTAACTTTGTTATCATTACCTTCCTGGTTGGAATTTGCATCGTTATCATCTCCTGTTTGGGTTTGAGTCGCCTCGTTACGTTTACCAACTTGCATTGCATAAGCAGAGTTATCATCACCTTTTTGGTTTTGATTCACTTTGTTAAATTCACCGTACTGTTTTGTAGTTGCCTCGTTACTATCACCTAATTGTGAAGCTATATTGCTGTTGTAATTGCCACTTTGGTAAACGGTTTCGTGATTTTTGTCACCAATACTGGATGTTGCATTTTTGTTCTCTTTACCGTACTGGGTAACTTTAGCATCATTTTTATCTCCCCACTGAAGGATTCCATTAGCGTTTTTGTATCCATGTTGACCAACGTTTGCGGTATTGAAGTCTCCCCATTGCGTTGTTACATCGGTGTTTTGTTGTGCATTCATAAATGCCACTGCCATAAGTGCGAAAGCACTTGCTAGTAATTTTTTCATGATTAAAAATTTTTGGTTAGTTTGTAATACAAATGTATATCGATTCTGAAGCGAAAAAACCACCGATAAAAATGAAATTTCCTAATTGGATGAAAAGTATGAGGAACATAGTTAATACACCTATAAAAAAATGGGGTATTTACGCAAATCGGTTTTAGAAAGCCCGGAAATGAAAAAAGTTAAAATTTCTTAAATAGGATTGCAGATGACTTGCCAGCGTCACATTCAAGATTAAATAATGAGGGCGTAGCAAATTAAAAACCAGGAAACTAATTTTGTTTTCTAGTTTTCTTTCTTATATTTGCAAACTTATTATGGAAGAGAATACAATTTTTTTAACAAAAGTTTCGCAGCTGTTCATAGAAAACGGTGCAAAAACTTTGACAATGGATGATATTGCGAAAGCTTTCGGAATCTCCAAAAAGACTTTATATGTTAAATATAAAAACAAGGAAGAACTCATTGAAGAGGTGCTTCATTTTAAACTTGAAGAAATTATTGCCCGGTTAAAATATCTGGATCAAACAATTGAAAATGCAATTGAAAGGATGTTTTGCAGGGATGAGGAAATGGATAATGTTGCCGATTCCAACAATACGATCCTTATTAAACAACTGATTAAATACTACCCTGCAATCTTCAATAAACACATGATTGAATTTTCAGATAAATTCGCCGAAGTTCTGGTTCACAATATCGAAAAAGGAAGAGAACAGGGATTATACCGAACTAATTTTGATGCAGAAGTGTACTCTAAATTATTTTTTCAATTGATCATGTCTATGGAAAACCCTCTTTATGTAGATCCAAGTACAATCAATAAAGTTTATTATAAACATGAGATTATGAGTATGTACATGAACGCCATTACCAACGAAAAAGGAAAACAGATCTTAAAAAATTTAAATTATTAATATGAAGAAAATACTTCAGTTCTTCGCTATCACAACATTTTCATCGATGGCTTTTGCGCAACAAAGTTTCTCACTTGATGAGTCTTGGCAATACGCAATTGATCATAATGTAAATGTAAAGAAAGCAAAAATAGACAAGACCATTGCAGGACAGAAAGTGAAAGAAACAATCGGGATTGGTTTGCCACAACTGGACGGTCAGGCAAAATATAATTATTTTCTTAATGTTCCAGTGCAGTTACTTCCTGCAGAACTTGCCGGTGGCGACCCCGGAACTTATATTCCGGTGAAATTTGGTCAGAAACAAAGTATGACCGGCGGCTTAACACTGAGCCAGCTTTTATTCAGTGGGTCTTATATTGTAGGATTACAAGCTTCCAAAGCGTATAAAGAAACAGCTGCTTTGGCAGAAGAGAAAACAGAAATTTCTGTGAAGGAAGGAATTATGATGGCATACGCTGCCGTTTTGGTCACTGATGAAAACATCAAAACTTTAGAAGAAAACCGCAAGGTAGTTGAGAAATCTCTTTACGACACTAAAGAAACCTACAAAGTGGGCTTAATTGAATACCAGAATGTAGAACAGCTGGAATACAGTTATAAAAGCTTGTTAGCTAATCAGCAGAATCTGAACAGAAGTCGTGAAAAAGTACTGATGGCACTTAAATATTTAATGGGATATCCGTTGGAAGATAAATTGACATTGACTTCAACATTAGACCAACTCATTAAAAAAAATGAAACGTTAGTGGATATGACTAATTTCATTAATAATGAAAATCATATCGACATTCGATTGAAAGAAAATGCCCTTACCCTTTCAGAGCTGGAATTTAAACTGGAAAAATCGAAATCTTTGCCGACTCTTTCAGCTGCTGTCGCTTCTAATTATAATGGTTACAGTGATCAGTTTAATTTT
This sequence comes from Chryseobacterium sp. MDT2-18, assembly GCF_030815285.1. Classification (NCBI taxonomy): domain Bacteria; kingdom Pseudomonadati; phylum Bacteroidota; class Flavobacteriia; order Flavobacteriales; family Weeksellaceae; genus Chryseobacterium; species Chryseobacterium sp. MDT2-18. The sequence goes on along the minus strand of NZ_JAUSWQ010000001.1, from coordinate 352,309 downwards.
TTGAAATCTTCGCAACAATGGTTTAATACATCGGTTGTGGCTGTTCAGTTAGATATTCCAATTTTTAGTGGTTTTCAAAGACATTGGAGAACCCAGCAGGCTAAATTAAATTTAGAAAAAGCCAAACTGGATGTAGAAGATATCAAACGGGATCTGAGTAACAAAGCATTTGCTGCTACGATTGATTACAATAACGCTTACAATTCTTACAAAAATTCTGAAGAATTAATCACACTTTCATCCAGCATTTACAATAAAGAAAGAATCAAATTCAATGAAGGTTTAGGAACAAGTTTCGACCTTCAACAAAGTGAAACACAGTTGTACGATTCACAGGCAAAATATTATCAGGCGGCCATCGAGCTGATTCAAGCGAAAACAAAACTCGACGAAGCTTTAGGAACCCTTTAATTAAAAACTAATACTCTAAAATAATTCAATGAAAAAGATATTAATACCAATTGTTATTTTAACCGGACTTTCTTCCTGCAAGAAAGAGAATAACGCAAAAGACGAAAAACTTGAAATTCTAATCAAGAATAAAGACATCAAAGGAATTGAAGCTTATAAAGAGCGTCAGAAATTCAAAATCGACAGTCTTAATCAGGTCATGCTGAACATCGATGAGAACTTAGTTTCTATGGGAGTTGTTCCGGATGCCAGCGGAGTAGTTTCTACCCAGAAATTAGAAATTTCGAATTTCGTGCACAATGTGGAAATCCAGGGAAATGTAACCACTGACCAGGATGTAAAAGTTCAACCTCAGTTCTCAGGAACATTGTCTTTATTTGTTAAAAAAGGGCAGAATGTAAAAAGTGGACAGGTGATCGGCAGAGTGGCAGATGGTGGTTTACGCGATCAATATCTACAGGCACAAAATGGAGTAACTGCAATGAAAGCGCAAATTGCTGCTGCACAATCCAATACCAATTTATCGAAAATTGCTTATGAAAAACAGGCCGCACTTTGGAAACAGAAAATTGGTTCAGAGTTTCAGTTCCTTCAGGCAAAAGCAAATTATGAAGCTGCACAAAAATCCGTTTCCGCACTTAACAGTCAAGCTGCCGGATTAGAAAGAGCTGCGGATGCTGTAAAAGCAAATTTAGCAAAAACCGCAATTGTCGCACCTTTCAGTGGTGTTATCGATGAGGTGATTACCCAAAATGGACAAATTGTTTCTCCGGGAACAGATATCGTAAAATTAATCTCATTGGGAACGATGCGTGTGGAAGCAGATGTTCCGGAATCATATTTAGCGAAAGTACGACAGGGAACTTCTGCGAAAATATTCTTGCCAACTTTAAACCAAACCATCAGTTCTTCGGTAAGATTGGTTGGGAACTACATCAATCCAACAAACAGAACCTTTAAAATTGAAATCCCGATTTCTAATAATGGTGGTGTTATTAAACCAAATTTATTAGCTCAGGTGAAGATTGAGGATTATGTAAATCCTAATGCCATTCAGGTGGGACAACAGTATATTTACGAAGATGCCTCGAAAAGATCTTATGTTTTTGTCGCATCTAATATTAAAGGAAAAGATGCTGTTGCTAAAAAAGTATTTGTAAACCCTGGCGAAAAATCTGAGAATTCCGTAGAAATTACAACAGGATTAAAAGCGGGAGATATCATTATTACCGATGGTTCTAAAAACCTAAGCGACGGGCAGAAAGTGAAGTTGGCTCAATAAAAAATTTCAGATTAATTCGATTTTAATTAAAAAATATGAACGAAAATAAACACCACCAAAAAGAATCTTTCTTCTCGAGTTGGGCAGTTGATAATAGAACGACGGTTTATGTACTGACTTTCATCATTGTACTTCTGGGGATTTATTCATTCTTTTCGATGCCCAGGGAAAGTTTCCCGGAGGTGGTTCAAAACAATATTTACATTTCCTCTGTGTATCCCGGAAACTCTGCCGAGGATGTCGAAAAAATAATTACAAAGGAACTTGAAGATAAATTCAAGAATATTTCCGGAGTGAGTAAAGTAACATCCAACTCTTTTCAGGATTATGGTTTGATCGTAGTTGAGTTTGATGCGAAAGTAAAAGTCGCAGAAGCGAAGCAGCGCATTAAAGATAAAGTAGATGAAGCAAAAGGAGGCCAGGATTGGCCAAGTTTAGATTCCGGTTCGAAAGTAGAGCCCAGCGTTTTCGATCTCAATATTTCGGAAGAACTTCCAATTCTTAATATCAACTTGAAAGGGAATTATCCGAAATTCACTTTAAAACAATATGCAGAAGATTTAAAAGATGACTTAGAAGATATTTCGGAAGTGAAAGAAGCCGTGATCTTAGGAGTTGATGATAATGAAGTGGAGGTTGCTCTGGATTTATTTAAAATGAATGCAGCGGGCGTAAGTTTCGACCAGGTAATCAGTGCCGTTAAAAATGAAAACATAACAATATCCGGAGGTAATTTAGTTACAGACGGTAATCGGGAAAACGTCCGTATTAAAGGACAGATTTCTTCGCCATCAGATCTGAAGAACTTCGTGGTAAAACCAGGAATAAAGATCCAGGATATCGGCAGCGTAAATTTTCAGGAAAAAGAAAAAACCACTTTCGCGAGAGAATCGGGGAGAGATGTGGTCATGATTAACTTGAAAAAAAGAGCAGGAACCAATATGATTTCCGCGATCGATCAGGCTAAAGAGAAAATCGAAGCAGCCAGGAATAGCTATTTGCCAAAAGATTTGGAGGTAACTTTAACTTCTGACCAGTCTTCGGCCGTAGAACATCAGGTGAACGAACTGGCAAACCATATCTTAATAGGAATCCTTTTAGTAATGGCCGTTTTAAGTTTCTCTATGGGAATGAAAAATGCACTGTTTGTAGGAACCGCAATTCCATTATCAATGTTGATCGCTTTTGCGGTTCTTCAAATGGCAGGAATTACATTGAACACAATGGTTCTTTTTGCAATGGTAATGGGTCTGGGGATGTTGGTAGATGACGGGATTGTGGTCGTAGACAATGTTTACGCCAATATGGAAAAGGGCTTACCAAGGAGACTGGCTTCTAAATATGGTATTGGCGAAATTGCCTTCCCGGTAATTACTTCAACTTTAACTACTGTTTTCGCTTTCCTTCCAATGTTGCTTTGGCCGGGAATCATGGGTGAATTTATGAAGTATTTCCCAATTACGATTTCGGTTACTTTGATGGCTTCGCTTTTTGTGGCATTGATCATTAATGCTTCGATGACGGGTGGTGCAATGACTTTAGAAAATAAAAATATTTCAAAAAATCAGGCAAAAAAATACACCCTTATTTTTGGAACTCTGATGGTTGTTTTTGGAATTTTACGATTAGTGACCGGGGTTACTTATTTCTTCGGAGTGGTAACTTTCTCGGCATTGGCAATTATTGCAATCTGGCTTTACAAAGGGTTCTTCCATGACAGAATTGAACATTTCCAGCATACATTTTTCCCAAGTTTGGCAGAGAAATATCAGGATTTTATCAGCAATTTATTAAATGGTAAAAAACCAAGAAATGCCTTTTTAGGAGTGATTGGAATTTTGATTTTCTCATTTATCCTTTACGGAGCGATGATGGGAATCGGTCGTTCAAAAGTATTGTTCTTCCCAGAAAACATTCCTAAGCAAACCATTGTTTATATGGAATATCCGCAAGGAACAGATATTGGCAAAACCAACATCGCAACCAAACAGGTCGAAGGGAAAATTCTACAGGTTCTTCAAAAATATAAAAATCCGGACGGTTCAAATTTTCTGGTAGAATCAATGGTAACTTCCGTTGGGAAAGGCGCAACCAATCCACAGGTTGATGCCGGTTCACAAGCTGATACTCCGTTTAAATCAAAAATTACGGTAACCTATGTAGAGTTTGCAAAAAGAAAAGGAATCAATACGGCCGACGTCATGGAGGAAATTCGGAAAGCGATTCCGGATATTCCGGGATTTGCGTACACGGTGGAAAAAGATGCGAACGGCCCGCCAGTTGGTTATCCTATTTCAATTGAGTTGAAAGGTGATGACTACGACCAGTTACTTAATGAAGCCAATAAAATGATTACGTTTATCAATGGACAAAACATTTCAGGAATTGAGAAACTTCAGTCTGATATCAACAAAGACAGTCCGGAATTAATCATCGATATTAACCGGGAAACTGCAGGTAATCTGGGAGTAACAACCGCATACACTGGGATTACTTTGCGTAGAGCTTTGTTTGGACAAGATATTTCTACGTATAAAGATGTGAAACATGATTATGATATTGCAGTAAGACTGAAACAGGATCAACGTAGAAATACGAGCATCTTATTCAACCAGCCAATTACATTGCAAGGTCCAAACGGAACGATTCAAGTTCCGATGTCCACTTTTGCTACAATGAAAGAGGATAATACCTTTAATAAAATTAAAAGAAAAGACAACAGCCGTACGATCATGGTTTATTCCGGAGTATTGAAAGGAGCTAACTCGAATGAAATCGTGCAGAAAATCCGGATGTCATTAAAGAACTATAAAACACCAGATGGTGTCACCTATACTTTTGGTGGTGAGCAGGAAGAACAGGGCAAAAACATGAATTTCCTTTTGTTTGCTCTTTTCCTGGCAATGTCACTGGTAACTTCAATTATCGTTTTCCAGTTTAACTCACTATCGAAAACGCTGATCATTATGACGACTATTTTACTGAGTTTCTCTGGAGTATTCTTAGGTTTAGCAATCTTTGGAATGGACTTCGTGATCTTAATGACCATGATGGGAATTATTTCACTCGCAGGAGTTGTAGTGAAAAACGGAATTGTTTTAATGGACTTCTTCGTGCTCAAGCTCGATGAAAAAGTACAGGAAAAAGGAGTTGAAACCCATGATGATCTGGAACTGGAAGAGGTAAAAGAAATCATCGTACAATCTGGAAAAGAACGTTTACGTCCGGTATTATTAACGGCTACCACGGCGATTTTAGGATTGATTCCTTTGGCAATCGGATTAAACTTTGACGTAGCTTCGTTCTTAACAACCTTGAATCCGCATTTCTCTTTAGGTGGAGATAACGTCTCTTTCTGGGGACCACTAGCGTGGACAATTATTTTCGGACTTTCATTTGCGACCTTCTTAACCCTGATTATTGTTCCGGTAATGTTCTACATTATCTCAAAACGAAAAATCAATAACAGAAGAAAGTATTTGAAAAAGCACGAGCATGATGCAGAAGATGAAGCAGCAGAAATCGAAAGATTAAGAAAACTTTATCCAGAAGACAGTCATCTGCAAAATTTAAATCCAGAATAAATACCGGTTTTAAATATAAATCCCTGAAGATTATTTTCTTCAGGGATTTTTTTTACTTTTCATCATTGGTGTGAAAATAAAGTTTCGAGTTTAATCTATTTTTGTTTAAAACAAAGGCAAATTTCTTTTCTCATTCCGCTTTAAGACGCAATTTCTGTTTCGTTGATTCATGCTTAAAAAAAATGGTTTCACGGAATGTCGTGTTGTTGGTGAAAAAATCAGTATCATTTGTCTTTTGATAAAACGCAAAGATTAATAACTGATCTGTAAAATAAAGCCAGCAGATATGAATAAATTAAGCTGAAGCAGCGAAACAGTGTAAGAAAATTACTTTTCGAGTGCTCTCGGTTTCACTTAAAATAAATTTATCGTACAGATCAATTTTTTTTCACTTTGCGACAAACTGAGAAATACAAATTTGCAGTTCCACAGTTTTTCACGGAACACCGATTTTTTTTTACTGAGCCGCCGCAGCATCAATTTTCCTCTGCGACAGCGTCAAAAATCTTCTTATTAATAAAAATGCAGAAATCGTCAATCCAACACCCAAAGCAACCCACATTCCATAGGCGCCCATTTCTCTGGTTACACAAAGGTAATATCCTAATGGGAGTGTGATGATCCAATAGGCAACAAATGTAAGGATACTCGGGATTTTCACGTCCTGCATGCCGCGTAAAACTCCCAGAGACAGAATCTGTAAACCATCTGAAAGCTGAAAAAGTGCTGCTATTATTAATAATTTTGAGGCCAGTACAATGACATCAACATCTTCTTTTTTGGTAAAAAAGGTAGGTAAAATATTTCTTCCCGCAATGAATATAATTCCACACAATACCATGAAAATGAACACTATTTTCAGATTATTTATCCCGACATTTCTTAATTCTTTATAATTCCTTTCTCCAAATCTATTTCCCGCCATAATGGTCGTCGCAATACTGAAACCGATGCAAAGATTAAAAGTAAATGAAGCCATCGATAAGGCTATCTGATGCGCTGCAATATCTTTTGCAGAAATCAGTCCACAAATAAAAGCTGCTGCTGCAAATGCAGTCACTTCAAAGAACATCTGTAAGGCAGTTGGCAATCCCAGTTTGACTAACTTGCGGAACATTTTCTTTTGAAAAAGTTTTGTTTTTAAGGTGAAATCCTTCATATACCTTTTGGTCATAGGATTCTTTTTCATTACGAAAAACAGGAAAACCACCATGAAAACTCTGGCGATAAAAGAGGCGTATGCAGAACCATCTACCCCCAGAGAATCCATACCGACTCCTTTAATAAAAATGTAATTCAGAACAATGTTGATGACATTAGCAATAATGGTTGCTTTGGTAACGCCTATGGTAAAACTCAATCCTTCGGAAACTTCACGCATCGTTTGAAAGGCCATAAACGGCAGAATACTGATAATGGTTATCCGTAAATAACTTTCCGTATCCGGAATGATATTCGCAGGCTGATCAAGATGGTACAACAAAGGCAAAGCAAAGAGCATCAGAATAACTAAAACCAACCCAATAAACATATTCACCACAAAACCATGACGAAAAATACGGTTGATCATGTGGTGATCATTTTGAGACTGCGCTTCTGCAACCAATGGCGGAATGGCCAGTGAAAAACCTAGTGCTAATACAAAAACCGAGAAAAACACACCATTGGCCAGCGATACTGAAGCCAGAGCATCTGCACCAAGAAGTTTTCCAACCATTATATTATCAAAAAGTTGCACAGAAACCTGTCCTACTTGCGTAATCATTACGGGAAGTGCTAACTGAAATAATCTTTTGGTGTGTACGGGATTTAAAATTTGCATAATATATAAAAAAATCTGCGGCAAATTTACTGCAAACTTTCTAGATATATTTTTATTTAAAGGATTTTGTTTGTAATATGAATGAGAGTTAAACTGGATCAGACAAAAATTTTATTCAAATAAACCGCATTTTTTATTCCGGCGGTTCCGTAAGTATTATTAAAAAAGATAAATGAAGTTCCATTAAATTTTCGAACCTCCGCCGCCAAATTACTCAGTTCTGATTCTGAATATTCAGATTTAAACATTTCAGGAATCCCGTGAAGACGGTAATACGCAAAATCGTCATTATTAATCATAAAATCATCCGGAATATCTTTGGGGATAGAAACGCCGGAAAAAACGATCTTATTTTTATTTAAAGTTTCAAAAACTTCGGTATTCCACCAGGATGCGTGTCGGAATTCTACAACATTCAGGTACTTTTTATCAACCGTATCGATTACCTTTTCCAGATGCTCTTTGCTGTATTTAAAAGATGGCGGCAGCTGAAAAAGAAAACCCGCTAATTTCTCCTGTAAACCTGATGAAATATGATTGCAGAATTCTTGGGTGTCAGTTTTCGTTTCGGTCAGTTTTTTAAGGTGCGAAATAAATCTTGGGATTTTGATGAAAAATTTAAAATCATCTCCAGTCTCAGCAAACCATTTTTCCAAGGTTTTCAAAGTAGGTTTTCTGTAAAAAGTAGAATTAATTTCGACTGCTTTCAAATGCTTTGAATAAAAACTTAAATATTCTTTTGAAGGCAATTCTTCCGGATAGAAAAATCCTTTCCAAAGTCTTTCACTAAACCCTGAACACCCGATATATACTTTATTATTCATTTTCAATTAAACCTTTAGTTAATCCTTCCCATTGAATTTTGCTGCCAATTAACATTCCACCAACTGAAACTATTTTATTGCGGATCTTTTCTGAGATCGACTTATCTTTTGAATTAGGAACTTCATTTCTCGCATAGATTTCGGCCGAGATTTCTTTTCCGCTTCTTTTAATAATGAAATTGGAGGTTGCCGATGAATCTAAAAAATGAGTGATTTTATTGCTGCTGCTTGTGGGGTCTGAACTGGGACGAACTCTCAGATAAACAGCTTCATAATCCTCAAAAACTTCCTCTTCATATACTTCAATTTTTACCCAGTCGAGTCCGCCATCATTTCTGTTGGGAAGCAGCGGCACTTTGATGCTGATATAATTACCGACCTGTGGATGACCTAAAATTAGATTACCGTTTTCGTCACGAAGAGAAAATTCTGCCTTTTCCTGTCCTGCAAAAAGTTCCCAGGAATTGATATCCAGAAATCTTTTTTTAACTTTTTTAAAATGGATTCGGGTCGATTCCTTATTATCAAAACTAATCTTTGAAACTGCTTCACTTTCTACGCCGATAATTTGTTCAGGGATTTTATTTTTCATCACAGAAAATTTAGAATTGCTTTTACTCCTTTTTTATTTATCCTAAAAAAAGCATCTAATGTGCCAAAAACTATTAAAAAAAATAAAAAAACCAAAATACAATCGGTATTTTGGTTTTTTTATTAAGAATATCCTTATTTTAATAATAAGAAAGTCAGATTTTATTTTCTCACAAAACTAGCAACATCTTCTGCATTAATCGGGTTTGATCCTAAAATGATCAAACGCTCAACTACATTTCTCAGTTCCCGGATATTTCCTGTCCAACTGAAATTCTCCAAAGCTTTAATTGCTTTATCATCAAAGGTTTTCAAAGCGGTACCATGTTCATCAGAAATAATTTTGGCAAAATGTTTCACCAAAAGTTTGATATCGTCTTTTCTTTCATCCAGAGAGGGAACATAAATTTCGATCACTGAAAGTCGGTGATAAAGATCTTCCCGGAATTTTCCGGCTTTAATTTCCTCCTGCATATTTTTATTGGTGGCCGCCAGAACTCTTACATCTACTTTAATTTCTTTATCGCTGCCGACAGGTGAGACCTTACTTTCCTGTAAGGCACGAAGAACTTTTGCCTGGGCAATGAGTGACATATCGCCAATCTCATCCAGAAAAATAGTACCATTATTGGCTAATTCAAATTTTCCCTGTTTGTCTTTTATTGCTCCTGTAAAACTGCCTTTAACATGCCCAAAAAGCTCTGACTCAATAAGTTCTGATGGGATTGCCGCACAGTTTACTTCAATCATAGGCCCTTTGCTTCGGTCACTTTGTGCATGAATTGCGTGAGCTACCAATTCTTTTCCCGCACCATTGGGTCCTGTAATTAAAACTCTGGCATCTGAGGCCGCTACTTTTTCAATCATATCCTGAATTTTCTTCAACGCAGGAGATTCGCCAATCATCTGATACTTTTTATTAACTTTTTTCTTTAAAGTTGTATTTTCTATTTTTAAATGCTGATTTGTTTTCTGCAGAATTCTTTTGTCCAAAGCGTTTCTAACACTTGTAATCAGCCGGTTGATATCGATAGGTTTTGAAATAAAATCATACGCACCGTCTTTAAGACAATCTACCGCAGTATCGATATCGGCATGCCCTGAGATCATGACGAAAGTCGTATCCGGTTTTATTTGAAGTGCCTGTTTCAAAAGTTCGGTACCTGAAACTTTAGGCATTTTAATGTCAGAAACCACCAAAGCGAAATCTTCCTTCTCTATTTGTTTTAAGCCTTCTAAGCCATCTTCAGCGATAATGAATTCGTAGTCAGGTAATTCATCTGACAGAATGCTGTGTAGAACGCCGGAAATGGATTTTTCATCTTCAACAATTAAGATTTTTTGCATTATAAAAATTTATGGATTGAGTAAAAAGTATTATATGAATTTTGATTTTATCTTAGCAATAATCGTACCTAAGAGAAATTTAAAGATATTCTCTGGATCCGAAAATTGCGGAGCCAATACGGACAGAATTAGCACCGCATTTAATAGCGAGAGGGTAGTCGTCACTCATTCCCATCGATAACGTATCGAGTTTCTGCTGCGACGAAAGTTGGTCGAAAAGATGTTTTAAGAAGGTAAACTCTTTCCTGACCTGGTTTTTATTTTCTGTAAATGTCGCCATTCCCATTAACCCGGAAATAATAATATTCGGAAATTTCCCATTGAGATAATCCAAATACAATTCTTTGGTTTCGTGGACTTCTAAACCGTATTTGGTGTCTTCCTCGGCAATTTTTACCTGGAGGAGCACTTTGATTTTCCGGTGGTTTTTTTCTGCCTGTTTATCAATTTCCACCAAAAGCTTCTCAGAATCAACACTTTGAATCATATCGATAAAGGGTGCAATATATTTGACTTTATTGGTTTGCAAATGGCCGATCAAATGCCACTGTATATCCTGCGGAAGTTGCGGATGTTTTTCGATCAGTTCCTGTACTTTGTTTTCGCCAAAAACCCTTTGTCCTAAATCGTAAACTTCCCGGATCATTTCTTTCGGATGAGTCTTAGACACTGCGACGAGCTGAACGTTATCCGGTAAACCGGTTTTTATTTTTTGGTAACTCTCGGCAATGGGAGAAAATTTTTGCATTCGTTTATTAATTTAAGGTTCAATTCTTCAAAGAAATGAGTTCCGAAATTTAAGGAAATTATCCTTTATTAACAAAAGAGGGGAAGTTTCGGAAAAATAATTTAAAAAAACTACCGGATTGGGTGTTTTCACCCACCAGTTTCAACTAATATACTTTAAATTTGTTACTATTAAAACATATTTAGCAATGAGTGAATTAGAAAAACATTTGATTCCAAAGGAAGAAAGTGATCTGTTGGCAACAGAATACGACAAAACCAATTATGCAGCCATTAATGCAAAACGATCACCTGAAAAACCGGATTCTAAGTATTATACTTATGATTTAGAAATTTTACAGGAGTATATTAATATGATCCGTGAAGGCATGGAAAAAAGGGGCATTAAAAACAAAGGAATCAGAATCACTTTAGGAAAATATCCCGAAGATCAATTTGACCCACGGTTAAATCCACTTTACAAAGGCTATCAAACCATATTCTTTTCCGCAGAAGATATGGATGCCGCTAAAGAAAATTCGGAAAAAGTTTCTAATCCGGAGGATTTACCGGGTTTAAATTTCGGACAACTCTATCCTCCTTATTAAAATGATTGAATGGAACAGAGATGTAGCAAGTGTAATCCAAATTTCACTGGTAGTGATTTTTTTTATACTGTTACTAACGAAAAAAAATAAACTTGGTAAAGGCATTATTTATTTTATGATCGCCGGTGGAATAGTAGCATGCCTGGATACTTTTAATTTTACGATGCATATTTTTACGAACCAATTTAATAGTATCCCTATTTATACCGTAGGAGTTAATTTCGGTGTATTTTTACTGTTCTTTTTATATTTCCGCCGTATCTTAGAGTTAGAAAAATCCAAAAAAATAAACTTGATTATTATAATAATCTTTATCGCAAGTTATATATCATTTGCAGTTTTTTCTGAAAACTTCTTTAATAAATTCCCTTTTAAATTTTATTTTATTGAAGTCATTCTCCTGACGGTTAATATTTTTTTGGTTTTGCGTGAAACCTTTAATTCAGATAAAATTCTTAATATCAAATCTTATTACCCGTTTTGGGCTTGTATCGGGCTGATGTCCATTTACTTAGGAGTAGCTCCTTTACTAATAATAAGCAATACTGCGATACAACTGATGAATATCAATATTTTTTTCATAATTTTATTCATTGTGAATGTTATCGGGTATTCTATTTTGATAATGGGAATCTTTTTTGCAAAAAATATTAATATTAAAAAGTGAATCTTACAGAAACTGATTTTCTGCTTACTATTACCACTTTTATCATTTTAATTGTAATTTTAATGATGGTTTTAGTGTATGGGATTTTCATCAAAAAAAAATCTGAACTTCTTTTATCTCAACAAAGAAAAGAAGCTCTTTTTGAACAGGAATTGGCAATTTCCCAGGTAGAAATTAAAGAACAAACCTTAAATTATATAGGACAGGAACTTCATGATGATTTGGGACAAAAGCTATCCGTGGCAAGACTGATGACCAACAAACTCGCCCGTGCCGACGAAGAAGAAAAAACAAACATTGCTCATGAAATTAATCTTTTGATTGGCGAATGTATTCAGGACATCAGAAACTTGTCTAAAGTATTTATCAGTAAACAAGTAAGGCATTTTGGATTTGTTGAATCATTAGAAAGAGAAATTTCCAGAATCGAACGGCTTGATTTGCTGGAAGTAGAGTACGTGATCAATAATCACGAATTGGAAATTAATTCTGATCATGCTTTAATTCTGTTCCGAATTATACAGGAGTCGATCAACAATGTGATAAAGCATGCCCGGTCAAATAAAGTTTTGATAAAAGTTGACGATCATCCCAATTTCACTGAAATTAATATTAATGATTACGGGGTAGGATTTAATGCAGAACATAGAAATGATGGAAGTGGATTAGAAAATATAAAGAATCGTGCAAAACTAATCGATGCCACTTTTAAGATTAATTCTACAGAAAATCTGGGAACCGAAATTACCATCACCTACAAGAAACCCACACCATGGAAAGAATAAAAATAGCAATCGTAGATGACCACAAATTAGTTTCCAAGGCCATTGAAAACATGATTTCATTTAATCCAAAATTTGAAGTGGTAATGAATTGCTTTAATGGCGAAGATTTTCTGAAACAGCTCGACCACCGGAAAACACTTCCTGAAGTAGTCTTAATGGACATCAATATGCCCCGGAAAAACGGTATCGAAACAACCCTGGAACTTACTAAAAATTATCCCGACCTAAAGGTGATTGCTTTAACGATGGAAGATAATGAAAGCACTATTATAAGCATGTTGAAAGCAGGAGCAAAAGGGTATTTGCTCAAAGATATGTCGCCTGATATTCTTTTTGATGCTATAAACATCGTTCATGAAAAAGGAATTTTCTATACCGATATCGTAACCCAAAGTCTTCTGAAAATAAAAACCGAAGAAAAGATAAATCAAGAAATAAACAGTTCGTTAAAGGACCGCGAGGTAGAATTTATTAAATTGGCCTGCTCTGAACTCACCTATAAGGAAATTGCAGAGCAAATGTGTGTGAGCCCACGAACTGTAGACGGATACAGAGACTCAATCTTCGCAAAACTGAACGTAAAAACCAGAGTAGGAATTGTGCTTTTTGCCATCAAACATCATATGTGTTAAAATAGGGTGATTTCACCCTTTTATTTACTATAACTAAAGTTTACTTTTGTACGACCAAAACACAAATGGTAAAAAAAACATTAAGCCGATTATTATTTAATCGGTTTTTTGTTGTTTTGAATTGAAGTCTTCAACATTCAAATCGTTTTCCAATGAATTATATTATATTATGATTTATGGTTTCTGTTTTTTTAACCATTCAATGAAATAAATTTTACACACTACTTTCCGATAAATTCCAAATTTCCTGAACACAGCTGATTTCTTTTTTGATTTGATTTATTTTTTTAAATTTTTAAAATAATGAATCAGCAAAATGCTGCTATTTTTAATGAGAATAAAATCTTCTTTAAATTTGTAAAAGAAAAATCAAAGTCAATGTCAAAATTAGAAGAACAGTTCCATTTTAGGAAAGCAGTTTCAGATGATAAAGAAACAATCTGGAAAATCCTGCAACAAGCCATTGAAAGGCGGAAAAATGACGGAAGCACCCAATGGCAAGACGGCTATCCTAATCCGGAAACAATAGAAAATGATATTCAAAAGAATTACGGATTTGTCTTAACCTCGGATCATGACATTCTGGGATATGCAGCAGTGATTTCCGACACCGAACCTGCTTACGAAAGTATCGAAGGAAAATGGCTGTCTGATGGAAAATACATCGTAGTTCACCGTGTCGCAGTTTCCACGGAATCTGCAGGAAGAGGAATTGCCACCCACATTTTTAAAGAAATTGAAAAATTTGCCCTTTCACAGAATATTTTGAGTATTAAAGTAGATACTAACTTCGATAATTATCCGATGCTGAAAATTTTAGAGAAACTGGGTTACCAATATTGTGGTGAAGTTTATTTTCGGAACGCTGCCCGAAAAGCATTTGAAAAATTGCTGGATTTGCAGCCATAAATTATCTAAGATTCTTTAAAATCAGTCGCCGAATAAGTGTTAAATCACTAAATTTGTATTCAATCAAAAATTTAATAAAAATGTCAAAAAAAGCCATTTTAGCGATACTCGACGGTTGGGGAATAGGACTGGATCCCAAAGTTTCTGCCATTGCTCAGGCCCATACTCCCTTTATCGATTCCTGTTATGAAAAATTCCCGCATACTACGCTGGAAGCGAGTGGGATTGCTGTAGGATTGCCTTTCGGACAAATGGGAAACTCTGAAGTTGGGCACATGAACTTAGGAGCCGGAAGAGTTGTTTACCAAAATTTGGTAAAACTCAATATGGCGGTTGAAAATGCTACTTTAGGAAAGGAAAATACGATCACCAGAGCGTTTGAATATGCTTTAGAAAATAATAAAAATGTTCATTTCATAGGTTTGGTTTCAGATGGTGGGGTACATTCCCATATTAATCATTTGAAAGGTTTGCTCACCGCTGCTCACGAATTTGGTTTAGACAAAAACGTTTACGTTCATGCCTTTACTGATGGCCGGGATTGCGACCCACATTCAGGAAAAGGTTTTATACAGGAACTCCTGGATCATATGAAAGCCAGCACCGGACAGTTGGCAACGGTTGTTGGAAGATATTACGCCATGGACCGTGATAAAAGATGGGAACGTGTAAAATTGGCTTACGACGCAATGGTCAATGGAATAGGCGAACCGACCAGAGATGTTCTGGAAGCGATCGAAAACTCTTATAACCAGGAGATTACCGATGAGTTTTTGAAACCAATTATTTGTCTGAAAGACAACAGTTTACCAGTTGCCAAGATTGAAAATGATGATGTCGTATTTTGCTTTAATTTCAGAACAGACCGTGGTCGGGAAATTACAGAAGTTCTTTCACAAAAGGAGTTTCCTGAATATGGAATGCATCCGTTGAATCTGTATTATGTCACGATGACTAACTATGATAAAAAGTATACAAATGTTCATGTAGTTTTCGACGAAGAAGTTTTACACGAAACGATGGGTGAAGTCTTAGAAAAAAATGGCAGAACCCAAATCCGTGTTGCAGAAACAGAAAAATATCCTCATGTAACCTTTTTCTTTTCCGGTGGAAGAGAAGCAGAATTCGTCGGAGAAAGCCGGTTGTTGTGTCCAAGCCCTAAAGATGTTCCTACTTATGACTTTAAACCGGAAATGTCTGCGTACGATATTACCGAAAAAATACTTCCAAAAATTGAACAGGAATCGGCAGATTTTATCTGTTTAAATTTCGCCAACACCGATATGGTTGGCCATACCGGCATTTTTTCCGCCGCAGTTAAAGCCGCGGAAGTTGTAGATGAGTGCATTTCGAAAGTTGCAACTACCGCTTATGAACATGGTTATGCCGTTTTTATCCTCGCAGACCACGGGAATTCAGATGTAATGCTGAACGCTGATGGAAGTCCTAATACGCAGCATTCAACAAACTTAGTCCCTTTAATCGTTATGGATAAAGACAGAAACTGGAATTTAAAACCCGGGAAATTAGGTGATGTCGCACCATCAATTCTGAAAGTGATGGGAATTGAAATTCCTCCTATAATGACCGGAGAAGTATTAGTAAGTTAAAAAAGCTTCAAATTGACTATTGAAATGACAGATATTTCATTTGTTTTTTCTGTTAATTATGCAGTAGATAATATTTTTAAATTATATTTGCCTAATATATAAAAGAGTGAAGATGTATAATAAAATGATGAGATTAGAAGTAATGAGAACTTTAGGCAAAAATGTCGACGAGTTTATTGACTCCTATCTAACTCCAGTAGAAAAAATATGGCAACCCACTGATTTTTTGCCGGATCCGTCTGCAGATAGTTTTAAATATGATGTTGAAGAACTGCAAACTTATGCACAGGAAATGGGTTACGATCTTTTTGTAACTTTAATAGGTGATTGTATTACCGAAGAGGCATTGCCTAGTTATGAGTCGTGGATTATGGGGATTGACGGCGTAAACCAGGAAGAAAGAACCGGATGGTCACAATGGGTAAGAAGCTGGACCGCAGAAGAAAACCGCCACGGCGATCTGCTCAATAAATATTTATACTTATGCGGCCGTGTAAATATGCGCGAAGTTGAAATCACGACGCAATATTTGATTCAGGACGGTTTTGATATCGGAACGACGATGGATCCATACCGCAATTTTGTTTATACCAGTTTTCAAGAAACGGCGACTAATATTTCCCACAGAAGAGTAGGATCCTTGGCAAAACAAAGCGGAAACACAAAACTTTCCAGAATGTGTGGGGTGATTGCTGCTGATGAAGCGCGACATGCAAAAGCGTACAAACATTTTGTGACCAAAATTCTCGAACTCGATCCTTCAGAAATGATGTTGGCTTTCGAAGATATGATGCGAAAAAAAATAGTAATGCCTGCCCATTTAATGCGCGAATCCGGTCAGAAAGCTGGCGAACTTTGGGGACATTTCTCAGATGCAGCACAGCGCGCCATGGTTTATACAGGACAGGATTACATCAATATTTTATCAGAACTTCTGGAAGACTGGAAAATCGAACATATTACCGGATTGACGGAATCTGCGGAAAAAGCACAGGAATATTTAATGAAACTGCCGGGAAGATTACAAAGAATCACCGACAGAATTTCAACGCCTGATCAGGAATATCAATTCAAATGGATTAAATCGTAGATTTCATTCATGTCAATTATATTGCCAATTAAGTGAATCACTTCTTTGGCTTTTTTATTTTTATAAAGAATCCACTAATCGATGCGAACATCTTTTCAACGTGCTAAATTTATTATCTTTGCACCATTGAAATTTAGAAAAAAATGAAAAACAGTAAAAAACTTGCTATCGATTTTGACGGTACAATCGTAGATGATGGATATCCCGGAATTGGAAAAACAAAAACTTTTGCTTTTGAAACCCTAAAAAAACTACAGTCAGAAGGTTACAGACTGATTCTCTGGACTTATCGGCATGGCAAAACTTTGGAGGAAGCAGTTGAGTTTTGCAAAAAAAATGGCGTTGAGTTTTATGCGGTTAATTCAAGTTTTGAAGGCGAAATTTTCGATCATGAAAATGCGTCCCGAAAAATTGATGCCGACCTTTTCATCGACGACCGGAACCTTGGTGGATTCCCAGGTTGGGGCGAAATCTACAATATCATTAACGAAAGAATCGAATTCCGTGTAGATGGCAAAGAAGTCCTGGCTTATTCGAAAATAAAAAAAGATAAAAAGAAAGGATTGTTCTGGTAAATTATAATTAAAGTTTACATTTTTCTTTCTCTAACTTTTAAGATATTACAATACATTGATACAGTTAAAAACAATAGAAGAACTTCGCTTAATGCGGGAAAGTGCCCAACTGGTTTCCAAAACTCTGGGCATGCTGGCTAAAGAAATTAAACCAGGCGTAACTACTTTGCATCTTGATAATTTAGGGGGCCAATTTATTCGCGATCACGGCGGAGAGCCTGCTTTTTTAGGAATGTACGGTTTCCCGAAAAATTTATGTATTTCCCCAAATGCTGAAGTAGTACACGGGATACCAAATGAAAAACCTTTACTTGAAGGAGATATTTTATCAGTAGATTGTGGCGTTTTTATGAACGGCTTTTATGGTGATCACGCTTACTCATTTGAAGTAGGAGAGGTTGCACCTGAAATTAAACAACTTCTCAAAATCACCAAAGAATCCCTTTACAAAGGGATTGAACAATGCGTTCGCGGAAAAAGAGTAGGAGATATTTCCAACGCAATTCAAACCTATTGCGAAGCTCATGGTTACGGAGTTGTCCGTGAATTAGTCGGGCACGGTCTAGGCCGTAAAATGCACGAGGATCCGCAAGTTCCCAATTATGGTAAAAAAGGAAGCGGTAAAGTTTTAAAAGACGGAATCGCTCTTGCCATCGAACCTATGGTTAATTTAGGTACTGAAAAAGTAAAATTCCATGATGACGGCTGGACGGTAACTTCACTCGATATGTCGCCATCAGCTCATTTCGAACACGATGTTTGTATTATCGGCGGAAAACCGGTTTTATTGTCGACCTACAAATATATTTATGAAGCTTTAGGAATTATAAGTGATGAAGAAAAACCATTTACAATGGATTTTTAATGAAAAAAATCACTAAATTTCTTTTAAATAAGATACCAAGACCAATGCTTATTAATTTAAGCATTTTTCTTCGGCCTGTCATTTATTTATTTTTTAAAGGAACAAAATTCACCGATCCGATCGACGGGAAATCGTACCGGAAATTCCTTCCGTATGGTTACGGTAAGCAAAGAGAAAATGCTTTGTCACCGGGAACATTAAGTTTGGAGCGTCACCGGCAAATGTGGCTGTATCTTCAAAATGAAACCGATTTTTTTACTGAAAATTACAAAGTTCTTCACATTGCACCGGAGCAGGAATTTCTGAGAAAATTCAAAAAAATGAAGAATCTGAATTATACTTCTGCCGACTTATATTCGCCGATTGTCGATGTAAAAGCAGATATTCTGGATTTACCTTTTGAAGATGAAAGTTACGATATCGTCTTTTGCAATCATGTTTTAGAACATATCGGGGACGATCAAAAAGCAATGAGCGAATTATATCGGGTCATGAAAAAAGGCGGTTGGGGAATTTTTCAGGTTCCGATGAAGAATTCTTTAGAAAAAACGTACGAAGATTTTTCAATCACAGATCCGAAAGAAAGACAAAAACATTTTGGCCAGTACGACCATGTTCGCTGGTACGGAATGGATTATTTCGACCGACTGAAAAAAGCGGGTTTTGACGTTGATATCAACTTTTACTCGAAGAAATTTTCCAATGAAGACCGCAGAAGATATGGTTTGACAGAAAATGAGATTTTGCCGGTCGTTTTTAAAAAATAACTGAAAAGTAATTGGAATGGGAAAACAGTATTTAATCCATTTATTAAAGTCGATTCCTCTGTTACCGGTAATTTATTTTCAGGGAAAAAAAATAAGGAAGCAAATACCGCTTCTCCCCGAAGCAAAAGATCCCGAAGGTTTTGTCAATATCAACGCCGACAAAAATTTAAAGATTTTATTTATTGGTGAAAGTTCGATTGCCGGTGTAGGATCAGATTTTCACAAAAACAGCTTTGCCGGGCATTTCTCCAGAGCATTCAGTGCTTTAGTTCAATGTAATATAGAATGGAAAGTGTATGCTAAAACTGGCTATAACGTAGAAAAAATTCACCAAAAAATTGTTCCGCAGATCAGGGAAATTACTTGCGATTTAATCGTTATCGGAATTGGCGGCAATGATACTTTTGAATTGACTCAACCCAAAAAATGGACTAAAAACATTCAGTTTCTCATCGAAAATTTACAGAATAAATTTCCTGAAACTCCGATTTTATTTCCGCATTTACCAACTATTGAAACATTTCCCGCATTTACAAAACAAATGAAATCGGTGTTGGGAAATCACAAAGATTTATTGGCGGATTACCTTAATATGCAAGTTTTAAAAAACCAAAACGTTTATTTTCCGACCAGGAAAATAAACGTGCAGGAATGGTTGGGAAAAATGAAAGAAGATCAAACGATTGCAGATTTTTTCAGTGACGGAATTCATCCGTCTGAACTGACTTATGAATTATGGGCGAATGACTGTGTACAATTCTTATCAGATTCAAAAATAGATTTTCATTAAATTTCAGAGAGACTTTTCAAAGCTTTCAACATATCAATTCCTTTTCCTAAAACCGGTTTAAACAAATCGCCATTCTTTTTAATACGCTCCAAAGCATTATGAATATTGAAATCGGTGGGTTTTAAACCAAACTTCAGTTCTTCCCAAAGTAAAGGTATTGAGACCGGTGCGAAAGGTTTTGGACGAACGCTGTAAACACTCGCTAACGTCTGACCGGTGCGGTTTTGCAGATAATCCAGATAAATTTTATTCTTATCCCGTTTTTTCAAATTCCTCTCTAAAGTAGTTAAATCGGGTAGTTTTTGCTGCACTTTCTGCATTAAAAGATGGGCGAAATTTTTCACCAGTTCGACCTCATACTGAGCAGCCATGGGAATGAAAATATGAATTCCCGAACTTCCGGAAGTTTTACAAAAGCCTTTAATTTTTGCTAAATCCAAAATCTCCTTTACATACAAAGCAGTTTCAATAACCTGGTCAAAAGTGTTTTTCTCTGACGGATCCAAATCCAGAGCCAGCCAGGTTGGTTTATCCAAATCTGTTACCGTAGAATTCCAGGGATTCAAATCGATACAACCTAAATTATTTAAATAAGCCAAATCATCTGCTGCATTGCAGATTAAATATTCAATGTTTTTTTCATTCGATTCCGAAAAGATTGAAACTTTCTCAATCCAGTCAGGCGCGTCGTTTCCGGCATCTTTGTGATAAAAACTTAAACCGCCGATTCCGTTCGGAAAACGGTTCAGTGATTGCGGACGGTTTTTTAAATGGGGTAAAATATATTTCGCTATAGATTGGTAATACGCAATAACTTCTCCTTTCGTAATGCCACTTTCCGGGAAATAGATTTTGTTTTGATTGGTCAGAGTAACGGCTTTCGTCATCTTCGTTTTCACTTTTGTTGAATCTCTTTGAACTTTGGTTTCATTAATTTCAATTTTTAATGAAGATGAATTCTCAATCTCTTCTTCTTTTTCATTCATTAAATCCTCCTTGTCTTTATCACTGCGAAGTCCCAGATAAACGGGATGTCGGAAAATTCCATCTTGTGTTTTTTCGGTATATTTTATTTCACAAACCAATTCCGGTTTCAGCCAGGTCGCTGGAGCGTTGGTTTTTGGAACTTCTTCAAACGGACAGTTTTCGATCATTAACGGTTTAAACAATTCATGCAAAGAATCTAAAATTTTATCAGAAAAACCTGTCCCGGCATGACCGCAATATTTTAATTGACCATCGGTAAAAGTTCCCAGAATCAGCGCACCGAAATTCTTCCGGGCACCGTTCGGTTCTGTAAATCCACAAATTAGAACATCTTCTGTATTCTGTAATTTTATTTTCAGCCAGTCTGACGAACGAACACCTTCCGAATAAATACTGTCTGCTTTTTTTGCAATCATTCCTTCTAATTCCATCTTTTTGATTTGCTCAAAAAAATCAATTCCATTTTCGGGAATATGCTCACAATATTTAACGACATCATTTTCTGTTAAAGCATCTTTCAGCAATTCTTTGCGTTGAACTAAAGTTAAATTTTCAGTGGAATGCCCATTGAGCCAAAGCAAATCGAAAATCTGATATGTCATCGCCAAATCCGGATTTTCTCCTATTTTTTGTAAGATTTGAAAATCAGGTTTTCCTTCTTTATTAAAAGCAACGATTTCACCGTCTAAAACCATCTGATGATTTTGATGATCTAAAGCGTTAACTATTTTCGAAAATTTATCAGAATAGGAGAGTCCGTTCCGGGAATAAAATTGAATTACAGATTCCCTTAAATCAGCTACAGCAC
This sequence comes from Chryseobacterium sp. MDT2-18, assembly GCF_030815285.1. NCBI lineage: Bacteria > Pseudomonadati > Bacteroidota > Flavobacteriia > Flavobacteriales > Weeksellaceae > Chryseobacterium > Chryseobacterium sp. MDT2-18. The sequence continues at coordinate 330,629 of NZ_JAUSWQ010000001.1, read as the reverse complement.
GGTAACCATCCCATTTAATTTCGAAAACCCAATCTTTATTGTCAAAGGCTTTTTCTCCCGTTTGCGCCAACATGGGTTTAATAAAATCTTTCAATTTTTTTTCACCAATCAGTGAAGGCGTATAATTTTTGAATGTTTTCGGGTCTTTATTTGGGATCTTTATTTTTTTTTTCCTGGACGGTTTTCTTCGCGTAACGTAACTTTTGATTTTTCAGGAACGTGCTCTTCAGCGTCATATTCCTCCAATCCGAATTGATCTTTGTGTTTAATTAACAGCCAGGCATTTGGATCTTTGGAATTTTTCATCTTTACTAAAGCAAATTCTCCTTTTAATTTTTTACCGTGAAGAATAAATTTTAAGGAATTTTGATGCAGTTCGTGGCGCATGATCAAGTCATCAGATTTTCCTTCTACTTTTTCTAAAGGCTCGTAAGTGCCCGAATCCCATATTTCAACTTCGCCTGCACCATAATTTCCTTCGGGAATAGTTCCTTCAAAATCGTGGTAAGAAAAAGGATGGTCTTCGGTCATCATCGCCAGTCTTTTATCCTCGGGATTCAGCGAAGGTCCTTTCGGAACAGCCCAACTTTTCAAAACACCGTCCATTTCCAAACGGAAATCATAATGCAATCTGGACGCAGAATGCCGTTGGATCACGAAAATCAGTTTGTTGTCTGATTTCTTTTCTTTTCCTTCCGGTTCGGGAGTTTCGTTGAATTTCCGCTTTTTATTGTATTCTTCGAGTGGCATCATCAGGAGACTTTTTTATTCTTTTTTGAATTTTCTAAACTGGCTTTTAACTGCGCCATTAAATCGACAACTTTTCCGCTGTCTTCAGCTTGTTCCTCAATTTTCTTAACTTTTCCGCCTTTTGCTTTTTGTTTAATAATTTTCATTAAATCTTCAGCATAAGTGTCTTTAAAAGCAGTGGGTTCAAACTTTTCAGAGTTTTGTTCGATCAGCGAAACTGCCATTTTTAATTCTCCTTCTTTTGGGCTTTTCTGATCCGGAATTTTTAAATCTTTATAATCTCGAATTTCCTGGGCAAATCTCAATCTGTTAATAATAAGAACTTTGTCGTCATAAGGGCGAATCATTCCGAAAATTTCTTTGTCCCGCATTACAAAGGTACCGATTCCTGCCATTTTCGTTTTTTGAAGTGCTTTTAATAAAAGGTTATAAGCATTCTCCGCATTTTTCTGCGGTTCCAGAAAATAGGGAACTTCGAAAAAAACAGAATCGATTTCTGCTTCTTTTACAAATTGTTCAATAGAGAAAATTCTAGTTTTCTCGGGACTTGCCGCAGTATAATCCCCGGCATCCAGGACAATGTATTTGTCTTCTAACAGATATCCTTTGACGATATTTTCCCATTTTACCTCTTTACCGGTTTTCTCGTTGACGCGTTTAAACTTGATATTTGAGAAATCACTTTTATCCAGCATATCCAAATCCAGATTGCTGTCTTCTACTGCAGAATACATTTTCACTGGAATATTTACCAGTCCAAATCCAATTGCTCCGTTCCAGATTGATCTCATAATAAATAATTTAAGATTTTGGATAATGAAATAATTATGCCTTTTGAAAAACGAAAAATATAGTTTGGTCATTCTCGTGATTTTAAATCAAAGAATAAAATAAACACCCACCAAAATTCATTAACTTTGCCCTTACTTTAAAATTTTTATACTTTGAGCACGCATAAAGCAGGATTCGTAAATATCGTAGGAAAACCCAACGCCGGAAAATCGACACTTCTTAATCAATTGATGGGAGAGAAGTTAGCGATTGTAACGCAGAAAGCACAAACCACGAGACACCGTATTTTCGGAATATATAATGAAGAGGATTTACAGATTGTTTTTTCTGATACACCCGGAGTTTTGGATCCAAAATACGGCCTTCAGGAAAAAATGATGGATTTTGTAAAGGATTCCTTACAGGATGCAGATGTTTTTCTATTCATTATTGATATTACTGATAAAACAGAGCACAGCGAATTTTTGGTTGAAAAACTGAATAAAATTCCGGTTCCTGTTTTGATCTTGGTGAATAAAATCGATGCTTCCAATCAAACCGATCTCGAAAAAATAATGGAATTTTGGCACGAACAGATTCCAAAAGCAGAGATTTTACCGATTTCCGCTCTAACTGGGTTTAATACTGAAGTGATTTTGCCTAAATTAAAATCGATGCTTCCCGAAAATCCGCCGTATTATGGCAAAGATCTATATACCGATAAACCGGAAAGGTTCTTTGTGAACGAAGCCATTCGGGAAAAAATTCTTTTGAATTATGAAAAAGAAATTCCTTATTCCGTAGAAGTGGTAACCGAGCAGTTCAAAGAGACCGATGGAATGATCTTCATAGATTCAGTGATTTACGTAGAACGCGACACGCAGAAAGGAATCATCATCGGGCATAAAGGCGACGCCATTAAAAAAGTGGGAACGGAAGCGAGAATCGATTTGGAGAAATTCTTTTCTAAAAAAATTCACCTTACTTTATTTGTTAAAGTAAAAAAAGACTGGAGAAAAAATGACAGAGATTTGAAAAATTTTGGTTACCGATAGCGAATTGGATTAAAATTTTGTATTTTAGATGTTTTTATTAATTTTATTATCTAATTATATTAAATGAATTATTTTTCTTCGACCAGAGACATTCCAGCAATCAATAATATCATCATGTTGTTGGTAAGGATATTTGTAGCAATCGCCATGATTATTCTGCATGGACTACCCAAATTGGAAAAATTTCTGGCAGGGGGTGAAATTCAGTTTTATAACTTTTTGGGTATCGGATCAAGTGCTACATTAATTCTGGCCATCCTGCTGGAACTGATTTGTTCTTTTTTAATAATGATTGGGCTTTTCACGCGCGCAGCAAGTTTATTACTGATGTTGGTGATGGCTATTGCAGCTTTCGGAGTTCATTTTTCTGATCCTTTTACGGTAAAAGAAAGCAGTCTTTTATTCCTTTCTATCTTTGCACTCATTTTTACTTTCGGACCACGGAAATTTTCGATCGACAATATGATTTCTCAGCGGAGAGAATCGAGATGGTAAATAGTCAATAAAAAATACAAAACCACCATTTAACATTTATGTTTTGGTGGTTTTGTGTTTTATATAGGTGCATATTTGGTTAAAAGATTAATAATCGATACTTTTGAAAAAAAGAGTATTTATGAAAAAACGACTTACGGCAATTGCTTTACTTTTTGTAGTTTTTGCAAGTGCCCAGGAAAACATTACGTATCAAAAACCTTCTGCGGAAATTATGCAGTTAGCAGATTTCGAGCGTGCACCTTCTGTTTTTATGGACAGTAAAAGAGAACAGATGATTTTCTCTTATCGGGACACTTACAAATCCCTGGACGATTTGAGTCAGGATGAAATGAAACTGGCAGGATTAAGAGTGAATCCCATCACCAACATTTCGAGTACGATGACTTATGTGAACAATCTGAAAACACGTAAGCTAAAAGATAAAACGGAAGCACAGGTAAAAGGTTTGCCAGCGAACGCAAGAATCGCATATCTTTCTTTTTCACCAGACGAGAAGAAACTGGCTTTTACCAATACCACAAAAAATGCGGTTGAATTGTGGATTTTAGATCTTGCGACAAATACCGCAAAAAAGATTTCAAACCAACCCCTGAATGCAAACTTAGGAAATCCTTATGTATGGATGTCGGATTCACAAAACCTTTTGGTTAAACAAATTCCAAGCAATAGAAATGCATTAATCGATGAGAAACAGAATCTGCCAACCGGGCCTACGGTTTCTAATTCAGACGGGAAAGTTTCGCAAAACAGAACCTACCAGGATTTATTAAAAAATCCACAGGATGAAGCCAACTTCGAAACGCTGGCCAAATCTGATTTGGTAAAGATTTCTGTTAATGGAGATCAGCAGAAATTTAAAGATGCAGATATTTACACCTCTGTTAATTTCTCACCGGATGGGAACTATTTAATGCTGACAACGATTCAAAAACCGTATTCTTATATTGTTCCATTGAGCCGATTCCCAATGACTTCTACCGTTTATGACAAAAACGGAAATGTAGTAAAAGTAGTCAATGAAACTCCTTTGAATGAAATTATGCCGAAAGGTTTTTCATCGGTAAGAACTGGTAAAAGAAATATCAGCTGGAGAGCTGACCAACCATCAACATTGGTTTTTGCAGAAGCTTTAGACGGCGGTGATCAGGCAAAAAAAGTGGATTACCGGGATGAGCTTTTTGTTTGGGAAGCGCCATTTAACACCACCCCCCCAAAATCGTTCTTCAAAACCCAGCAGAGATTCAGTGGTATCGATTGGTCAAATGGTAATATCGCTGTGGTTTCTGACAACTGGTATGATACCCGAAACTCTAAAACTTATCTTATTAATCTAAAAGATAATTCATCTAAAATAATTGATGACAGAAATTATCAGGATGTTTACAGTGATCCCGGAAGTTTCGCTGAAACCAAAAATCAATTCGGCAGAAATGTAATTGATGTAAAAAATAATAAGGCCAATCTTATCGGATCAGGTTTTACCAAAGCTGGTCAGTTTCCTTTCATTGATGAACTGGATCTGGGAAAAATGTCTAAAAAGAGGGTTTATACTTCAAAATTAACCAAGTCGAAAGAAAGCATCGTTGATATTTTAGATGCCAAAAACGGTCAGGTTTTAGTAGTAGAACAGTCGCCAAGTCAATATCCAAACTATTTTGTAAGAAACATTAAAAACGGTAAAGCAACTGCCGTTACTCATTTTGCCAATCCTTTTGAAAGCATTAAAAATGTATATAAAGAGGTAATTACCTACAAAAGAAATGATGGAGTAGAGTTGACCGGGACGCTTTATTTACCGGCAAACTATGACCGGAAAAACCATACAGAAAAATTGCCGCTTTTAATCTGGGCTTATCCCAGAGAATATGTGAGCAAAGATACTGCGGGACAAAATACCCAGAATCCAAATGATTTTACATTCCCAAGTTATGGCTCATTTATTTATTGGGTGACCAAAGGTTATGCGGTTTTAGATGACGCTTCTTTCCCGATTATTGGTGAAGGAAAAGCGGAACCTAACGATACATTTATTACGCAACTGGTTGCAGATGGTAGAGCAGCGATTGATGCCGTTGACAAATTAGGATATATCGACAGAACGAAAGTTGCTGTTGGCGGGCATTCTTACGGAGCGTTTATGACGGCCAATCTTTTGACCCATTCCAAAGATTATGCTTGTGGAATTGCAAGAAGTGGCGCTTATAACAGAACTTTGACACCATTTGGTTTCCAGAGCGAACAGAGAAATTACTGGGATGTACCCGAAATTTATAATACCATGTCGCCATTCATGCAAGCCGATAAGATGAAAACGCCTTTATTGCTTATTCATGGTGAAGCCGACAATAATCCGGGAACATTTACTTTGCAGACGGAAAGATATTTCCAGGCTTTGAAAAACTTAGGAGCGCCAGTAAGAATGGTTCTTTTACCGAAAGAATCTCATGGATACGCTGCCAAGGAAAATGTTTTGCATACGTTGTGGGAACAGGATCAGTTCTTAGAAAAATGTTTGAAAAACAAATAATATCGAAAAGAGTCTTCCAATTTGGGAGGCTCTTTTTTTATTCTATTTGAAAATTTACGGAAATGTTTCGTAGGGATTAAAAACATTTTATATAAGAATATCTTTTTTTTCGAGCTTAGAACTAGAGATTGATCAATTCCTTAAAATAAACGAAAATAGTGATTCCGGTGTTTTTACTTTATTACATGTTTGATTTTTACAAATGTTATTTAAATAAAGATTCCGAGATATCATAATCTAGCTCAATAAACAAATACAATTTAACATAATATAAATTATAGGACATTTTATAAATCTTCATAATATCTTTTGTGCGGCCATTAAGGCGATTTTCCAACATATTTTTAGAATTCGTATTTTTAATAAATCCGAGCTCATCCCAAATGAAATTATACAGCCGATTCTCAGCGGTTAGAGAATTTCGAAGTAATTTTCATTTTTAATAACGAAACACTTCGGAGAATATTTAAATTTTTACAACTTTAATAAAAAAAAAAAATAGTTAATAAAAATTTAGAAAAATAAAGTTAAAATTTTGATAAGTTGGTTTTTCTTTTAATTGTAAAATTAATATTTAGTATAATCATCTCGATTCCGGTGAATGACCAAGGTGACATCTGAATAAAAGAGAAATCCAGTTAAATTAGTAAATAATGGGTATAAATAGTAATTATAAACTTCTTCTTCCTGATGATCTGTTATTATGTTCAGATTGAACTTGAATTTAACATAATATATTCACTTTAAATTAAAATTACTAAATTTATACCTAACAATTAATTAGAAAAATATCCTATGAAAAATCTATTTCTTTCTGCGCTTATGATGTTCACTATGTTAAGTTGCGAAAAAAAAACTGCTGATGTCGTAACTACTCACGAAACTCAAGATTCTTTGACTGTTATTCCCGAAACCAATGAACCTATCGAGTCCTCTACCCTACAAACCTGCTATATGACGGCAACTGGGAAGGATTCGCTCTTTGTTTCTCTGGAAGATAATCTGGGTACTATTACGGGAAAAATGCACTATAAAAATTTCGAAAAGGACAGTTCCATCGGTGACATTGTTGGTAATCAAAATGGGGATACTTTAAAACTGGTTTACACTTTTGAAGCGGAAGGAAAAACTTCTGACCGCGAAATCTATTTTCTTAAAAAAGAAGGAAATATCATCGAAGGAATCGGCGAGCAGAAAACAGACGGAAACAAATCGAATTATGTAAATCCTGCAAAACTTAGATATGAAGGATCTATTTTGAAGCCCGTAGACTGCACCGGTTTTGATAAAAAATTTAAAACGAAATAACGTTCGACTGAGTAATTTTTCGTTTTCCTGAAAATAGTTTAAAAGTCCTCCTTCTGAAATACCATGATTTAGACCTTTGGTCACTTCGTGACAAAGAGCCTGCATATATCGTTTCGTGACTAAAGAATAAGGGAATAAATTTATAATACAGTTAAAACGATAAATTTTCGGTAAATATTTCCTTAAAATTTTAAAATATCCTAAATTAGGACAAACTTAAATAATATGTCATACTATCCACTGAATTCCATTCCAGATTATTACGGAATTGACAGTTTACTTACTGAGGAACACTTACTTATCCGCCAATCTGTTCGCGATTGGGTGGAGAGTTTTGTAATGCCCAAAATTGATGAGGCAGCACAAAATCATACCGATATTCCAAACCTTATGAAAGAATTAGGGAAAATCGGAGCACTCGGTCCTTATATTCCGGAAGAATATGGCGGTTCCGGTTTAGATCAAATTTCCTACGGAATCATAATGCAGGAGCTTGAAAGAGGAGATTCTGCGGTTCGTTCAGCCGCTTCTGTTCAAAGTTCTTTGGTCATGTTTCCAATTAATGAATATGGTTCTGAGGAACAAAAAAAGAAATTTCTTCCGCAATTGGCCAATGGGGAAATGATTGGCGCTTTCGGGCTAACAGAACCCAATCACGGTTCCGATCCCAGTTCAATGGAAACTTATTTCGTAGACAAAGGTGATCATTATTTATTAAACGGCGCAAAAATGTGGATTACCAACGCGCCACTCTGTGATATCGCTGTAGTATGGGCAAAAAATGAAGAAGGAAAAGTTCAGGGTTTAATTGTAGAAAGAGGTTTTGAAGGATTTACCACTCCGGAAACCCATAATAAATGGTCGCTCCGGGCATCGAAAACCGGAGAACTGGTTTTTGATAATGTGAAGGTTCCCAAAGAAAATATATTTCCGAAAGTCACTGGTTTGAAAGGACCTTTATCCTGTTTAAATTCTGCACGGTACGGAATTTCCTGGGGGGTAATCGGCGCAGCCATCGACTGTTACTGCACGGCAGTTCAGTATTCAAAAGAAAGAACACAATTTGGAAAACCAATTGCAGGATTTCAATTACAACAGAAAAAGTTAGCCGAATTCTTAACCGAAATTACCAAAGCACAATTGCTTTGTCTTCAGTTAGGAAATTTAAAAAATGCTCATAAAGCAACGCCGGCACAGATTTCAATGGCGAAAAGAAACAACGTGAAAATGGCAATCGACATTGCCAGAGAATCCCGACAGATTCTTGGCGGAATGGGAATTATGGGAGAATTCCCGATGATGCGTCATGCAGCGAATTTAGAATCCGTCATCACTTACGAAGGAACCCACGATATTCATTTGCTGATCACCGGCATGGATATTACCGGAATTAACGCTTTCGGATAAAATAAAAAACCTTCAAGATTTTAAAAATTGAAGGTTTTTTTTTACCAACTGGTTTTCACTTCTTCTACAAAATCATTTTCGGGATTCAGAATTTCTGCAATCACGTTTTTAATCCAATTCATAGGACTTACCAATGATTGATTCGAAATCTCTTCCTCTCCATAAATCTGTAAATTCTGAATGCCCTTATTCGCTTCTGCGAAACTCCAGATTCCGCATTCTACAAAATTATCGGGATATTTTTTCTCATTTAAAACCGCATAAGCATAAATACATAACTGCATTGCCTGTTTGAAATCATCTCTAAAAAACAACTGTTCGAGTTTTTCTGCTTCCTCTTCTTTTTTGGCTTCCTTAATGAGAAGATTTTTGGTTTTAGCGGTTTTGTAATCGATAATTCTTAACTTTCCGTTCAGTCGGTCGATTCGGTCGATAAATCCGTAAAAAGAAACTTTATCCGTTTTTTCTTCGTTTAAATAATAATCGATATTTTCAAAATTTCCTTCGACACTTAAAATTTCTAACGTATTTCCGTCCGCAATTAATTTTTTATCGACCTCCAAAATCGTCCGCACTACCCTTTCAGCAATTGATTTATGAATATAATTCATTCCTTTTTCATAGAAATCGGTCTGATGATTTAATTTAATAATCGCCTGATTCATTACTTCAAGTAATTGTTGATTTGAAAATTCTAAATCATTAGCAGCTAAAATTTTACCTAAATTTCTCTCATAAATAATTTGTAATGCATAATGCACGAGATTACCGTAACTTCTTTGGGAAAGTTCTTCTTCCATTTCGCTGGTTTCGCGGGTTCCCAAAATTTTGGTCAGATAAAAATCAACTGGATTATAAATAAATGAGGTAAGATGCGACGGTGAAACTCTCTTTTTCCATTCCTCTAATTTTTGAAGGACCGAAGAAGATTTTTCAATCTGAATCAACTGTTTGTTAATCGGCTCAGACGAATTTTCAATGATTATATTTTCAATTTGATGATGTTGATCTTCAATTTCTATCTGGGTAATAAAACGGCTTTTTTCACCCGTATTTACGCCGGAACTTAACGCATTAAAAAGCAGATGAACATTCTGAGAATCCTGTAACAACCGGTAAAAATGATACGCATAAATACTGTCATTTTCTAAAAAAGTATGCATATGAAAATGTTGGCGAACATCGAAAGGGAGATAGGTGTTTTGAGAATTTCCAAGAGGGAGTTTTCCTTCGTTGGTAGAAAGCAGAATAATATTTTCAAAATTCAATAACCGGGTTTCCAAAAGTCCCATTACCTGCAGTCCTTGAAGTGGTTCTCCCTGAAAATCAATCGTTTCCGAACTCACCAGTTGATTAATTAAAACTTCCAGTGTTTCCATTTTTATTTCAAATGAATAAGGCGAAAGTTGATTTTTAATAATTTTAAAACTTTTCTCGAAATGGGAAATATTTTCATACAAAATATCATCTAAATCCCTGAACTTTAATTGATAACAATACGCAATTAATTCATCGATGAACTGATTGACCGAACTTGGTTTTTCAAATAAATTAAAATAGGAAAGTTCTGATAAAAATTCTTTAAACTGCTTTTTGGAAATATAAACGATATTTCTTTCTTCAATTTTTGCTTTAAAATCCAAAATGATCTGCTGATCAATTTCTTCATTCGGAAGTTCTTCCAAAACCGATAAAACATCATTGTAATAATAAGAAGAATCTTTTTTCTCCAGCTGTTTTTGCAGGTAAAAAAGCTGTTTCATGGCATTGCTGAAACCAAGATTTTTCAGCGGGAATCCCATCGTAATATTCAGATGTTGTACGCTGCTCATGGCATCTAAACAAGTTGGAAGCAGATTTTCATCCAATAAAACAACGGCGGTTTTTGATAAATTTTCATCGTTGATTTCCGCGAAAATTTCCGGCAAAACTTTCGCCTGCGTTATATTTCCCGAAACTTCGTACACTTTGATATTTTTCGGCTGTGCAAAATCATTTTCAATCCAGTTGAAATTTCTGCTTTCATTAAATTCCTTCCAGGTTTTGATGATTCTTAAAAACTTTCCGGCTTCCTGTCTTTCATCATTGATATAATATTCATCTGCCTGAAAAAAACATTGCGCTTTATCCCACTGCATCAGGTTTCTTACTAATTTTTCTTCTACCGGTGTAAATGCATTAAAGCCACAAAAGACAAATTTACCTTCTGTTTTTTGCGCATATTCTTTAATTTTATTTTTGGCCGTTTCGTGAATCATTCCTGAAGTTGCCCAATTTTTTTCGTTAAGCTTTTGCTTTAATAATGGTAAAAACAAATTCATTTTTTGCCAGAAATTAAGGAACTTCCGTAAAGACCCGTCTTCGCGAACTTCTAAATTTTCAGACCAATTTTTTATCTGTTCATCATCAAACATATATTCTAAAACCGCTTTGTCGGAATCCGAAAATTTCAGAATATCATCCCAATCTTTTACAATGGTCGGAAACCATTTCAAGAAATTCGCAAAATCTTCAGACGGCTGAACCTGCCGATACACTCCAAAAGAAAAAAGCCACAAAGCGATTCCCTGAACCGGTTGTTTGTCTGCAATTTCTTTAATCAAATCTTCGATTGTAAAAAAGTTCGGCAACATTCCCGAATAGTGTTTTTCTTTCAGTATTTTTTTGATGAAAACCACAGGTCTTTTACCGGGAAGAATAATATTAAATGCCGACAAATCAACATTTTGTGTTAAAAGTTCGGTAATGATTTTATTTAAAAATTTCATGAATGGTGTTCTTAATGGTATCTTTACTCTAATTGGAGTTAAGAAAATGAAAAATAAGGAAAATCCGACAAAAAAGCATCAAGAAATTAAATTCTTAATGCTTTTTATTAAAACGGTCGAGAATCGATGAGCCGAATTTATTTAACTTTAATGGTTTTTTCAATCCAGATATTTTCTCCGGCGGCATTCTTACCGTTCCAAAATTTGAAAACGTAATTTACGGGTTGTTGCGGTTGCAAATTAATTTGTTCAATACGAATACTTCTTCATTACAAGTGGCTTTAGTTTGATATTTTTAAAGTTTAAACTCCAGCTTTACATTAAAAAATCTTCCTGTCAAACGTACGGGAACCGGATAATTGTAACCGGAGTTCACATCATTTACCCATTGGTTTGCAACGGTATTGCTGATGTTGAAGGCATTGAAAATCTGAACACCCAACGTCAATTCTTTGAAATTGCCCCAGAAACCGCCATTTACTTTATTATCTTTTTGGTCGATGAAAACTTTAGATAAACCAATATCCACTCTTTTGTAAGAAGGCAAAGTTCTTTGATATTTGTAAGGTGCTTCGAAATCCGGTTTTCCGTTTTGATCCAGAGAAATAGGTGTTCCGGATGGAAGTCCGTTGGCGTAAACCAAAGTTAAGTTGACTCTCATCGACGGGAACTTCGGCATATAATCCTGGTAAAACATCGAGAATCTGAAACGGGGATCCGTTGGCCTTGGAATATAACCTCTGCCATCAATATTTTCGTAAACTCTGGAATAACTCGCAGAAACCCAGGAATCAATACCCGGAACAAATTCACCGAATAATCTGGTATCAATACCGTAAGCATAACCTTCTGAATTATTTAAGCCGGAATATCTGATTCTGACATTGTCTAAATAATAAGGAATCAGATGATCCATTTTCTTATAATACAATTCAGTCGTTAATTTAAACGGGCGTTCAGACATGTTAAATTCGTAATCGTTTTTTAAAATCACCTGCATCGAACGTTGTGACTTTATATTTGGATTAAAGTTACCATCAACATCTTTAATCTCTTTATAGAAAGGCGCCTGGTAATAAACTCCTCCGGAAACGGTGAACAGCATATCCATATCCCAGTTTGGTTTAATGGCAATTTGTCCACGTGGAGAAATAATCGTTTCATCATTAAAATCCCAGTGAGAAGCACGAATTCCGGCGTTCACGAAAATGCGGTTTTCACCCCAGTAGAATTTTCTGGAATATTGCGCATAACCGGAAAGTCGCGTTGGTTCAATATGATTCGCACCGGAAATGCTGTACCGCAAACGAAGTTGAGACGGATCCAAAGTTTCGGGATCTACATGAGTCCTCGGCGTGCTGTAACCCAATGAATCAACCAATTGCCATTCGTTCGTAAAGTCTCTTAAATTTTCTTTTTCGAATTTCAAACCGACTTCAAAATCAGTATTAACGTCCGGTGAAAATTTCGCTTTCAATTGTGTGCCGTATGTTTTCACCAATAAATCATTTCGGGCATGATCGATTTGACCACCGACATCGTAAGAAGCAACCGGCGCACCAGAAACAGGATCAAAAGTCTGCAACATATAAGCAGAAGCAATCGAATAATATTCTCTCTCCCGGTTTTGGTAGGCGAAATTATCTAAGGTAAAAGCCCATTTTTTATTGGGTTTAAAATTAATGGAAGCCGTTCCCATAATGTTCTTGTACTTATCGTCTTCTTTACCATTGTAGAAAACGCTCAGCTTCAAAGGCATCTGCAAAGTTCCGAAATCAACTTCCTTTACTTTGGGAATCATTTCGTAATCATTTTTACTCCAGTAACCGATGAAGGAAAATCCCCATTTATCATTTAATTTATAATTGATATACGTCTGGAAATCCATGTACTGTGGATTGAAATCGGTGTCTTCATTCAAAGTATTCAAAACCAAATTGGTATTTCTATACCTTCCTGAAATCATGGCAGACAATTTTTTATCCTTTGATGCAAAACCGGTCGTAAGTCTTCCTCCAATTAAACTCGCTTCACCGGAAAGTTCAAATTTCGTGGGTTGACGGTAATAAATATTTAAAGCAGAAGACATTTTATCTCCGTATTTTGCCTCGAATCCACCGGCAGAAAAGTTAATGGCCTGAACCATATCCGGATTAATAATACTGAGTCCCTCCTGCAAAGAATTTCGGATTAAAAACGGGCGGTAAATTTCAATATCATTAATGTAAATCAGGTTTTCATCGTAATTTCCACCTCTTACCATATATTGTGACGAAAGTTCGGTGTTTGAATTTACGGAAGGTAAAGTTTTCAAAAGTCCTTCTACACCGCCGGAAAGTGAAGCCACTTGCTGTGCTTCCTTTGAAGAAATTTCTATCGAAGTTAAATCCGTGATTTTTGGTTTCCCTTTTTTCTGAAATACCACTTCCTGAATTTCGGTTTCCCGCTCGGCTTTTACAAACAAAACATTGACGTTTTGAACTTTTGGATTGATTTCAATATTTTTATTAAAACCTCTGAAACTTGCTTTTTGAACGGATAAAGACTGCTCAGAATCTGCAATGGGAATTTTTACAAAACCATTATTATCGGTCGTAAAATTCTGATTGTTATAAGAAATATAGGCTTCAGAAACTGGTTTGCCATTTTCGTCCAGAACTTTAATGTTTATTTGCGAATAAGCGCAAACCGGCATTACCAGTAATAGGAATAGAATTTTTTTCAAGGTAAAACATTTAGATTTTAAAGATAACAAAAAATTACAGAATGGCTTCCCGGACGCGTGTTAATTTCTGTAGTAATTCCTCGAGTTTATCGAGACGTAGCATATTTGCGCCGTCAGAAAGTGCAACACTTGGATCGGGATGTGTTTCAATGAAAAGTCCGTCTGCGCCAACTGCGATTCCTGCTTTTGCAATGGTTTCAATTAACTCGGGTCTTCCGCCGGTGACGCCGGAACTTTGATTCGGTTGTTGTAATGAATGGGTGACATCTAAAATCACGGGAGCGTAATTTCTCATCGTTGGAATTCCTCTGAAATCAACGACTAAATCGGTATAGCCAAAAGAATTTCCTCTTTCAATAATTGCTGTTTTTGGATTCCCCGAATCGTTTACTTTCTGTACCGCAAACTGCATGGATTCTGGAGAAAGGAACTGTCCTTTTTTCAGACTTACACATTTTCCTGTTTTTGCGGCGGCGATTAATAAGTCGGTCTGACGAACTAAAAAGGCTGGGATTTGCAAAACATCAACATATTGTGCTGCCAAAGCTGCATGGTCATTTTCATGAATATCGGTCGTGGTTGGAATATTGAAAGTTTCTCCTACTTTTCTGAGGATTTCCAAAGATTTTTCTTCACCGATTGTGGTGAAAGAATCTACTCTGCTTCGGTTTGCTTTTTTGAAACTTCCTTTGAAAATATATGGAATCTCATATTTATTGGTCATTTCCACAATTTTCTCAGCGATATTCAAAGCCATTTCTTCACCTTCAATAATGCAGGGACCTGCAATCAGGAAAAAGTTTTTAGAATTTTTGTGATGGATGTTATCTAAGTATTGAATCATTGATTTCTGGTTAAAATTAAAGTTGAATTAAAGATAACAAAAATACGGATTTTTTTGAGCAAATGATTTTTATGTTTGGAAAGTTAAAACACTTTAAACACAAATGACACTGATGCAAAAAATAAATTTTAATTATACTGGAACTTCTTTACTATTTTTTCAATCGTATTCAAATTCCTGGAAGTCATTTTTTCTTTCATGGATTTTTTGCCTAAAATTTTTCCGAAGTTGGAATCTAAAGTATATCCTTTCGAAATTTGCCAGTAAAAAGTTTGATCGACAATTGCTCCTTTTTCGTTCTCGGATTTTATAGAATCATTGAACTCTTGTAAAAGCAAATCTTCAACACCTTCTATTCCGATAAAAATATAAATGTGGGAATCGTCGGATTTTGCAAATGGATTCTGAACAAAAATTTCATCGACTTCTTTTTCGGTTTTAAGGAAAAGAAAAGCTTCATAATGGAAATAGTCTGACAGCGCTTTTTCTAAAATTATTTTTAATTCAGACCGGTTGATGGCGGATGAAAACAAAATATTTCCCGTGGCTAAAACGGAAGATACTTCTTTCATTCCGACCTCAGAAAATATTTTGCAGACTTCTGCCATTTTCATGGAAGTTCCGTTAACATTCACTCCTCGGAGAAAAGCGCAATATCTCAATTGATTAATTTTAAAGTTGCGCGAGGAATTTTTCTTTCATTTCCTCCGGCAAAAAGGAATATTGAAAGGAATTGCGGACCAACTGTTTTACCTGTTCCAATGATAAATCGAGCGCCTCGATACAGCTGATGTAATTTTGCGTAAGATATCCGCCGAAATATGCGGGATCGTCAGAATTTACGGTTACCTGTAAACCTAAATCCAACATCTTTTTTAACGGATGATTTTTGATGTCATCTACATTTCTAAGTGCGGTATTCGACAGCGGACAAACCGTTAAAGCCATTTTCTCTTCAACGAGCCTTTCCACCAATTTTGGGTCTGTCAGACAATTGTTTCCGTGATCGATTCTGGCGACTTTTAATAAATCCAATGCTTCGTAAATGTATTCTGCCGGACCTTCTTCACCTGCATGCGCAACAGGAATATAACCTTCTTTCACTGAAGCTTCAAAAACTTTCCGGAATTTGGAAGGTGGATTTCCTTTTTCTGAAGAATCCAGACCGACGGATTTTATGAGGTGTCTGAACGGAAGCGATTGCTGCAGTGTTTCGAAGGCATCTTCTTCGGATAAATGGCGCAGATAACTCATTATCAATAAAGAAGAAATCCCGTATTGTCTTTCTGCATCTTCTCTGGCGCGCTGGATTCCATTAATAACGGTGGAAAATGCCACGCCTCTTTTGGTATGGGTTTGCGGATCGAACATGATTTCGGTATGCACGATATTTTCTTCGGCGCAATGTTTAAAATAAGCCATCGTCAAATCATAAAAATCCTGTTCGTGGATGAGAACATTTGCTCCGGCATAATAAATATCCAGGAAATCCTGTAAGTTCCCAAATTGGTAAGCTTTCTTTAATTCTTCAATACTTTCGTAAGGAATTTCTATCTTATTTCTCTGCGCGATTTCAAACATTAATTCCGGTTCGAAACTGCCTTCAATGTGAAGATGTAATTCTGCTTTCGGAACTTTTTTGATATATTCTAATGCGTTCATTTTCAAAATAATTTTAGGGATAAGATTCCGTTTATTGGGTCGCTTTCATAACGGCAGCGGTAATTTGCGCTTCTTTTTCTTTGGCATAAGTGGAATCGTACGGTTTCATCAGATCAAACAAATACGTATAAAATGGAGTGATTTTCTGTACTTTTTCCGATTCATTATAGGCTTTTTCTTTACCCATAATCTGCAGATCTTTAACAAAATTATTGAATTTTTTATCGATAGGTTCAATTGATTTTACCAAATAATCATATCCTTTTTCTTTTTGACCGATTTTAGTATAAGCGTCTGAAACTGCTCCGACGACCAGGGAATATTCCATCGGCTTGGTTCTCATCTGCCGGCTGACAAAACGCTGTTCTTTATCTGACAAATTGGTGTAATAATCATATTCTGTAAAGATTCCTTTTTTCAGCTCTTCAGCTAAAGCCAATCCTTTTTGTTCCTGTCCGGCAACGATATATCCGTAAACCATCGAACTTAATGAACGCGGATCATTGTATTTCGCCACCGGAATTTCTCTGGACGCCAAATCCAATATCTCTACTGCTTTTGCTTTTTGTCCGGAAAGTGCCAACGCTTCTGCTGCACGGCTGGCGGAACTTCTATAACTCACAATATTCTGGGTACAGGTTTCATCAAAATGAACTTTCAAATTCTTGAAATTACCCCATTTGTAATTTTTAACAATGTTGTAAAGAGAGTTGGCATCTACTCTGCCCATTTCGCCGTCTTCCCGTTCCATTGTTTTAATTGGCACCAACCGGTAACTGAATCCGTCGTACTGTAAGTAATCCCCTAAAAAGAAAAGATTTTCCGGATCGTAAATTCCGCCTGAAGAGAAATTAATCGGACGTTTCCAGTCGAAGTTTGCTAAGATATCCATCAACAGCAAATTGTTTTTGAACATGCTGGTTTTCTTGTAATCGATGGTAATCTGATCAACCGCCTGCCCTAAATCTTTCTGCTCTATCGTTCCGGCTTTTAAAGCATTTGCTTTGTTTACGGGTAAAATGAATTTTGAAACCGGCAGGAAATTAAATTTCTCAAATTTAGCTTCACCGAAAATCATTTTTAAAATTTCATCTTTATCGTCAGATTTCATTTTAATAAAGTTGACGGCTTCTTTTAAAGACATCGAATCTTGGGTCAGATATTTTCTGAACTCAGGGAAAACGTCATCCGGTGCACCTTGCTCTTTCATATTGGCAAAGATATTTTCCCAGTCTTTTTTGTTCATCAAAAAGATCTGATCATTCGTGCCGTCCCGGTAATCTTCATGCGTAAATACTGAAGGAACCGGCATTGAATTGTAGGTTCTTCTCTTCACCTGATCGATATTCCAGGGCGTTGAAAGCAAAGTGAAATTCACTACTTTCACATCATCCCGAAGTCCGGAAGTTTCCTGCATTCCCCAAATCGGATAAGTGTCATTGTCTCCATAAACAAAGAGAATATCATTTTTCGGTAACGATTTTAAAGTCGAATAGGCGTAGTCATAAGCGGAATACCGCTGACTTCTGTCGTGTACATTGTAATTCTGGAAGCCCATCATCAGAGGAATTCCCATTAAAATAACGCCGGCACCGATATTTAAAGCATTAGATTTTACTTTTTCCTGCAAATACCAAAGTAGGGCTCCAGCTCCCAGTCCGATCCAAATTGCAAAAGCATAGAAAGAACCCACCATCGCATAATCTCTTTCGCGAACTTCAAAAGGTTTCACACCGGTATAGAAAATAATTCCGACGCTGGTAATAATAAATAAGGACAGGATCGCATAGAATCTGCCGAAATCACGGTTCAGTTGGAAAAAGAAACCAATTAATCCCAAAATAAGCGGTAAGAAGAAGAATCCAACAGTACTTTCATTTTTGAATTTTGCAGGCATCTGGCTTTGGTCACCATACATGGCATTATCGATGAATGGAATCCCGGAAATCCAGTTTCCACGGTTATTTTCCATATTTCCTTCGAGGTCATTTTGTCTTCCGACGAAGTTCCACATGAGATATCTTACAAAATAATATCCGTTTTGGAAGGTGAAGAAATAATTTAAATTTTGTCCTAAAGAAGGCCTTTGCACATTGATTAAATTATAAGGTTTTACCTGTAAATAATCTGCAGCTTTGATACTTCCATCTTCGTACTTTTTTCTTAAATCATCAAAAATTTTGTGCGCTTCCGGATTGTCTGCCACATCTTCATTTCCATAATTAAAGGTGAAATCGGGCGCCCCGTACATGGAGATATAGTTTTCCATCACTGTTTTATCTTCATTGAACATCCGTGGTAAAAAACTCACCTGATCCGGACTGAATACATAATTAAAACGCTCTCCTACCTTTCGGTACGTTCCGGTTTTTTCATCCTTTTCGTAAGCATCTCCCGTTTTTTTTGTTTTAAAGCTTCCGTCTTCATTTTTCTGAATTCCGTTCGCATCCAAATAAGCCGTATAATTTTGACCGTAAGAAGTTGGCCAGTCACCATATTGCTCCCGGTTATAATAATCAAGCATGCCGATTGCGGTGTCAGGATCATTCAGATTCATTGGTGGATTTGCATTGGCTCTGATTGGAATAACCATCCAACATGAAAAACCGATCATCATATAAATTACAGAAAGAACGATGGTCTGATAAAGGCTTTTCTTTGCTTTTCGGGCGTATTTAAGAGCGAAAACGAAAATTGATATTAAAATAATAAAGGCAACAATGGTTCCTGAGTGGAAGGGAAGACCGATTCCATTTACTGCGAAAATCTCTAACTTACCGAACAAAGTCATGATTAAAGGGAAGATTCCTTTAAATACCGTTGCCAGAATAAACAGCGTTATTACATTAGCCCAAAGGAAACTTTTCCAGCTAAATTCATAATTCCGGGCATAGTAAATAAAGCAAACCGCTGGAATCACAAGCATACACATCATGTGAACTCCTACTGATAAACCGGTTACAAAGAATATTAAAATAATCCAACGTTCATTATCAGTTTCTAAATACTCATTTTCCCATTTCGTTATTAACCATAACAAAAGTGCGATAAACATTGATGCCATCGAATAAACTTCTCCTTCTACAGCAGAAAACCAGAACGTATCTGAAAAGGTAAAACACAGGGCGCCGATCACTCCGGCAAACAGAATGGATATTTCCTGATGTTTTGTAATATCATTAAAATCTTTGTGTAGCAATCTTCGAACAAGATGCGTAATGGTCCAAAAGAGGAACAGTATTGTAAATGCGCTGAATAAAGCAGACATTGCATTGATAACAACCGAATAATGTTCACCGTTACCAAAAGCAAATACTGCAAAAACGGCCCCAACCAATTGGAAAAGTGCTGCTCCGGGAGCGTGGGTTACTTCCAGCTTTACCGCTGAAGAAATATACTCGCCACAGTCCCAGAAACTGAAATTCGGTTCGATGGTTGATAAATAAGTAAAAAATGCAATGCCGAATACTACCCATCCTAATAGCGTATTCCACTGTTTAAAAGACCAATTTTTCATATTAAATTTTCAATATTGCGAAAATAAGGTTTTTAACTTATTATCCATTGATTTTAACAAAATTTAAGCAATTGGCTTGATTTTTGAAAAATTGCAGATCGCAGAATTATAGATTATTAAAGTGATATTTCTCATACATTGAAATACAAACATGGGTTTTAATTGTTGACTTATTAATTTTTTAGTATTTTTGCACACGGTTTTAATAGACTAAAATGACTAAATAATGACTAATGTTCACGATAACATTCTGGGCTTAATTGGGAATACTCCTTTGGTGAAACTAAATGAAGTTACAAAAGAGATTCCCGCCACAGTATATGCTAAATTAGAATCTTTTAATCCCGGCCATTCTACAAAGGACAGAATTGCAATTCATATCATTGAAGCTGCTGAGAGAAAAGGCTTGTTAAAACCCGGTTCAACCGTGGTAGAAACAACTTCCGGAAATACCGGTTTCTCAATTGCCATGGTTTGTATTATCAAAGGCTATCATTGTATTCTTGCCGTAAGTGATAAAACAAAGAAAGAAAAAATCGCCTATCTGAAAGCTTTGGGTGCGACGGTTTATATTTGCCCCGCAAATGTAGCGGCAGATGATCCCAGATCTTATTACGAAGTTGCGAAAAGAGTAGCTTCTGAAACGCCCAATTCTATATATATCAATCAGTACTTTAACGAGTTAAATATTGACGCACATTACCGGACAACTGGTCCCGAAATTTGGGAACAGACAGAAGGTAAAATTACTCACCTGATTGCCTGTACAGGAACTGGAGGAACTTTATCAGGTTCTGCAAAATTTTTAAAGGAAAAAAATCCTGCCATTAAAGTGATTGGCGTTGATGCATCGGGATCTATTCTGAAAAGTTATCATGAAACCGGCGAAATTCATAAAGAAGATATTCATCCTTACCAGATAGAGGGAATGGGGAAAAACCTGATCCCATCTGCTTTATTATTTGACAAGATCGATGAATTCGTTCGCGTAAATGATGAAATGGCGGCTTACAGAACCCGCGAGATTGCTTTGAAGGAAGCGATTATGGGCGGTTATACTACAGGCGCAGTGACACAGGGACTTTTGCAGTATGCAAATTCTCATGAATTCACAAAAGATGATTTAGTGGTGGTCATATTCCCCGATCACGGTTCCAGATATATCACTAAAGTCTACAGCGACGAATGGATGGCAGAACAGGGATTCGTTAATAATGGAGTCCATAATTATGACGAAGTTTACAAAACAGAACTGATAAAATAATAAAAAACCAAAAATAGCGAATAAACCTTTTTGTAGTAAGCAAAAGGTTTTTTTAGTTTAATTTAATTAACTTTGAGTATTTAAAAACAATAAAATAATAATGAAAGATATTTTTGATCGCCTTAGAGAAAACCCAGGTCCCTTAGGACAATTTGCAGATTACGCCGAGGGTTATTTTGTTTTCCCAAAACTAGAAGGTCCGATCGGCCCAAGAATGAAATTTCAAGGAAGAGAAGTCATTTTTTGGAGCGCTAATGATTACTTAGGTCTTTGTAACCATCCAGAAGTTTTAGAAGCTGATGCTAAAGCTGCCGCTGAATACGGAATGTTTTATCCGATGGGAGCGAGAGCAATGTCTGGTGAAACAGATCAACATCAACAATTAGAAAGAGAATTAGCAGAATTCGTAGAAAAGGAATCTGCCTATTTATTAAATTTCGGTTATCAGGGAATGGTTTCTACCATTGATGCTTTAGTCGGTAGACATGATGTGATCGTATATGATGCAGATTCACATGCTTGTATCGTTGATGGAGTACGTCTTCACATGGGTAAAAGCTTTACTTATAAGCATAATGATATCGCGAGTTTAGAAAAAAATCTTGTCAGAGCAACTAAAGTGGCACAGGAGCAAGGCGGTGGAATTTTAGTGATTACTGAAGGTGTTTTCGGAATGCGCGGAATGCAGGGAAAAATCAAAGAAATCTGTGATTTAAAATCAAAATTCGATTTCCGGTTATTGGTTGATGATGCGCACGGATTTGGAACTTTAGGAAAAACAGGTGCCGGTGCCGGTGAAGAACAGGGTTGCCAAGATCAGATCGATGTGTACTTCTCTACTTTTGCTAAATCAATGGCAGGTTTCGGAGCATTTATCGCAGCAGATAAAGATATCATCAGAATTCTAAAATATAATTTACGGTCACAGGTTTTTGCAAAATCTTTAACAATGCCAATGGTTATCGGAGGTTTGAAAAGATTGGACTTATTACGCTCAAGACCGGAAATCAAAGCAAAGCTTTGGGAAAACGTTCGTAAATTACAAAATGGTTTACTGGAAAGAGGATTCAATCTGGGAGGATCTAATACCTGTGTAACTCCAGTGATGATGGAAGGTTCAACGGTAGAAGCTACCCTACTTTCCAGAGATTTACGCGAGAATTTCGGGATTTTCACTTCTGTCGTAATTTATCCGGTGATTCCAAAAGGAATGATTTTATTAAGATTAATTCCAACCGCTTCCCATACCGATTCAGAAATTAATGAAACACTGGCGGCATTTGAAGCGATTCATGAGAAATTAGTTTCGGGCTTTTACAAAGAGCAGGAGCAAAAACTGTTGGAGGAAAAACAACTTCAATTTAAAGAATCATAAAATTTTTCAAAATATATTTTTATATAGACCGTTTGAAAAATTCAGGCGGTTTTTTATGATATACCCATTACAAACATGAGTCAAGTTATAATTACCAAGCAGGATTTTAATAAAATCCACAGATCGATTACTGACGCTAAAGCGAAGAACAGCATCAAAAAAGAAGAAGCCGAGAAACTACTCGCAGAACTGAAATCTGCAAAAATTGTAGAACAGGACAAAATTGAACCCGATGTTGTAACGATGAATTCTATTGTGAAAATTCACTTTCAGAATAATAAAACGACCATGGAATTTCAACTGGTTTATCCCGCTGATGCCAATATTAAGGAACGTAAAATCTCCATCTTTTCGTCGGTTGCTTCGGCATTGATCGGCTACCGTGTTGGTGACGAAATCGACTGGCTGATTCCGTCCGGAATGACCAAAATTGTTATTGATGAAGTAATTTATCAGCCAGAATCTGCCGGAGATTTTGATTTGTAATTGATATTAAAAATTAATGAACTAAAAAACCGTTAGAATGATCTGGCGGTTTTTTCAAAATAAAATCAATGGCCGTAATTCCAAAGATTTAAAATAAATTTGCAAAAAGAAAACGCTTGAAAGATCTGCTCCTCATCACTCCACCTTTTACCCAACTCAATACTCCTTATCCGGCGACCGCTTATATTAAAGGGTTTTTGAATACTAAAAATATTTCAAGTTATCAGATTGATCTGGGAATCGAAGTGATCTTAGAACTGTTTTCAAAAAGAGGAATTCAAAAAATATTCGGGGAAAATATCGATCTGGTCAACACCTCTGAAAATTCAAAACGGATTTTTGCTTTACGCGAAGAATATATGAAGACCATCGATCAGGTCGTTCTTTTTCTGCAGAATCATAATCCTACTTTAGCGAGACAAATCTGCAGCATGAATTTTCTGCCCGAAGCGTCCCGTTTCAATCAGTTGGACGACATGGAATTTGCTTTCGGAAATATGGGTTTGCAGGATAAAGCAAAACATCTGGCGACTTTATATCTGGAAGATATTTCAGATTATATCGTTGAAAATATCGATGCAGATTTCGGTTTCAGCAGATATGCCGAACGTATTGGGCAAAGCGCCAATTCCTTTGATGAACTTTATTTAAAGTTAAATGCTCCTCCAACTTTTACCGATGAATTTACCTTAAAATTATTAAAGGAGAAAATAGATTTCGTTCAGCCAAAACTGGTCTGTTTTTCCGTTCCGTTTCCCGGGAATTTATACGCCGCGTTCAGGTCTGCAAAATTCATTAAAGAAAATTATCCCGGACTGAAAACGGTCATGGGCGGCGGTTTTCCGAACACCGAATTAAGAGAATTAAAAGATCCGCGCGTCTTTGAATTTTTGGATTATATCACTTTAGATGATGGCGAATTACCGATTGAACTGGTTTTCGAAAATGTAATTTCAAACAAAGAAATTTCTGAGGGGGAATTCAAAAGAACTTTCATCTTAAAAAATCAGGAAGTAAAATATAAAAGCAATACGGCGAGATCAGATTATAAACAGGCTCTTATAGGAACGCCGGATTATACCGATTTACTTTTAGACCAGTATATTTCCGTTATAGAAATCGCCAATCCGATGCACAGTTTATGGAGCGACGGCCGGTGGAATAAACTCACCATGGCGCACGGTTGCTATTGGGGGAAATGTACTTTTTGCGATATTTCTTTAGATTATATTAAAATTTACGAACCCATTTCCGCTAAAATTTTGGTAGATAGAATGGAAGAATTGATTGCCCAAACAGGTGAATCAGGTTTTCATTTTGTGGACGAAGCCGCACCACCAGCTTTGATGAGAGAAGTTGCTCTAGAAATTTTACGCCGGAATTTAGTCGTGACTTGGTGGACGAATATCCGGTTTGAAAAAAGCTTTAGTAAAGATTTATGTTTTTTATTAAAAACTTCAGGTTTGGTAGCAGTTTCCGGCGGATTAGAAGTGGCAAGTGATCGATTATTAAAATTAATTGACAAAGGCGTCTCTGTAGATCAGGTCGCAAAAGTTACGCGGAATTTCACTGAAGCCGGAATTATGGTTCACTCCTATTTAATGTACGGATTTCCGACGCAAACGGTTCAGGAAACGGTGGATTCTTTAGAAATGGTGCGCCAGCTTTTTGAAATGGGAATTGTGCAAAGCGGCTTCTGGCACCAGTTTGCAATGACTGCACACTCGCCTATCGGAAATAATCCCGAAGAGTTTGGCGTAAAACCTTTAAATAAGGAAATACTTTTTGCCCACAACGATATCGATTTCACCGATGAAACCGGAATTGATCACAGTAAATTTAGTTTTGGTTTAAAGAAATCCTTACTCAATTATATGCACGGAATTAATTTTGACCTTCCGCTTAAAGATTGGTTTGATTTTAAAATTCCCAAAACAACCATTCATCCCGATTATATTCACGACTGTCTTTTGGAAGAAGAAAATTTTATTTTTAAAGGAAATTCAAAATTAATTTTTCTGGATAAAAATGCGAATGTCGAGAACTTCGTGAAAAAAACAAGAGCAGGTTCTTTTGAATATACTCGACTGACTTTTCATTTGAAAACCAATATTGTAAAAATAGAACTGGAAAAGGAAATAGCAGACTGGCTGATGAAAAATTTTGATGAAAATTCTACAGAGAATCCTAAAAAAATAACGCTTCAACAACTCAAGAGTCAGTTTGAAGAATCCTTTGAAGATTTCGAATTATTCTGGTTTTCAAAACCAATTCAACAATTAAAGGAAAACGGAGTTATTCTGAGTTTATAATTTTTTACACTGTTCAAAATATTTATTTAAAATTTAAACCGACTCAACATTAAAAAAGTTTATTTTTACTAAAGAAATACTTGATCAAAGTTCAAGTATTCAAATTTAAATGAACGAATATGAATTTCGCTGAAGATCTTTTCTTTAATAAAATAGCAAAAATCACCTTGCTTTTTTGGTTGATGAAAATTGTGGCCACAACACTAGGCGAAACTTTAGGAGATTTTATTGCTCAGACGCTCGATTTAGGATATCTTTTCGGAATTGCAATCACACTCGTTTTCTTTTTATTTACCCTCTACTTACAACTTTCATCGAAAAAATTTATTCCTGCTTTTTTCTGGCTGGTGATTATTGGCACAACGACTTTAGGTACAGAAATTTCAGATTTTATCGACCGCAGTTTGCATTTAGGTTATGCTGTCGGAAGTTTGGTTCTGGTCACTTTTTTAATGCTCACTCTTTATTTTTGGTATAAAAAATACCGGAATCTTGAAGTCTATCCTATATTCGAAAAACAAAAGGAAATCTTTTTTTGGGTTGCAGTACTATTTTCTAACAGTTTAGGAACCGCTTTCGGTGACTATTTAAATGATGGGTTAGGATTCAGTTATCTTCTGGGCGCGTTGATTACTCTTGCCGTTATTCTCGTGGTGGTTGTTCTGCATTCTTACACCAAAATTAACCACATCCTTTTATTTTGGATCGCCTTTGTTTTTACCCGGCCGTTTGGTGCCACCTTTGGTGATTTTTTAACCAAACCTCTCGCTAAGGGCGGGTTAGATTTAGGAACTTTAAATGCTTCTTTCGTTTCAATCATCATTATGGTTGCTTTAATAATTGTAGCTCACCGACAAGAAAAAATAGGAAATTAACTGATCTGGAAAAATTTGTCAAAAATTCACAAATTAAAATTTAACCGGAAATACATTGTCATTCTTGTTACAAAATCTGAAATATTAATTAGTTGAAATGATAATAAAAATCCCGTCTTTTTTTCAAAGACGGGATTTTATTTATTTAAAAAGGATTTTTATTCAGCCAGAATAATTCCTTTATTATTGCTGAATTCTACCACTCCACTTTTCATCGTAAAAGAAAATACACTTTCTTTTTCATTTTCTCTGATGAAATGATGACTGTATTCCTCCTTGATTTCATTCGTGAACACTTTGATTTTCCCTGAATTTAAGGAAGTAACAATAGCGGCGTGATCTTTCATGATATGGAATTCTCCACTTTTTCCGGGAAGCAAAACCGATTTCACTTCACCTTCAAAAATCACGAATTCCGGAGTTAAAATTTTTATATTCATATCTTTTAGACTTAAAGAGTAAAGAGAAAAGAAAAAAGAGAAATCTTTACTCTTTTTTCTTTATTCTATTTTCTAATTATGCGTTTTCCGCTAACATTTTTTCACCTGCTTCGATTGCTTCTTCAATCGTCCCTTTAAGGTTAAAAGCAGCTTCAGGTAAATGATCTAACTCACCGTCGATGATCATGTTAAATCCTTTGATGGTATCTTTGATGTCTACCAATACTCCTTTCAGACCGGTAAACTGTTCTGCCACGTGGAAAGGCTGAGATAAGAATCTCTGTACTTTTCTGGCACGGTATACTGATAATTTATCTTCTTCTGAAAGTTCTTCCATTCCAAGAATCGCGATGATATCCTGTAATGCTTTGTATTTTTGAAGAATTTCTTTTACTCTTTGAGCACAGTCGTAATGTTCGTTTCCTAAGATTTCAGAAGTTAAAATTCTGGAAGTAGAAGCCAATGGATCTACAGCCGGATAAATACCTAATGAAGCAATCTTTCTATCCAATACGGTAGTTGCATCCAAGTGGGCAAATGTTGTTGCCGGCGCCGGGTCAGTTAAATCATCCGCAGGAACGTAGATTGCCTGTACAGAAGTAATTGAACCGTTTTTAGTAGAAGTAATACGCTCCTGCATCGCCCCCATTTCAGAAGCCAAAGTTGGTTGGTAACCTACTGCAGACGGCATTCTTCCCAAAAGCGCTGATACCTCAGAACCTGCCTGTGTAAAACGGAAAATATTATCAACGAAGAATAAGATATCTCTACCTTGTCCTGTTCCGTCTCCATCTCTAAAACTTTCAGCGATGGTCAGCCCGGATAAAGCAACTCTCGCTCTTGCTCCAGGTGGCTCATTCATCTGACCGAAAACAAAAGTAGCTTTCGAATCTTTCATCGCTTCCAGATCGATTTTTGATAAATCCCATCCTCCATTTTCCATAGAGTGCATGAATTCATCCCCGTATTTGATAATGCCGGATTCCAGCATCTCTCTCAAAAGGTCGTTTCCTTCTCTGGTTCTTTCACCTACACCGGCAAAAACCGAAAGTCCACCGTGACCTTTCGCAATATTGTTAATTAATTCCTGGATCAATACTGTTTTACCAACACCTGCTCCACCGAACAAACCGATTTTTCCCCCTTTAGAATAAGGCTCTACCAAATCGATTACTTTAATTCCTGTAAAAAGCACTTCTGCTGAAGTGGTAAGCTGGTCAAATTTTGGTGCATCTCTGTGAATCGGCAGTCCGTTTTCTTTAGAAACCTGTGCGATACCGTCGATTGCATCTCCAACTACATTAAATAATCTGCCATATACCGCTTCACCCGTTGGCATGGTGATTTGTTTTCCTTGTGAAATTACTTCCTGACCTCTTTGAAGTCCGTCTGTTGCATCCATTGCGATACATCTTACAGAATCTTCACCAATATGTTGTTCTACTTCAAGTATCACTTTGTTACCGTCTGTTTTTGTAATTTCCAATGCATCATAGATGCTTGGAAGTTCTGCCGCATCTGTAAAAATTACGTCGATTACTGGACCGATAATTTGAGAAATTTTTCCTTTAAGTTGGTTTGCCATTGCTTATTTTTTTCTTGAGTGCAAATATAATGAATATTCGCACATTTGCAATTGGTTTAAAAGAAGATTTTTGTCATATTTGCACAAACTTATTATAAGCCCATTTTTAGGGCAATTATTTCACTATATTCAAGAATTTCAGTTGATAATTACAGAAAATTTCACCGGTTCGGTTTCCCAAAATCCTTTGGCACTTTCTATTGGGATGTTTGATGGTGTTCACTTGGGACATCAGAGTATTATAAAGAAACTTAATGCCATTTCTGAAAAGAAAAACCTGGAATCTGCCATTCTTACTTTTTGGCCGCATCCAAGAACTGTTTTTAGCCCAAATGATGATTTGAAATTGTTGAACACCATTGATGAAAAAAAATATCTGCTGGAGAAAAACGGATTACAACATTTGTTTTTAAAAGAATTTGATGACGAGTTCAGAAATTTAACCGGCGAAGAATTCGTGAAACAGATTCTCGTTGATAAACTTCGGGTGAAACATTTGATTATCGGCTACGATCATACTTTTGGAAAGAACAGAAGTGGCGATTTTTCTTTGTTAAAAAAATTGGGACCGGAATTCGGTTTTGAAGTGGAACAGGTAGAAGCCGTAAATTATAAAGATTTCAATATAAGTTCCACCCAAATTAGAAATGCTTTATCAAAAGGCAATATTATTGCTGCCAATGAAATGCTCGGTTATCATTATTCGCTGTCGGGAACCGTTGTTCACGGTAAAAAAATCGGTAGAACAATTGGTTATCCAACCGCAAATATTGAAGTTGACGTGCTTAAACTTTTACCAAAAAAAGGAGCGTATATTGTCGAAGTGTTTGTAAAAAATCGTCATTATAAAGGAATGTTGAGTATCGGAACCAATCCTACCGTTAATGGAAATTCACTTTCTGTGGAAGTATATATTTTAGATTTTAATGAAGATATTTACGGCCAGAGCATCTCTGTCAACTTTCGGGAATTTCTGCATGACGAAATCAAATTTAAAAATTTGGAGAAACTGGTTGAAAGATTAGATGAAGATAAGCGATTGACAGCAGATTTTCAGTTTTAATTTTGCCACGAATTCTCAAATTTGATTTATAATATATATGAGAAGCTAATATTTTTTTATCAATCCTAATGTGTGAAATATAATTTTCTAACCAGAATCGATATTTTTTCGGTTCCGTCTGGATTAAAAGATACAATTGCCCGATGCTCTAATTCAAACATGAGGGAATTTTCATCTAATACGTTTATTTTTTGTGAAGCAAAAAAAATGAATCTAAATTTAGTCAAATTAGTTTTCACAATAGTTTCATTATTATCAAAATTCCAATTACCATTAACTTTATCTATTAAAGCAGGATTCAAATAATTTACAGTTAAATCAACATTAAATTTAATTGATTCAACACCCTTATTTGTTTCGTCTTTTATCTGATTTTCTAAAATATTATTATAATAATACGAATCTTCATAATAATCTTTCTTCCATTCAGAAGACGTTAAAAGATCAGTTTTTGTAACTTC
Source organism: Chryseobacterium sp. MDT2-18 (assembly GCF_030815285.1). Taxonomy (NCBI): domain Bacteria; kingdom Pseudomonadati; phylum Bacteroidota; class Flavobacteriia; order Flavobacteriales; family Weeksellaceae; genus Chryseobacterium; species Chryseobacterium sp. MDT2-18. The sequence goes on along the minus strand of NZ_JAUSWQ010000001.1, from coordinate 300,936 downwards.
TTGAATACTTTTTTCTCTATCGCAACCGAATAATAATGATAATATCAATAAAAAACTCACTAATTTCATAAATTATTTTAAAACAACAAATGTATTGTTTTTTTCACAAAAATCAATTCGATTGTTTATTAATAAACGCTTCCCTCATTTTCTTTGTTAAAGAATTTAAAATTAGATCATATGAATGATCGATTAATTCAAAAATCAAATCCTTTTTTAAACCGTCACAAACCACCGAATTCCAATGGGTTTTATTCATGTGATAAGCCCCGGTAATTTGCGGATGTTTTTCGCGAAGTTCTGCGCTCCATTCCGGATCGGCTTTTAAAGAAATACTGAGCGGTTGTTTTTCCAGAGGAATTAAAGCAAACATTTTCCCAGCCACTTTCAGCACCAAAGTTTCAGAATTAAAAGGAAATGTTTCTTCTACTCCTTTTTTGAGCTGGCAATAAGTTAAAATTTCGGTGATATCCATATTATAATATAAGTAATGGGTAATAAGTAATTATCAATAGGTAATAATGATTAATAATAATCGTTTTAACATTATAAAATTAATAAATTTGTGTGAGAAATTAATAATTGCTCATTACTTATTATTCATTACTCATCAAAAATTATGAAAGCATTAATCATCGGCGCTACCGGCGCGACAGGAAAAGATTTAGTTCATCAGTTGCTGCAGGATTCTGATTTTAAAGAAATTGATGTATTTGTAAGAAAACCATTGACCATCAATGATTCAAAATTAAAAACGCACGTCGTTGATTTTGAAAAACCTGAGGAATGGAAAGATCTGGTAAAAGGCGATGTTGCATTTTCCTGTCTAGGTACGACTTTGAAGGCTGCCGGGAGTAAGGAAGCTCAGAAAAAAGTAGATGTGGATTACCAATATAACTTCGCTAAAAGTGCAAAGGAAAATGAAGTGGAAGATTTCATTTTGGTTTCTGCCTACGGTGCAAGTGCGACCTCAAAAATGTTCTATTCTCAGCTAAAAGGGGAGTTGGAAGAAAAGATAAAAAAGTTGCATTTCAACAAAGTCACCATTTTTCAGCCGGGAATGCTGGAGCGGAAAAGTTCTGACCGGTTTGGTGAAGTTGCGGGCGCGAAAGTAATTAAATTCATCAACAAATTCGGTCTGTTAAAAAGCCAAAAACCTTTGCCAACCGATGTTCTTGCTCACGCAATGATTAATGCATCAAAAATAAAATCGAACGGTTATTCCAAAATTAAATTAGGAAGTATTTTCAGTTTTGCGAACAAACATAATTGATTTTTCAGTAACAGTCATTATTTTTTTAATGCAAAGACGCAAAGTTTAATTAATAATGCCCCATAAAATTACGGTCGCAAAGGCGTTTCACTTCGCAAATGGTGTCTTAAATGTTTGAGACTGAAATCTTAAGGATCTTAATTTCTTATTAATTGAAAAATTTGTGAATCACCTATTCATCAGTGTTTTAAAAAAAAACAAAAGCCGTTTCATAAATCTTGAAACGGCTTTTAATATTATATTTAAAAAAGATTAGATTTTCATAATCTCGCCTTCTTTCACTTTGAAGTGATCGTCGCACATTTTGATATATTTGTCGGTAAGAATCTGGATTTTTGCTTCTTCGTCTTTAATTAAATCTTCAGAAACTCCGTCTAATTTCCGAAGTTCTTTCATTCCATCCTGGCGTGCATTTCTTACGGTGATTTTGGTAGCTTCCGCTTCGGATTTCGCCTGTTTTGACAATTCGCGTCTTCTTTCTTCCGTCAATGGCGGAACATTCAATATGATATTATCTCCGTTATTCGATGGTGCAAATCCCAGATTTGAATTGATAATCGCTTTTTCGATGGCTCCAATAGCCGTTCTGTCCCAAGGCTGAATTGAAATCGTCATCGCATCAGGAATCATCACATTGGCAACTTGGCTCAGGGGAGTTGGCGCGCCGTAATATTCTACCATAACGTCTTGCACCATGGTTGTAGAAGCACGGCCGGCTCTAATCTTCTGAAAAGCATGTTCCAAATGTTTAATGGCCGCATCCATTTCCTGCTTGACCATGCCTGCAATAAGTTCTAATTCTTCCATTATATCTTAAATTTCTGTTTTACTAATTAAAATGAAGCACTCAAAAATAGTATTATTTTTTTATAAATTCACTAAAGTCCCGATAGTTTCTCCCTGAACTACTTTTAATAGATTTCCTTCTTTATTCATATCAAAAACAATAATGGGCAAATTATTTTCTCTACTCAATGTGAAAGCGGTCATATCCATTACTTTTAAATCTTTCTCGTATACTTCACTGTAAGTTAATGAATGAAATTTTACCGCATCAGAATTTTTTTCAGGATCAGAATCATAAATCCCATCGACTCTTGTTCCTTTTAAGATCACATCTGCATCAATTTCGATCGCACGCAAAGTTGCTGCGGTATCGGTCGTGAAATAAGGATTGCCCGTACCGGCTCCGAAAATGACCACTCTTCCTTTTTCTAAATGACGAACTGCTTTTCTTTTGATAAACGGTTCTGCAACTTTATCCATTTCAATGGCACTTTGCAAACGGGTAAAAATTCCTGCATCTTCCAACGCGCCCTGTAGAGCCATACCGTTGATCACAGTGGCCAGCATTCCCATATAATCACCCTGAACCCTATCCATTCCTGTAGCGGCACCGGCAAGACCTCTAAATATATTTCCGCCACCGATGACGATTGCCACCTGACAACCGATATCGACTACTTTTTTTATTTCAGCGGCATATTCTTTCAGTCGGTCATTATCGATTCCGTACTGGCGGTTTCCCATCAGGGCCTCGCCACTTAATTTTAGAAGAATTCGTTCGTATTTCATTTTTTACTTTTTTATTACTTTTTTACGGTGCAAATATAAGGAAACGCAAATAATTTCGTTAATAGAATTATATTTACACCGAAATTATTTTTGAAAAGCACTTAATTAAATTATTTTTGCATCTTTATAACACATTTTGAGAAAAATTACCGCTGTTTCAGCTTTATTAATTACTAGCTTATTATCTGCTCAGGAAGGCACGAATGTGTATCCTTTTCTGAATATACCCGGATCTGCCAGACAGGCAGCTTTGGGCGGTGACGCCGTTTCGGTCCGTGATTTTGATGTGAGTTTCGCCGCAATCAATCCCGGATTGATGAATTTGAACCAAGACCAAATGGTTTCCATTAACTATGCTTCTTATCTCGCCGGCTCACAATATGGAACCATCAGTTTTGTAAAAGATTTAGAAGAAGGTCATCTCATTGGGTTTAATGCCCGATATATGGATTACGGCAAAATGCCTAGAACGGATGAAAGTGCAGAAATCAATGGCCAGTTTGGCGCGATGGATGCTTCACTGGGACTTTCCTACGCGTACCAGTTTGATGAAGACTTTACTATTGCCGGCGGTGCTAATTTTGTCACTTCAAAAATCGACAGTTATACCTCGATGGCTGTTGTCGGGACGGCGGGAATTACTTATCATAACACCCAGAGCCGGGAAACCTTGGCTTTGGTATTCCGGAATTTTGGCTATCAGTTCAAATCATTTAGTGGTCTTCGTGAGGATGTGGCTTTTCGGGTGGATTTAGGATATACCAGAATTTTAGATGAATTTCCCTTGGCGTTTACCATCACGGCTCATGATTTGCAAAAACTCAACATTTCACAGGATTTCAATAATAATGGTCAGGAAATTAACTGGAGCCGCAAAGTCGCCGATCATTTTTCTTTAGGCGCTGAACTTTTTCCCGAACAGGCTTTTAATATCCGGTTCGGTTATAACGTAAGACGCGGAAATGAACTGGCCGTGTTGGATCAAAGAAGTTTTGCCGGCTTGTCCGCAGGTTTTGGCATAAAGATTTCGAGTTTCAGGTTCGATTATGCTCATATTAGATATCATAATGCTTCTAATGTGAATATGTTTGGAGTAACGCTCGATTTAATCGAAGTTTCGGGGAACAGGAGATAAAGATTTTCTTTCATTAGAGCGTGTTTAAAGATTAAATTAAGAAAAAGTTTATTGGGATATTCATATGGAAAAATAGCATAAAAAAACTGACTATCAGTTCTTAATATTTATTATTTCTCGTAACTTCTTGGTTGTTCACAGTAACCTTTGGAAAAATCACCGCGGTGAAAATAATAAATCACCGCGGTGAAATTTAGAAAAGACCGCGGTGTTTCTTAATTTTAGGTTTTAAAAAATAACTTGATATACCTGCAAAATTTATTACCACTACACATTAAATGAACTCATCAGGGAAAACTCTGAAAATAGGGTCAAATTATCCGCCATAAAGTTTTTATTGAATAAATTTAAACAGGTTCTAAAAACACCATTAATTGTTGCCCAGCAAACAGAACAGTACTGATTTATTTTTTTTCTCGGAAAATTTTCAGGAAATTTGCCTTATGAGAAAACCTGTAATTGCTATCGACGGCTACTCTTCTACCGGCAAAAGTTCGATTTCTAAAATCATTGCTCAAAAACTCGGTTTGGTGCATTTGGATACCGGAGCGCTCTACCGTGGAATTACTTATTTTGCTTTAAAAAACTGTTTAAACGCCAATGGTGAAATAAACTTGCCGGAACTCTTTAACAGGTTAAATGAAATAGAACTCGAATTTAAACCAATCGATCGTGAACTGGTGATATTCCTTAATGGCAATGATATTTCGACAGATATCCGGACCAATGAAATCTCTCAAAATGTAAGCTTAATTGCCAGTCAAAAAGAAGTACGTGATTTTCTGCTCGATGCTCAAAGAGAAATGGCAGAAAAAGGTGGCGTCATTATGGACGGCCGCGATATCGGAACTGTTATTTTACCCACAGCTGATTTTAAATTCTTTCTCACAGCCAGTGTCGACGAACGGACCAAAAGACGTTTTTTGGAGCTGCAAAGTTTAGGCATCGAAACGGATGAAAATACCGTGCGTGAAAATTTAATCTCCAGAGATAAAACAGACAGCGAAAGAGAAGTTGCCCCATTAAGAAAAGCAGATGATGCGATCACCATCGATAATTCAGATTTTACAAAAAATGAGACCGTAGATTTAATTTTATCCTATCTAAAGGACTTTTAACAAAATTTTAAGATAACATTTTATTTCTTTGGTATATTAATTGTAACTTTAGAAGAGATGGAGAAATCCAACGTAAGATTTATTAACTATTAAAAAAATTAACTAAGATGTCAAAAAAAGGAAATAATGCAGCAAGTGTATTAGCAGGTTTATTAGCTGGAGCAGCAGCAGGTGTTGTTCTGGGAATGCTTTATGCTCCGGAAGAAGGTGCAGAAACAAGAAAAAAAATCAAGAGCAAAGCAAATGATTTAAAAGATCAGGCAGTTGATCAGTACAGTAAGGTTTCTGAGAAAGCAAAAGAACAGTATGAAGACGTATCGGGAAAAGTGAAAGATCAGTATGATACGATCTCATCTCAACTGAAAGAAACTGCTGACAAAGTAGTATCTTCCGTAAAAGAAGGCTACGATAAGTACAAAGATGAAGCAGTTGCTAAAACCAAAGAGGTTGTAGGTGATGTAGAAAACGAATTAGACGGAATGAAATCGTAATAAGATATCAGATTATTCCTAAAAATAAAAAGGAACTTTAGATAAGTTCCTTTTTTTGTAACTTTAAAAAAAATATTATGGTTGACATTGTAAAAGAATTCGCCTCAAAAAAAATAGATCTGCTTAAAATGGAGATGACGGAAAAATCTTCGCTCACGGTAGGTACTTTAACTTATCTTGTTTTAGCATCGGTTGCGGCTCTGTTCTTCATCATTCTCTTTAATATTGGTTTGGGTTTACTGATTGGTTTCTGGTTAGGTAATTACGCCTACGGAATTCTGATAATGGCCGGGTTTTATTTACTGATTTTAATCATCACTTTTGCAGTCCGAAATACCATTAGAAATAAGGTGGCCGATAAAATTATTAAATTTATAAATTCCTAAAGATGAGCACGAAATACAACAGCTTAGAAGAACTCCGAAGAAAGAAAGCACTTCTGAAAAAAGAGGTTTCTGAGTTAGAAGATCTTCTAACCTTCGACAATGCCAAAGAAAGTCTCAGCGCTTTAACTAATGGTTTTACAGATAAATATCTGCAGGAAAACAAATCGACGGACGGCGAAACCAAGATTTCTTTGAATACCAATGAAATTGTAAGGGAGATTTCCGGGAGTATAAAAGATTCAATTCTAAACAAAAATGCGGTGTACGGCTTTGCAAAAAGCGATGCGGGAATGAGTATTGTTGAAAATGCAATGAAATTAGGAGCGGTAAGTTTTGTAGGAAATTATGCGCGGAAAAATCTTTATAATAAAAGCTGGAAGAAAAAGATGATCGGTTTAGCGCTTATTTATCTGGCGCCAATCGCACTTCGCTTTATCCGTAAAAAATTAGAAGATTATCAAAAAAGTAAAACAACTTCCAGTTTCGAACAGTTGATATAAAAAATACAGAGTCGGTTTTCCGGCTTTTATTTTTTTGCGAAAATCTGACCCAGGATAATCCCGGCAGACATTGCTACATTCAAACTTTCGGTAGACTGCGATTTTCCAAAGCGCGGAATTGTTATTTTGTCTGTCAACAGAGTCTCAATTTCCGGTCTGATTCCGTTTCCTTCATTGCCGAGAACTAAATTAAATTGGGCCGGGAACTGATAGTCATAAAAATCAGTGCCATCCATATCCGTTCCGATGATGGGTTGTTTATTTTCAGAAAGATAATTTTCTAAATCCCGGTAAACGATATTTACCCGAAGAAAAGATCCCATACTTGCCTGAATAACCTTGGGATTATAAAAATCCGCAGTATCCTCACTACAGATGATTTGTGAAATCCCAAACCAGTCCGCCAGCCGGATAATCGTTCCCAAGTTGCCGGGATCCTGAATTCCGTCTAAAATTAATTGAATGCCTGTTTGCTCCAACAACATTTCTTCCTTAAGTTCGCAGACCGCCACTGAATCTTTAGGATGTTGCAGGAAACTTATTTTCTGCAATTCATTTGGTGAAATTTCTGTAGCAGCGAGATTGACAGCTGATAATTCAGCAGGGTTTACCGAAAAAATTTCATTGATTCTGAACTTTGAAGTTGGTATTTCTTTAAGCGTTTTATTACCCTCAACCAAAAACAAATTGTATTTTTGTCTGAACTTCTTTTTATCAAGAGACTGTAAAATCTTTTTTTTATGAGCCGTAAGCATTTTTCAAAATATTTTCAAAAGTATTACTTATTTTTTTCATCTGCAATCACAATTGTTTTTTTGTATGCCTGCAGTACAACAAAAAAAGTTCCTGATGGTGAGTATCTTTTGACCAAAAATAATTTCAGATATGAAGATGGGAAAGTGCACGATGATGAAATTGAAAGTCATGTGAGTCAAAAACCCAATAAAAAGCAACTTTTTATCTTGCCAATTGGATTGTGGATGTACAATGCAACCAATCCTAAATACGATTCTATTCTTGCGGAATACATGACTTACCCCAATGAAATGAGGGATCAGAAACTTCGGGATTCCCTTTTTGTGAAATACAAACATCCGGAATTTGTTGGAAAACGGCTTTTTTATGAGAGATTTTTACAGAATATTGGACAGCCTCCCGTCATTTTAGATCAGGGAAAAACGGAACAGAGCGCGACCTCAGTCCGTAAATTCTTAGTGTATAAAGGATATTGGGATACCGATGTAAAGTTCACCCTAGATTTAGATTCAGCAGCAAAAAAAGCACAGGTTAATTATTTAATTACCCATAAAGATCCAACCTATATCAGCGATTATTACTATAATATTCCGGATCCCGCCATTAAAAATATTTATGAGCAACATCTTGCTAAAAGTTTGGTTCGGGGAAAAAAGATATTGGATCAGTCGGTTTTAGAGAAAGAAGTCAAAAGGATTAACGATTTGATGAAGGACTACGGTTATTACAAATTCAATAATACTAATGAAGAAATCTACTTTACAGCAGATACGTTACAAAGCAGAAAGAATGTTCCGCTGACCATGGATATTCATAAAGATTCTATAGATTCGCGTTATAAGCTTACAACCATCGGAAATGTGAAGGTTCATCTTCTGGAAAAACTATCGGATTCGGCAGATACGGTCAAAGATTCATTATTAAGAATTAATTTTTATAAGCTTGATGATCAGTATAAAACAATGTCCTTGTGGAGACCGATTATTTTGCGGCCCGGAGAAGTATATGATCAGAGAAATTTGGATTTAACGAAGAGGAATATCGCGGCGATGAATAATTTCAGTATTATTAAATATGATGAGATTCTGCGCAAGTCCAGCGACAGTATTTTAGATGTAAACTATTTTCTGGCACCATTGCCAAAGTATGATTTAAAAGTGGCGACCGATATCAATTATTCTCAAATTTTAAACTTTGGAGTTTCCCCTTCAATTGATCTTACAAGCCGTAATGTTTTCGGAGGTGCTGAAAACCTGACAACAAGTCTTTCCGGGATTTTCGGTTCTGTGACCAATTCTAAAAATACAAGCCAACGAACCCTCGCGTATGAAATTCTGGCACAAACTTCGTTGAGTTTCCCGAGGTTACTGCTTCCTTTTAAAACCTGGAAATTAGTTCCCAAAAAGTACTCTCCTACTTCATCGATTGTTTTAGGAGCTTCGGTTCAGGATAATATAGGATTAGGAAGAATTGGCTTTAACGCAGGTCTGAACTACTTTGCCAATGCCAATGATATTGTTTCTCACCGGCTTTCTATTTTTAATACCCAACTAAGTTTAACCCGAAATAAAGACCGGTATTATGATTTCTTTCCACAGGATGCAGAAGTCCGCAACCAAATGTTTAAAATTTATTCTCCTGCTTTATACCAGGATTTCGTTGCAGGAAGTATAAGTTCTGATGATTTTTCAACCATGATCGTAGATGATAAAAGCTTTCAGGAATCCTTAACCGGTGATAACCTTTCCTCATTAAATAATTTCCTGCAGTCTTTGATCAATAAAGACCGTCAAACGCAGGATATTCTTATTTCTTCGGTAATTTATAATTTTATTTATAATGAAATCGGAAAGAAAGACCGCCCTAATCCGTTCTATTTTAATGGTAAATTTGAAATCGCCGGAAATATTTTCAGTGCATTCAACAGCGGCCGAAAAGACGATGGAATAGTCTCTGGCCCCTCCAGAACCATTTTCAAAATCCCCTATTCCCAGTTTGTGAAATTTGATTTTGATGTCAGAAAATATTTCACCTTTAATAATGAAAAACAAACACTCGCATTAAGACAGTTTATCGGCATCGGAATTCCCTACGGTAATTCTTCGACAATGCCATTTGTAAGATCTTATTTTAATGGTGGTTCCAATGATATTCGCGCCTGGCGCGTGTACGGAGGTTTGGGTCCTGCTGATTCTCAACTGGATGAAAGGGTCCGTTCTTACGTAATGGACAATATAAAACTGACCACCAATATTGAGTACAGGATGCCATTTACAGACATGTTTGAAGGCGCCGCCTTCGTAGATGCAGGAAATATCTGGAGTTTAAAAGACAGCGGATTTGGTGACCAGTTTAAGTTTAACAAATTCATTTCTCAGATGGGAGTCGGAACCGGAGTTGGTCTGAGGATTAATATCGCCTATATTACTTTGCGGTTAGATGCGGCATACAAAGTCTACGATCCCAATCAGCCTGTGGGCGACCGATGGGTTTTTGGAAGTACGTGGAAACCGGTGGTTAATTTTGCTTTCGGTTATCCTTTTTAAGAACCTGTTTAAGTTTATTTTAAAAACAATAAAGGCCAAAAGCGATATTTTTTTAAGTCTTTCAAAAGATCAAAAAGAAAGCGTACTAAAAAGTTGCCGTTTTTTACCTTTTGTAGATTTTCCGTTTAGATTTAAACCTATAAAATAAGGAGCAAAAACCTTCTGGTTTTCACTCCTTATTTCTATTTTCTGACCATTTCTGAGACGGTCTTTTTCTAAGAACTTTAAATTTTTTTTAAAACCCGAAAAGGCAATCTTTTTATCACTTTTAAACAGGCTTGAAGTACACATTAACTATTCAAGATCGAAAAGATCACCGATCGTTCCTTCTTCTGGAATTTCCTCATCCGTAAGATTTTCGCTATTATCAGTTTCTTCTTCTTCCTCTTTAATAACTTCTTCTTCCGGTTCGGGAATGATGATATTAATGGATTTCACTTTGTCTTTAATAAACTGATTTCCGATCGCTTTAATACCTTTTACCGAGATGAATTCATCAATATTAACGGTTTCAGGCTCTTTATCTTTGCCTTTCTCTTTGGCAAAAATAATTTCGGCCGTCGCATTATTGGCAATCAGGACATTTTCTACAAATGATTTCGGATGATCAGACGGCATGAAATTCTGAACGTTCGCCGTATTCTCGAGCAGGAATCTTTTAATAAAATAAATCTGTTTTTCACCATCAAAATAAATACAGGTAATTGGTTGCTCTGGTCTCCATTTTTCGAGGACCAAATATTCATCATCGAAACGGTTACCTAATTCGAAACTCACCAACTTGGCTTCCCCATGAGAATTGATAATTACTATTTTGTCATCGCCTTTGAAAGTTCCCAGTAAAGTTCCGCGCGCATCGGCATTTAATCGACGGACCGTATCATCAAACCAGATTTTTCTCGGTGCCAAAGTTGAGTGACCCTCTTCTTTTAAATCAACCTTTTTGACAATATATTTGGTGACCACATTGCCTTTGGAATCACGGCCTTTTATCGCCAGATCTGAGAAATCAATATCGATTTTGTTTTTTCTTACCCGCGCATTTGGTTTTAATAAAACGGTTACTTTCTCGGCTTCACCATTAGGATTTGCTGAGAAGTACAGCATTTCGGATCCTTTTTTATCCGAAGCCAATTTGTAATCGGTATTTCTGGTAACGCCGGTCACAGAAAAACGTTTCATATAATAGGGGCCGTCTTTTCCTTCCCGGTAAATCATATTGTAAACCGTTCTTTTATCGTTCTTTTTCCAGATGGCAACGTGTTGAATATTCTTACCGATAAATGTTTTGGCTTCCACTTTCACCACCCGCATCGTGCCATCTTTCTGGAAGGTAATAATATCGTCGATATCCGAACAGTCGAATAAATACTGATCTTTTTTCAGTGAAGTTCCGATAAATCCTTCTTCAAAATTGGCATAGAATTTCTCGTTGGCCACCGCAACTTTCGTCGCATCAATCGTATCAAAAATTCTGAGTTCAGTTTTCCGCACTCTTCCTTTTCCGTATTTTTTCTGAATATTTGAATAATAGTCAATCGCGTACGGGATCAGATGTTCAAGATTATATTTTACCTGCTCGATTTTCCCTTCAAGGGCTTTAATATTTTCTTTGAATTTATCTAAATCGAAACGCGAAATTCTTTTAATTCTAATTTCGGTTAATCTTAAAATATCTTCTTCGGTTACCGCTCTTAATAAATGAGTGGTATGAGGTTTCAGCCCTTTGTCGATGGTCGCAATGACTTCGTCCCAGGATTTAACCTCCTCGATATCGTGGTAAATTCTGTTCTCAATAAAAATTCTTTCCAACGAAGAAAAATGCCAGTTTTCCTGCAGTTCATGCAATTCGATCTGCAGTTCTTTTTTAAGCAGAGAAACCGTGTGATCTGTATTCTGTCTGAGGATTTCAGACACATTCAGGAACATCGGTTTGTCGCCGACAATTACGCAGGCATTCGGTGAAATCGGAATTTCGCAATCGGTAAAAGCGTATAAGGCATCGATCGTTTTATCAGGCGAAACATCATTGGTCAGAAAAATATTGATTTCAACTTCGTCGGAAGTATTGTCTTCAATTTTCTTGATTTTTATCTTGCCTTTTTCATTGGCTTTAATGATGGAATCAATTAAATCGCTGGTGTTTTTACCAAAAGGAAGTTCATTAATGCAAAGCGTATTTTTATCTTTCTGAATAATCCGGGCTCTGGCACGGATTCTTCCGCCACGTTCGCCGTCATTATAATTTGAAACATCGAGCATTCCACCCGTTATAAAATCCGGAAAAATCTGAAATTTCTTCCCTTTTAAGTGAGCGATAGAAGCATCAATTAATTCGTTGAAATTATGAGGCATAATCTTGGTAGAAAGTCCTACACCAATTCCCTCGACTCCCTGTGCGAGAAGCAGTGGAAACTTTACCGGCAGGTCAATGGGTTCGTTATTTCTGCCGTCGTAGGATTTAGCCCATTCTGTGGTTTTCGGGTTGAAGACCACTTCCAAAGCGAAAGGCGTAAGTCTTGCTTCAATATATCTGGCTGCTGCCGCAGAATCTCCGGTGAAGATATTTCCCCAGTTTCCCTGCGTATCAATCAACAATTCTTTCTGCCCAATTTGAACCATTGCATCGGTAATCGACGCATCGCCGTGTGGGTGGTACTTCATCGTATTTCCTACGACATTGGCAACTTTGTTATATCTGCCGTCTTCCAACTCACGCATGGAGTGCATGATTCTTCTTTGAACCGGTTTGAAACCATCAAAAATAGAAGGAATCGCACGATCCAAAATAACGTATGATGCATAATCGAGAAACCAGTCCTTGTACAGACCGGAAACTTTTCTCAGGGATTCTTCCCGGTGATTTTCTTGCTCTTCCATCAACTAATATCTTCTCTCTTTTGTTCTTTATTATTTCTAATGACTTTGCTGAGAGAAATTTTTAAGTCATTTAATTCTTTCCTGGTCAGATACGAAATATCATATTTAAGAACAATATTTCCTTTCTTACTATTGATTGTAATGTACAATCTTTTCAAAATAAAAATATTAATAATATCGTACGCTAAAAGTTTATATTTTGGAAACTCGTCGCTGAGACTTTTATTTAAAAATAAAACAACATTGCTGTTTTTAAAATTTAAAGCTTCCCCATCACTGTCATATTCAAAAATTTGCCTTCCTCTCCAATAAAATATCAATACTGTCACTACCGGAACGATAATGAGCAAATATTGCATTGATCCTAAGTAATCGTAAATAAAATATTCTAATAAAAAAGCCGTTGCTCCAAAAACAGAAATGATGAATACCAATGTACTCAGGAACCTAAAATAGCCCGCTTTGTTTTTATTATTTAATCTCATTCTCCTTAATTAATTTCCGGTTCAGCTTCTGCCAACATTTCTTTTTTATCAATATCGGGATCTTCTACGACGAGATTTTCCAGAATAAATAACTGGCGGTCCGGCGTGTTTTTACCCATATAAAACTCCAGTAAATGATCTATGGTCTGGTCTTTCCCAATAACGACCGGTTCCAACCGGATATCTTTCCCGATAAAATGCTTAAACTCATCCGGAGAGATTTCCCCAAGTCCTTTGAATCGGGTGATTTCTGGGCTTTTACCCAATTCCTGCAGGGCTTTTACCCTTTCAGGTTCTGAATAACAATATCTGGTTTCTTTTTTATTTCGCACCCTGAACAGTGGCGTTTGCAGAATATAAAGATGTCCGTTTTTAATTAAATCCGGGAAAAACTGAAGGAAGAAAGTAATCATCAGCAAACGGATGTGCATCCCGTCGACATCGGCATCGGTGGCGATGATCACGTGATTGTACCGGAGATCTTCCAAAGAGTCTTCAATATTTAAAGCGGCCTGCAGATAGTTGAATTCTTCATTTTCATACACGACCCGTTTCGTCAAACCATAACAGTTCAGCGGTTTACCTTTCAACGAAAAAACGGCCTGCGTTTCTACATCGCGCGATTTGGTAATCGAGCCGGAAGCAGAATCTCCCTCGGTGATGAAGATCATGGTTTCTGCCTTTCTCAATGCTTTTTGGTCGTTGTAATGCTGTCTGCAATCCCGGAGTTTTTTGTTGTGCAAAGAAACTTTTTTCGCTCTTTCTCTCGCTAATTTCTGAATGCCCGAAAGTTCTTTCCTTTCTCTTTCAGAAATGATGATTTTGCGGTGAATCGCTTCCGCAATTTCCTGGTTTTGATGAAGGAAATTATCGAGTTTATTTTTTAAGAAATTGGTAATAAAAGATCTTACCGTTTCTTTTCCCGGCTCAATTTCGTTGGATCCTAATTTTGTTTTCGTCTGGGATTCGAAAACAGGTTCAATGACTTTAATGGCAACGGCAGCAATAATCGATTTCCGAATATCGGCAGCCTCAAAGTTTTTATTAAAATATTCTCGGATTGTTTTCACATAGGCTTCCCGGAAGGCATTTAAGTGCGTTCCACCTTGCGTCGTATTTTGTCCGTTGACAAAAGAAAAATAAGTTTCAGATTGTGATTTATCCGAATGCGTAATGGCAACTTCAATATCTTCATCTTTCAAATGAACGATCGGGTAGATAATTTCGCCCTCAATTTCTTCATTCAATAAATCTTTCAGCCCGTTTTCTGAGAAATACGTTTCGCCATTAAAAACTATTTTTAAACCCGGATTCAGGTAGCAATAGTTTTTGAGCATTTTCTCGATATATTCCTTGCGAAATTTGAAATGAGTGAATATCGTAGTATCCGGCACAAAAGTGATTTCAGTTCCGTTTCTGTCTGTAGAATCTGCCTCCGGAAAATCGTCCGTAATAAGTCCTTTTGAAAACTGGGCAATTTTCATTTTTCCGTCGCGGACGGATTTTACTTTGAAAAACTCTGAAAGCGCATTGACGGCCTTGGTTCCTACTCCATTTAAACCGACTGATTTTTTAAAAGCTTTCGAATCGTACTTTCCACCAGTATTCATTTTAGAAACGGCGTCAACTACCTTTCCTAAAGGAATCCCACGGCCATAATCACGGATCACGGCTTTGCCGTCATCGATTTTTATTTCGATTCTTTTTCCGGATTTCATCACGAATTCATCGATCGAGTTATCGATGATTTCTTTGAGCAAAATATAGATTCCGTCGTCAGCCGAAGAACCATCGCCCAATTTACCGATATACATTCCCGGTCGCAGTCGGATATGCTCTTGCCAATCTAGGGTTCTGATATTGTCTTCGGAATAATTGACCGTATTGTTTTCGCTCATATTTTTTAGAAAGTACTTTAAAATTCAGTAACTCACAAAAATAGCGAAAGGAAATTGATTTCTAAAATTTTGTGGAAAAGTTTTCGGTAACTGTCCAGTATTAATGATCATAAAAGTTAAATTCCCGGTTAAGAATTCCCGTTTTCACTTTAAAAAAGGTTCACCCATTTCTCAAAAGCCAGCATATAATCTCTCAGAAAAGTCTCTGTTTTTTCGATGACTGTTTTTCCATCTTCCCGTAATAATTCATGAACTTTTCCGATATAAGCTTCCGGTTGCTGCATCATCGGAATATCCAGGAAAACAACGGCTTGACGAATATTATGATTCGAGCCAAGACCACCTGTAGCACCCGGAGAAACAGTTACTACCGCACCTGATTTTCCTTTCCAGGCACTTTTTCCGGGCGGCCGCGAACCGACATCAATGGCGTTTTTCAAACCTCCGGGAATCGTCCGGTTGTATTCCGGAGAAACGAAAAGTACAGCATCTGAATTTTGAATGATTTCACGGAAATCAGTCCATTCTTTAGGTGGATTTGTATCTAAATCTTCATTATAAAGTGGCAAATTACCGATTTCCACCATTTCCATTTTTAAAGTTTTGGGAGCAAGGCGAATCAGTTCATTGGCGATTTTTCTGTTGAATGATTCTTTTCTCAAGCTGCCCACTAAAACTGCGATTTTCTTTTCCATCATTTTAATTTTAATTAAAGTTACACATTCGAAACAGGTTGAAGTTTTACAAATTAATCTTACAAAAATTTAATCATTCCGACAAAACTGGAACAAAAAAAAGCGAACCAAAGTTCGCTTCATAATATATTTTTAAAGAATAATCTTATTCAAAAAATGCTTTACACATTGAATCTAAAATTCATCATATCGCCATCCTGAACGATGTATTCTTTTCCTTCTACAGATAGTTTTCCGGCTTCTTTTACTTTGGCTTCGGATCCGAAATTAATGAAGTCTTCATACTTGATTACTTCTGCACGGATGAATCCTTTTTCGAAATCGGTGTGAATTACTCCAGCTGCCTGTGGTGCGGTCCAGCCTTTTCCTATAGTCCAGGCACGAACTTCTTTTACACCGGCGGTGAAATAAGTCTGCAACTGTAATAAATCGTAGGCTTTTCTGATCAACCTGTTGACACCAGGTTCCGTTAAACCCAATTCATCCAGAAACATTTCTCTTTCTTCGAAGGTATCCAGTTCATTGATGTCTGCTTCGATCTGAGCGGCCAAAACGACAACTTCTGCATTTTCTTTTTTGGCCATTTCTTCGATTTTTGCAATCCATTCGTTTCCGTTTTTAATGGAATTTTCATCGACATTACAAACATAAAGAACCGGTTTATTGGTCAACAGCTGAACTTCGGAAATGATTGAAGTAGAAAAATCATCCATTGCAAATTCACGCGCATTGTTGCCTTCCTCCACAAATTTCTGAAGATTAAGGAGCGTTTCGTAGGTCATCACATCATCCTTTTTACCGGACTTGATGAATTTTTTCGCTTTCTCAACTGCTTTTGCCAGGGTTTCAATATCTTTCAACTGAAGTTCGATATCGATAATTTCTTTATCACGGATTGGATCTACGGTTCCTTCAACATGAATAATATTTCCGTCTTCGAAACATCTTAAAACGTGAATAATCGCTTCACATTCTCTGATATTTGCCAGGAATTTATTTCCCAAACCTTCGCCTTTGCTTGCTCCTTTTACCAAACCTGCGATATCTACGATTTCTACTACGGCCGGTAAAACTCTTTCAGGTTTTACTAATTTTTCCAGTTCAAACAAACGCTCATCTGGCACAGAAACCGTACCAATATTGGGTTCGATGGTACAGAAAGGGTAATTGGCAGACTGCGCTTTGGCATTGCTCAAACAGTTAAAAAGGGTTGATTTACCTACATTGGGCAAACCTACGATTCCACATTTCATATCTTTAGTTCAAAGTTTAAAATTCAGGGTTTAAAGTCGTCCTTAAACCTATTAAATTGCGAGTTGGCAAAGATAAAGATTTTGAGTGAGTTATAGAATAAAAAAATCTGCTATTAACACAGCAGATTTTAATACTATCTTAAAAATTTTAAGTGACCATAATTTTTTTAAACCACCAAAGTCACAAAAGTGTTTAATTAAAGAAAAATCATTTTAAAGTTGGTGAAAAATCATTTTAAATTTCACATAAGTTCTGAAAGTAAATATTTTGAATTTTGTGTTCTGCCTATTATTCATAGTGAAAACTAATTTTTTTGTGACTATTGAATGGAAATTTAACCTTTCAAATTGTCGTAAGATTATGGGTTTTCAGAAGTGGCATTTCTGGCCAGTTCTGCTTCGTCCGGAACTTTTCCCAAATCTTTATCCAGGTTGAAAAGTGATTCATCGGTAGCGCGGTCGCCACCGGCAATTTTTAATTTGTCGATCAGATCCATCGCCAACGTTTCTTCTTCAATCTGTTCCTGTACAAACCACTGCAGGAAATTCCAGGTTGCCCAGTCTTTTTCTTCAAAAGCCATATTCACAAGATGATAGATTTTTTCGGTGTTATCCACTTCATGTTTAAAAACCTGATTGAAACATTCACTCAGTGTTGAAGGATCTTTATCTGGCGCTTTTATACCAGTTACAGTAGGTTTTCCACCTCTGTTTAAAATGTACTGCATGAATTTAACCGCATGATTTCTTTCCTCTAAAGAATGGCGAAACAGAAAATTCCCGATTCCGCCATATCCTTTATCGGTTGCCCAGATCCCATACGATAAATAGGTGTGAGACTGCAACAGTTCTACATTCATTTGGGTGCTCAGCGCTTCTTCCAGTGTTGAAGAAAGTCTTTTAGTGTCCATAATTTAAATTTTAATGATTGCGTATAGTTTAGCAATAATAATTCCTTTGTATAAATGTTCGATCATTTTAAGCTTTTTTTAACAGATCAGGCTTCAGATTTTTGAATCATTATTAAAGAAAGGTTGTTTTTAATATGAATTCAAAAATAATAACATTGACAATCAATCAAATACGTAAATATTGAATTTATCACTATAAAAATAGTTGTATAGTTAAAATTAAATTCTACATTTGTATCACTAAACAAATAGTGATATGCAGATTTCTCAATTAACAAAAGCCGAAGAGCAGGTGATGCACTACCTTTGGGATTTGGAAAAAGCTTTTCTTAAAGACATGCTCGAGCAGTTTCCGGAACCCAAACCGCACACCAATACCGTCTCTACCATTTTGAAGGTTTTAAAAGAAAAAGACTTCGTCGATTACAAAGTTTTCGGGAGACAACATGAATATTTCCCGTTGATTTCCAAAGAAAAATACAGCGGAAAATCGATGAAAAGCCTGGTGAAAAATTATTTTGAAGGTTCTTATAAAAACGCCGTTTCTTTTCTGGTGGAGAAAAACCAAATGAGCGTTGAAGACCTCGAAATGTTACTCGATGAACTTAAAAACAAAGAATGATGGAAGCGCTTTTTTTCTATTTCGGGAAAGTCATTTTATGTTCCGGTGTAACATTTCTGTACTATCGGTTGTTTCTTAAAGACAGGACTTTTCATCATTACAACCGGTTTTATTTGCTCGCCGCGGTGCTGATCAGTATGTTACTGCCTTTACTGAAAGTGAGTTATTTTACACTTGAAGTAAACAGCAATATGTATTTGTTAATTAATAGTTTACAAAATTTAAGTTCACCTAATAATTCAAACGATGATTTCAATTATTCTCAAATTTGCGCTTTTCTTATTGGACTGGTTACTTTCTTTTTTCTAACGAAATTAACGGTTGGACTGGTTAAAATTCACCTTTTAAAAAAGAAATACAACAAAGAAAATTTTGAAGGTATCAGCTTTTATCAGACCGATTTGGTGGAAGCTCCATTCTCCTATTTCAAAAATTTATTCTGGAAAAACTCGATTGCCATTCAGTCGGATTTAGGAAGACAAATTCTAAAGCACGAAATGGTTCACATCGAGCAAAGACATTCCTGGGACAAAATTTTTATAGAAATCACTACTGCCCTCTTCTGGTTTAATCCTTTCATTTATTTGATTAAAAAAGAAATCAATTTAATACACGAATATCTGGCTGATAAAAAGGCCGTAAAAAATTCGGACACAAAAGCATTTGCGCAGATGCTTTTAGCAAGTCACTTTTCCGGAAAAGAGTTTCCTGCCACGAGTCCTTTCTTAAGTTCTAACCTCAAAAAAAGATTAACAATGCTAAAAAAATCAAAAACAAAATACAGTTATGCGCGGCGGATTCTGGCGTTGCCTTTATTGTTTACGCTCGCATTTATGTATTTGGTGAATGCGAAAAATAAAGAGATTAGGACGACAAATCAGGAAATAACTGATTATGTCTCCACTCTTAAAAAAGATACCATTCCGCCGCCTCCACCTCCGCCGGCGCCCGTTAATGAAGAGCCACCCGGCCTTCGGGAATTAGAAAAACAGCTTCAGATTAAAGAGAAAGAACTGAAGCCGATGAACGAGGCAATCACTAAAAAAAGCGAAGAAGCGCAAAAACTCAGTGCAGAAATGCAGTTTAAAAGTAAGGAGTTAGAAAAACTGGCAAAGAACAACGATTTTAACAGCCCCAAATTCAAAAAGCTCGAAAAAGAAATGAATGCACTGGGGAACAAAATGAATCTGATATTCGAAAGCGAAGACTTCAAAAATTCCATGAAAAACCTGGATTTCAATCACGCAGAAATGGATAAACTCCATTCCAAGATTGATCAATACTACAATTCTGATGAGTTTAAACTCAAAATAAAAGACGCTGAAGCGCGCGCAAAAGAAGCAGAAAAACTGGTGAATTCTCCTGCATTTAAAAAGAAAATTGCAGCAGCAGAAAAACAGGCTTTACAGGCTGAGAAAAAAATAAATTCTCCGGAGTTTAAAAAAAGAATTGAAGAAGCCGAAAAACGTGCGAACGAAGCAGCAGATAAAGCAGTGAATTCAGTAGAATTCAAAAAGAGAATTCAGGAGGCTGAAGAAACCGCAAAGCTGGCTGCCGAAAACGGAAATTCAAAAATTATCATTTTGAACAGCAATGGAAAAAACGCGAATTCAGATGCTGATAACATTAAAATTTTCATTGACGGAAAACCTGTAACCAAATTAGAAATGGAGAATTTATCTCCAGACCGCATCGAGAAAATGGAAGTGAATAAAAAAGGTTACAACGGCACTAAATCCGGAGAAATCCATATCACCACAAAGAAATAACTCATCACAAATTGCCAAAGCTCTTTTAAACTTTGGCAATTTTTTTAACTATAAAAAATCATCAATGAAAAAATATCTCCCCCTCTTTCTATTAGCCTGCAACTTCTTTTTTGCTCAAAACCAACGGTTCAGTTATGAATATCAGTTCGTAAAAGACTCCTTAAATAAACAGGACATCACCAAAGAACTGATGAATCTGGATATCTCCAAAGACGGCTCCAGTTTTTACAGCCGGGACGTGCATATTTCAGATTCTACCATGAATGCTTATTTTGAAAGACAAATCAAAAATACAGGTTCCATGAATGTTGATACGAAGATGATGTCGCAGCGGAAAGGAAGCGTGAGATACAAAATCTTTAAAAAATATCCTGATTTTAAAATAGCTGCATCCATCAACATCGGAATGGATTCTTATCAAGTTTCTGATGACCGGAAAATGGTCTGGACTATTTTGCCTGATCAACAAAAAATCGGTGAATTCAATGCGCAAAAAGCGACTACAGACTTTGCCGGAAGAAAATGGGTGGCGTGGTTTTCTGCGGAATTGCCTTTTCAGGACGGCCCTTACAAATTTCACGGTTTACCGGGATTAATTGTAAAACTTGAAGATCTCACCAAAACACATCAGTTTGAGTTAATCGGCATTTCGAAGTTTACGCCTGTCACTGAAAAAGTTTCCGAATTTACAGTGAAAAAGAAGGAAATTGAAATCAATCAGAAGCAGTACAGAAAAATCTATTTAGAAGACCGGAATGATCCTGCCAAAGCAATTAAGCAGGCATTAGCCAATGGAGCAGTTTTTCAGTTGACCGATCAGAACGGAAACAGTATCGCTCCGGCAGAAATGATTAAAAACAAAGAGCAAGGTGCAAAAGCAAAAAACGCAAAAGACAATAACCTGCTCGAACTCGATCTGCTGAAATAAACTATTAAAATTCCTGACAATTTTCATCTTTAGAAAAAGGAAAATTTCCTTAACTTTAATGTATTAAAAAATTAAATATTTAAAGTCATGGAAAATCACAACCTTACCCACGAATTCCCTGAACTGGAAGATAAAATCAATGTGCTTAAGCTGAATGATGAAACCTTCAAAAAAATGTACGTGAATTATGAAGAAGTAAATGCCCTCATTCAGCATTACGAAGAAGGCGAGCAGAATCATACGACCGACGAACATTTAACAGAATTACGCAAAAAAAGAGTTCATTTAAAAGATGATGTGTACTCTTATTTAAAACAGAATTAAAATTTGGCGACCTACTCATTTATTTCAAAGCGGCTTGAAAAGGCCGCTTTTATTGTTGTATTTTCCGAATAATTAGCTTGATATAAAGGTGTTTTCAAGCTTATTATTAAACTTTCTATAAATTTTAACATAATTTTTTATTAAATTAAACAACTTATAAAAGAAATTGACGAAAAAAGATTACTTTTGCACCGTCAAAAAACGAATATGCAAAACATTAGAAATATCGCAATTATTGCGCACGTTGACCACGGTAAAACGACTTTGGTTGACAAAATCATCCACGCAACCAGTGTTTTCCGCGAAAATCAGGCAGATTCAGGTGATCTGATCATGGACAACAATGACTTGGAACGTGAAAGAGGAATTACGATTTTATCGAAAAACATTTCGGTAATGTACAAAGGCACCAAAATTAATGTAATTGATACGCCTGGTCACGCCGATTTCGGTGGTGAAGTTGAAAGAGTTCTGAAAATGGCCGATGGAGTTTTACTTTTAGTAGATGCTTTTGAAGGGCCGATGCCTCAGACCCGTTTCGTATTGCACAAAGCATTGGAATTAGGTTTGAAGCCGATTGTAGTAATCAACAAAGTTGACAAACCAAACTGTCGTCCTGATGAAGTTCACGATAAAGTTTTTGATTTGTTCTTCAACTTAGAAGCGACAGAAGAGCAGCTGGATTTCCCAACTTTCTATGGTTCGTCCAAACAGGGTTGGTTCAACACGAGCTTAGAGCCTGCAGAAGACATTACTCCCCTATTAGACGGAATTATCCAATATGTACCAGAACCGGAAACTTTCGAAGGAAGCCTGCAAATGCAGATTACTTCACTGGATTTCTCTTCTTTCTTAGGGAGAATCGCTATCGGAAAGATCAGAAGAAATTCTATTAAAGAAGGTCAAACAATTGGTTTGGCGCAGGAAGACGGTAAAGTGATCAGAGGTAAAGTAAAAGAATTATACGTTTTCGAAGGTTTAGGTAAAAAGAAAGTTCAGGAAGTTCAGGCCGGAGACATCTGTGCGATTGTTGGATTTGATAAATTCCAGATCGGAGATTCATTCGTGGATCTTGAAAATCCGGAACCATTGCCAAGAACTGCGATTGACGAGCCGACTTTGAACATGACCTTCTCTATCAACAACTCTCCTTTCTTCGGAAAAGATGGTAAATATGTAACTTCAAATCACCTGAAAGAAAGGTTGTATAAGGAGTTAGAGAAAAACTTAGCTCTAAAAGTTGAACCTACTGACGATGCTAATACATTCCTGGTATTCGGTCGTGGTATTCTTCACCTTTCTGTTCTGATCGAAACGATGAGAAGAGAAGGTTATGAAATGACCATTGGTCAGCCACAGGTAATCATCAGAGAAATCGACGGTGTTAAATGTGAACCTTATGAATCAATGGTCGTTGATGTACCGGACGAATATTCATCAAAAGTAATCGATCTTGCGACTCAAAGAAAAGGTGATCTGCACATCATGGAAACCAAAGGGGAAATGCAGCACATGGAATTCGAAATTCCTTCAAGAGGATTGATCGGACTGCGTTCTCAAATGTTGACTGCAACTGCCGGTGAAGCAATTATGGCACACCGTTTTACAGACTATAAACCATTCAAAGGATCCATTCCCGGAAGATCCGTTGGAGTATTGATCAGTAAAGGTCAGGGACCTGCAACTGAATATTCTATCGCGAAACTTCAGGACAGAGGTAAGTTCTTTGTTGATCCGGGTGAAGAAATTTACGAAGGAATGATCATCGGTGAGCAAAACAAACCGGGAGATTTAGTAGTAAACATCGTTGAAGCAAAACAGTTGAACAACATGCGTGCTTCAGGAAAAGATAAAGACGGTAACATCGCTCCAAAACAATTATTCTCTCTGGAAGAATGTATGGAATACATCCAGGGTGACGAAGCGATTGAGGTAACTCCAAACTTCATCAGAATGCGTAAAAAAATCCTTTCTGAAAACGAAAGAAAACGTATTGAAAGAGGCGCAAAAGGATAATCACTTCAAAATATAGAAAAGCCCCAGTTTTATTGGGGCTTTTTTTTGTTTTATAATCTAACATGAGTAAATGAAATAATGATGCAACGCAGCAATATCAGGTATTTCATCATAATAGAATCTCCAAAATGGCTTCAAATATCTCTCAGGATCTCCTTCCTGCCTAAAATGCTGATCTCTTTTAGTGAAATGAAGAATGAACAGCGTTCATCATTCCCTGAGTTGACCAGGTTCCCGAAACGATCATACGTCTGATGGTGTATAATGGATCTGCAGGATCTCTTTTGGTAGATAATATATAAGCCATTTTATAATCACTCTTTTTTATTTCATCGATGGCCGCGGTATTCCATAATCCATACGGATAAGCAAAATCGGTTACCGGTTTACCGGTGATTTCCTCCAGTTGAGCCTTTGGTTTGACCAATTGTATATTCCAGTCGTCTCCAGCGTATTTAGTGACCCTATGATGATCCCAGGTATGTGCTCCGATAACATGCCCGTCGTCCGATAAACTTTTGATTTGTTCTTTAGTCATATATCCGGGACGGTTAACAGAAACGGTCATGATAAAAAACACGCCTTTGAAACCGTATTTTTTCATTTCGGCTGCGCCAATACTGAACTGTGCTCCCCTCGTATCATCAAAGGTAATCATGATGGGTTTTTCTGGTAACGGACCGTCAAAAACTAAATAGTTATATAGCTGTTCAGGTAAAACGGTTTGGTATCCGGCATCGGCCAAAGCTTTCATCTGTTCCGCAAAGGCAGCAGGTTTTACGGTATACACTTTTGTGTTTTCACCCGCACTGGCGCTGAAATCCTTAATATTATGATAGCATAAAACCGGCACTTCTTTCCTCGAAAGAACAGTCGCCACAGCGGCCCTGACTTTTTTTGGCGCTGTGATTTTTGCGGGAGTGGCAATGAGTGGTGTCCCGGCAGTTATTTTAGCAGGTTCCGGCTGACAGCCGATCCATAAAAACAACGCGACAAAAACGGAATTAAGAACATTTTTCATCAGTCAAAAATTAAATTATTGGTACTGGATGTAAATCGGTATCGGCGTGAATTTCATTAATTCTTCGGGAGTATACAATTTCAGATCATTTTTATAAAATAACTTGAAACCGGTAAACTGCACAGGTTCTCTGTAAATATAACTCACATAAGAGTCTTTTTTTAAACTTTTACTTCCAAAACCATCCATATTCATGATAATCTGGACTTCGGGAACGGTTTTGATTTCTTTATAATTTTTCACCATTCCCTGCGTAAACCGGTGAACCACCAGTATTTTTGGAGGCAACTTGTTTTTGCGTACGATGTCTGCTAAGATATCAATGGCATCATTAATATCTGCGGCATTAAAATACCCAATTTTGGAACCTGGCCGTTCACCGTTTTTCATCGAAAATTCAGGATCTATTCCAAGATGTACATTGGGCATAGAAAGGTATGGTTCCAGTTCTGTAACTTCCGCTTTCACGGAGCTGTGTCCCACCTGAATATCCAAAAACACCAATGCATTGATGGGTTTTGCCCAATTGATCACCGTGTCAATCTGGTGAAAGGGCATCCGCAGGCGGTGCATATTATTTTTTCCCGGTTCACCCTGAGCTGTCACCGCAATGTAGTGCAAAGCAGGAATTGTTATCACCGTAGAATCTACAGCTTGCCATTGAGCTACTTCGCCCTCCAGTTTCGCCAGCATTTCTTTTCGGGGCAGTTCCCCTAAGATTCCCATTCTTGTTGAATATAAATTTCCGTAAAAAGCAACAATTCTATGGTAAGGCAATAACGCTCCGGACAAAGGATAAGGCGCTTTTACAGGCCATTTTCCGGAAGGGTCACTGTTGCTTAATGCGCGTATTCTTTTATTGAAATCCACCGTATCAATGGTGCTCACTGTTTTTTTCTCTACGGAATCCATTTTTACGGTTTCCGGTTTCTTTATTCCCTTTACCGTTTCGACCGATTGGCCACCATTGCAGGCTACAGTATTTAAAAACAATAAAGTGAGTGTGAAAAATGCAAGGGTGTCGCGATAGGTTTTCCTTGTAAAAATATCAAACCAGTCAACAACAGTAGCTGTTACAAAATGTGGTTTTTCCTGATCCCTGATGACATAGCCAGTTTTCATGAGTTGTGTTTTATCAAAGGTAGTGATTTTTAGAAGGCTGAGAGTCAGGATATTTTGTGCAGCGGGCAGGAGATTTTGCCAGCGAGTGAATAACTCCCTAAGGTTACCAACATGCTGACAAAAAGCTACCGAAGGTTCCGTTCAACGGGCTTTCATTTCTTGCAGACAAAACGAAAGCTTATTTATTGTACACAGTATTTTTTAATATTCTTTTAATCGAACTTTACGAGTGTTTTTTTAGTTTCTATAGTAAACTTAACTTTTCTATCAATCGAACCGCCGTTAGTATAATAGCCGACAACCGTATGTTCTTTTTCGCCATTAGCACCGATAAAGTCTAAAACATAACCACCATCAGATTTATTATTTTTCATTGATAGAAAACCCGACATGGTTTCCTCAGGTTTAATTTTATCAAAATCTAAAGTTATTAGTTTTTCAGTTGTGTAAAATTGCACACCTATAACTGAAAGTTTTGAGTTGTTTTCTATTTCAACAATAATTCCGTTTTCTATTAATGGAGAACAAGAATTTGATAAGATCAATAAAAGTATAAATTTAATTTTATTCAAAGCATTTTCGTATTATGTCCTTGTTAATATTGTGTACAACTCGTTATATAACAAAATCATATAAAGTCATAAAAAACCGGTGCATTTTTATGACTAAAGTGATACTTTATTATTAAACCAAATATAGCAAAGTATTTGCATTTTCGCGCTGCCCCCTGCTGCCGCACGAACAATGTCATTAAGTTAGTGTGTTAAATAATTGAATAACAGGTATTTATATTTGTTTTTTTAGAGAATATTTTTGCATATTTATCTGATAATCAAATAGTTATTTAGTTTTATGAAAAAAAACACCTCTGTTTATTTTTGATATTTTAAAGAGCGAAATTTGTAATCCAGAGCTTATTGAAAAGTACAAAGTGTCAAAAAAACACTTTAGAACTGAAAGAAATATATAGTTTGTTTTCAGGTTTTAGGTGTTTAATTTTACTAATCTATCAATTATTTTTGTTTAAATTTTCATAGGAATATATGATTTCCGCGATCTTTTTTGGCTTCAAATTATATTTAAGTGAAAGCGAATCTATAATATCAGTTTCGTCATTTAGGAAATTGTCTATGACTAATTTTTTATAATCATATAAAATTAGTCGGGTTGAATCAATAGGCAGATCATTCAAATGCGACGTTACAGCTATTTCGTTCTGTCTTAATTTCAAAATAAACGCATGTACATCTTCTTCGATTTTAACTGAATCTTTTGTTATATTTACTTCTTCAGATTTAGCTTTTTCACAGCAACAAAGGAATAATATTGTTGGCATAATAAATATTTCATAATTCAATAGATTGATTTGGTATTTTAGTTTTAAATGCCACCTTCCGGCTCTGAAAGCAGGACGGGAAATTGTGCTTCCCCAAGATGCACGGAGTGCTGAGTTAAGACTGGATGCTTTTACGGTAAATCCGCTCAGCAGAACCATCAATCTTAACCTGATCAGTTCCCACACCGCGGATCTTTCTATTTTCCAGGCCAATCTCCCTACCGTTTGGAAATTCGGGATCCCTGATGATTCTGCGTGGCTGGTGGTGACGGGCACCCTTATTTTTAAATCGGCAACGCCTCTAAATACCGCCGCTGTTCACGGCAGTTCCACCTACCTTTTCGCAAAATCTGTATAGACGCAGGCATTGCGTTTCTACAGATTTGAAAACGCAATGTATTGCGCCTCTAAACATAATTTAAAACTATGGATTTGAGAACGCAACGCATTACGTCTCTACCAACTAAACACAATTTAAACCTATGGATCATTTTAATAATAAATACCGCATTTCATCTGCCCGTTTACAAAGCTGGGATTACGGCCAGGCAGGTTTCTATTTCATTACCATCTGTACCCACGACAGAGCCGATTTCTTTGGCAAAATAACCGAAGGCAAAATGCAGTTGTCGGATCTTGGCAAGATTACAGAACGGGAATGGTTGAAAACATTTGAATTGCGCCCCGATATGAATCTATTCATGGGTGAATTTGTCGTGATGCCCAATCATTTTCACGCCATCATCGGTATTGGGGAAAATGAATATAATATGAAACGGGAATCGGGGGATGGCGATGGGAATGGGAATGGTAACGGTAACGGTAACGGTAACGGTAACGGGGATTGTAGAGACGCAATGCATTGCGTCTCTACGGTGGTAGTGAATCCCATTGGCGTGGTGAATCCCATTGCCACGGTGGATCCCACAAATATCCCCATTACCGCCAAAAACCAATTCGGCCCACAATCCAAAAATCTGGCATCTATTATTCGCGGGTTTAAATCATCTGTCACCGTTGCAGCGTGTCAGATAAATCCTGATTTTTAATGGCAACCGCGATTTCATGATCACATTATCCGCAATGAGGGAGAATTTGAAAGGATTTCCCAATACATTATCAATAATCCCGAAAAATGGGATAATTATCAATTTAAAAATAGAGACGTAATGCATTGCGTCTCTGCGGGAATAACTGCTGCGTCTCTGCGGGAATAACTGCGTCTCTGCGGGAATGAATGAAACCGTTTTACGTCTTTATGGGCGTTGTAATTATAGACGCAATGTTTTGCGTCTTAAAAGACGCAAAACATTCTGTTTTAAAAGGAGACGCAAAACATTGCGTCTCTGCGTACTATTTTAATTTATGAAAACCCTGCATACAATAACGCCGATTTTTCAGTTCTTATAATAATAGTATTTTTGTCCCATGAATATCCGAAACTTACAATATACCGTACTGGTTGCAACAGCAATTTTCATCAATTCCTGTTCTACCCAAAAACCTGCGAAACAGGTGGCTAAAAAACCGGTGACCACCACCAAACCTTTGCCTCCGAAACCCGTCACACCGCTGCCGGATCCCGAGAAAAAAATCAGCCTCGACCTTCCGGAAGTGAACCGCGAATTCCGTGCTGCCTGGATTGCGACCGTCGCGAATATCAACTGGCCTTCAAAAAATAATCTGACAACGCAACAGCAAAAAGACGAAGCCATCAAAATTCTGGATTTACTGAAAAATGCTAATTTCAATGCCGTTATTTTTCAGGCAAGGCCTTCCGCAGATGCGATGTATAAAAGCGATCTGGAGCCCTGGTCTTATTTCCTGACCGGTTCCATTGGTAAAGCTCCGATGCCTTTTTATGATCCGTTAGAATTCTGGATCACAGAAGCTCATAAAAGAGGAATGGAATTGCATGTCTGGTTGAATCCCTACCGCGCTCACCACACCACAGGCGGGCCGATTACCGAAGAATCACTGATTAAGAAAATGCCTGACCAAATCGTCAAACTCCGCAACGGGATGTACTGGATGGATCCGTCTGACGGGAAAACCCAGGATCATGCTTCAAAAGTGATTAAGGATCTCGTAAAACGCTATGATATCGATGCAGTCCACATCGACGATTATTTTTATCCGTATAGAGAATACAATGGCGGGAAAGATTTTCCGGACAACAAAAGCTGGAACCATTACCTGAAGCAAGGCGGAAACCTTTCGCGGGCAGACTGGCGAAGAGCAAACGTGAATAAATTCATCAAAAGAATTCATGATGAAATCAAAGCCGAAAAAAGTTATGTGCAGTTTGGAATCAGTCCTTTTGGAATCTGGAAACC
Organism: Chryseobacterium sp. MDT2-18; assembly: GCF_030815285.1. Classification (NCBI taxonomy): domain Bacteria; kingdom Pseudomonadati; phylum Bacteroidota; class Flavobacteriia; order Flavobacteriales; family Weeksellaceae; genus Chryseobacterium; species Chryseobacterium sp. MDT2-18. The sequence continues at coordinate 271,560 of NZ_JAUSWQ010000001.1, read as the reverse complement.
CGGTTTTCCGGAAGGAATCAAAGGTTCTTCCCAATACGACGAATTATACGCCGATGCCAAATTATGGCTGAACCAAGGGTGGCTGGATTATTTCTCGCCCCAACTCTACTGGAAAAATGACGGCCCCCAAAGTTTCCCTGCGCTGCTGAAATGGTGGGAAAGTGAGAACACCCAGAAACGTCATCTTTATCCGGGTTTGAACACGATTGGGCTCAATGGCGTAAGTGACCGTCCGGCAGAGATCGTTTCGCAAATTAACCTGACACGCCAGATTTTAAAAAACAGTTCGGGAACGGTACATTACAGCGTCGATGGATTATCAAAAAATGTGGACATGTTCAACGCTGTAAAAAACGCCTATCAAACGCAGGCCTTGATTCCGAGAACACCCTGGATCAAAGCAAAACCTTTGGATAAACCCAATTTGTCTGTTGAAAACAACGGCAATTCTGTAAGTATTAAATGGAATGCTTTGGATGCTGCGAATGTTTTCCAATGGATTCTGTATGTGAAAAACGGAGACACCTGGGAAACTGAAATCTTAGAAAAAGATATCGTTTCCAGGAATTTACCTTTAAATAAAAATGGCAAAAAACTGAATACGGTTGCACTGAAATCGGTGGACCGGCTAGGAAATGAAAGTGACTATGACTCGAAAAAACTGTAGCAGAAAAAGCAGAGGATTTTAGCTAAGAAAAACGATAATGAATTTGAATATCAAAATCTAAAAACTACAAAGGAGTCACAAAGGCTTAATTCAGAAATCACTAAGAAAAGCACAAAAGTAAAATCTATAGATTTTACTTTTGTGCTTTTCTGAAAGTTGGACTTTAAAATTTTCCAGCTATTTATCTTTTGTGACTTTTATGGTTAAAAAATCAAACTTCCTCTTTCTTCATCTTTGATGATATTCAGCGAAACCGGCATTTTTTCTTTCAGTTCTTCAACGTGGGAAATAATGCCGACAATTCTGTTTTCTTTTTGCAAATTGGTCAGGGTTTCAAAAACAACATTCACCGATTCCAGATCCTGAGTTCCGAAACCTTCATCGATAAAGAAGAAATTCTTTTTCGCCTGCGCATTCGCCTGAACACTTTCTGCCAAAGCCAAAGCCAGACTTAGAGAAACCTGAAAAGATTGTCCGCCAGACAAGGTTTTTACACTTCGGCTTCTGCCTTCATTCAGAAAATCCACGATTTCAAAATCATTATTTTCATTCAGTTGAAGACTCAGTTGATTTCGGGTCATCCGGTGAAAACGAATATTCGCATGATCGCACAATTGTCTTAAATAAATGGAAGAAACATATTGCACAAAACCCGCTCCTTTAAAGAGATTCGTCATTATTTTCAGATGATCTGCACGCTTTTGAAGTTTCGCTAATTCTTTTAAAAGATCTTCTTTTTTCTTAAATTCTTTTTCAAGTCTGTCGATTTCCGAACTTAGTTTTACCACATTATCATTTGCGGTTTTCAATTCATTTTCACCCGTTTTAAAATGAGTTTCCAAAGCAGCAAACTGCGATTCGTCAAAAGAAAAACCTTTTAATTTTAGTGATAATTCTTCCACTCCATTTTTCAGAGTTTCAAAATCAATTCTAAATTTCTGGATCTGATTTCTATTATTTTGAACATTGATTTCCTGCGCTAAAATGGTTTCAACTTCTTCTAAATTATTAAATTGATAATCTGTTAAGTATTGAATTAAAACAGTCCTGTTTTCTGAAATTTCTTTTTCCAATTCCGCAATTCGTTTTCCCAATTGTTCGGAAACCGCTTTCTGCTCAGCAAACTTTGGCGAAAGTTCTTTTTCCTGTTGAATTAAATTTTGGTATTCGTGTTCGGTTTTCAGATTTGATTTTGAGAGATTCTGAAAACGCTCTTCCACCTCCTCCACAGATTTCTTGCTGAATTCTTCCCAAAATAAATTCTTCAAATTTGACTGATTGGTTTTGAATTTCGTTTCAACTTCGTTTTCTTTTAATTTGAAATCTTCTAACGCTTTATTGAGTTTATCCAGGCTTTCACGCTCTTTTTCCAGTTTATTCTGCTCTTGAGAAATCTCCTGGCTTAGTGTTTCAATTTGTTTTTCGAGGTCAAAAGACTGTTGTCGTTTCAGTTCAAAATCAGGTTCATTTTCAGCATTAAATTCCTTCCAGATAAAAATATTTTGAAGGGTATCAACTTCCGTTTTTATGTGATCAAAAGCTTCTTTTTCTGTTTTTAACTGGCTTTCAAAGAATTTCTTTTTCGCCAGAATTTTTTCAATTTCCGAACTTGTCTGTTGCAGTTCTTTCTGCTGGTTTTCAATCGCAATAATTTGCTCAGCAACTGCAGAAAGTTCACTTTTCACATCTTCAAATTCAACAATATCCGGATGCTCCAAAGCGCCACAAAGCGGACAGGATTCTCCGTCGTGCAGTTCATTGGCAAAATGCGCCAGTTGCTGCTGAACTTCCAGTTGATTTCTTTTTTCTGAAAGACTTTTTTTCTGAGTTTCTAAAGTATCATTCTTTAGTTTAAAATCATTTTTAAAAGTTTCAACATCAATAGTAAATGGTTTCAATTCCTCAAAAATTTTCTGAATTTCTAAATTTAAATCATCTGCTTTCTTGAGTTGGGCTTGAAGAATTTCCGTTAAATTTCTCTTTTTTGAAAACCAGTTTCCGACATTTAATAATAGTTGAGCATCCAATCTTTGCGATTTCAAAAGCTCTGAATTTTTCACCAAAACATCAATTTTCTCTTTAATGTTTTTTTGATTTTCAGCAACCTCTTTTACTTTTTCAGAACCTTTTTCAGTTCGGTTTTTCAGGATTTTAATTTCGTCTGAAAACTGCAGCATTTGCAGGATTAAACGCAGATCATTTTCCTTAATTTTAGACTGTTCCAGACCTTCATATTGAGGCAAAATCGCTTCAATATCTTTTTTTAATAAATTAAATTTAGCTTCTGTTTTTGCTAAAACTTCACTTTGAATTCCTTTCTCTTTTTGTTTGAAATCAATTTCTTTCTGAAGTTTATTTTTCTCATTAAGTAAAGGATTGAACAATTTGAAAATCTGATCAAACCGTTCCGTTTGTTTCTCCAATAAATCAATATCTGTTTTTCCAAGCGAAAGTTTTTTAAAGCTTTCCTGCTTCTCATTTAAAAGTTCAAAATCTGTTTTCAGATTCTTTTGAAGCTGGTATTTTTTATCAATTTCACTGAATTCTTTTTTTACGTCATCAAACTTTTTCTGAAGCAAGGTTAAATCTTCTTTCTGAGCAGCAATCTGTTCTTCATTTATTTCTTCAAAACCTTTCAGCTGGCCTTCTAACTGATCCAGTTCAGATTTGTTTTTCGCATTCAGACCGGAAACATTATTCTGCAGATCGAACCGATACAGATTGAAAATCTCTTTCATCATATTGGTTCTGTCGGTCGCGCCCAGTTCCAGAAACTCTTTGAACTGGCCTTGCGGAATAATAATCGTGCGTTTGAAATTCGCATACGTAAGATTGATTATTTTTTCCGGATTTACATGTTCCAAAGGTTCCCACCGGTTTTCTTTCCATTCATAAAAAACAACATTCGACGGTTTCACATCGTCAAAGTTTTTAGAATTCCGTTTAAATTCTCTGGTCGCACGAAATTTCTTATTTTCAAAATTAAAGAAATCAAATTCAATAAAAGACCGGTTTGATTTCAGATTCATCATATTGTAGGCCCGCTTATCTCTTGCATTCAGCCGTTCTGTTTCGCCGTATAAAGCAAACGAAATCGCTTCCAAAATGGATGATTTTCCGGAACCGACCGCTCCGAAAATTCCGAAAAGACCGGATTCTGTAAGGTTTTTAAAATCAATGGTTTGTCTTTCCTGATAAGAATATAAACCTTCGAGTGTGAGTTGAACAGGAATCATGAATTAAGGATTTAAAATTTCATTAAACAAATTAAGAAGGTCTTCATTAGCCTGTTGGCCATTGTTTTTAGATTTAAAATAATCCTGAAACAAAGACTGAATATCCTGATCGAGATTGATTTCATGTAAATTATTTACAGCAAATTCCTGATTTTTAACTTTCGGAATCAGATGAACAATTCCACCATGCGACTGATAAATCTGTTTGCGCTCTTCGGCTTTCAGAAAAGTTTCGCTTTCCAGTGTCAATTCTACCAGAGTATTTGGATTCTCGGTCAGCCAGTCGATTGTCTTTTCAACGGAATCAAAGGTTTTCCGAAACAAAGGTTTTCCGTTTTTCAAAGCAATTTTCTCAAATGAAACCGCCTGATTCGGTTGGGCTTCTATAATCGAAATATATTTGGTCTGCCCTGCTTCACTGAAACTGTAGCACAGAGGCGACGACGAATAAACGACCGGTTTTTCCGGCGTTCCGATATTTTGAAAACCGTGGAGATGTCCCAAAGCGGTATATTGAATCTGCGGAGGAATGGTTTCTGAAAAAATCAAATCTGCGTTTCCGATTTTAATCGGTTTTTCACCGTCGGGTTCTTCCAGAATCGCGGCTCCTTTTTTATTCATATACAAATGAGCCATCAAAAGATTGACTCCTTTTTCATCGCAGAATTCATCGGTAATCCTTGCCCAGTTTTCCGCTAAAACCTGATTAAGCGCCTGTTCTTTATTTTCACCAAAATATTCTTTTAACCGGACTTCATTGGCGTAAGGCGTATGCAAAATCCGGATTGGAAAATCAAAACCGTTTAATTTTAATTCTAAGAAACCTTGGGCAGAATTGGTTATTTTAAAATTTTCGAGTTCAAAAGGATGAACTTCAGCATTGGGATGCCCAATGAGAATAATACCACATTCGCGTGCTAGAGGATTGGGAGCATCGATCAAATTGGGAGCATCGTGATTTCCCGATATGGCGATAACAGGACGTTTCCCATTTAATGATAACCGTTTCAAAGTTTTATAGAAGAGTTCGATGGCTTCAACTCCTGGATTAAAATTATCAAACAAATCGCCGGCAACCAGAACCAGATCTACTTTCTGCTCATCGGCGATTTCTATGATTTCATTCAAAACTAAAACCTGTTCTTCCAGACGCGAAAAGCGGTCTAACCGTTTACCCAAATGCCAATCGGCGGTATGCAGAATTTTCATGATCCAAATGTAAGGAAGAATTTTAAAACAGGATTAATTCCATAAGTTCACCAGACTTGAAAAATGGATCATCGGAAAGGATCCCACGTCATTTAGAGTATTTAAATTCCTATTTTTTTAAAGGTACTCAGAAAACTTTTAAAATCCCCGAAAAGAGCACCTGTCGGTGACAATTGCCCACAAAAAAAAGAGAACCAATTTCTTGATTCTCTTTACTTAGTAGCGGAGACACGACTCGAACGTGCGACCTCCGGGTTATGAGCCCGACGAGCTACCTACTGCTCTACCCCGCGTTATTGTGGTGCAAATATACAACTATTATCTAAACTTCCAAATTTTATCTGAAAAAACTTTTATTCATCTATTTTTAGTAAATTTGTATATGGCAAAAATTCTAAAAATATATCCCGATAATCCTCAGGAAAACCTTCTTGATCAGGTCGTCCGTACGTTGAAAAATGGTGGATTGATTATTTATCCTTCCGACACTGTTTACGCGTTGGGTTGCAATATTTTTGATATCCGTGCAATGGAAAAGTTGGCTCAGATCAAAAAAATCAAGTTGGAAAAAGCCCATTTTTCAATCATCTGTAACGATTTAAGTCACCTGTCCGAATTTTCGCGACCGATTGATACCAGTACTTTCCGGTATTTAAAGAATAATGTTCCCGGACCGTTTACTTTTATTTTAGAAGCCAACAAAAATTTACCCCTTGCTTACAAAGGCAATAAGACAGTCGGAATCCGCGTGCCTGACCATATCATCCCGCAGCTGATTGTTCAGAAATTAGGCCACCCGATTGCCTCTACTTCGATTAAAGATGATGATGAAGTGATCGAGTATTCTACGGATCCCGAACTGATTGCAGAAAAATATGATCATTTGGTAGATATCGTTATCGATTCAGGTTATGGTGATAATGTGGCCTCTACCATTGTAGATCTCACCACTGGCGAACCTGAAATTCTCCGTCAGGGAAAAGGAGTTTTTTAGTTTTATTCTACTTTTCTCCAAGGTTTCCTTCTGGATTTTTCGATAAAAATTCTAGACAGGAAACTGGAATCCGCTGTATTTCCAACTGCAACATTATTATATTATTTCAGAACATGAAAATCATTACATCGCCGGCAAAACTCATGAACATAGAAAATTCAAGTGAATTTCTAAAACCAACGCAACCGCATTTCATTGAAGAGGCCGACTTTATACAACAAACTTTAAAACAGAAATCTCCCCAATATTTATCAGAGCTCATGGAGATTTCTTCAAAACTGGCTGATGAAAACTGGGAGAGAAATCAAAACTGGAAAGCCCAACCGTCTTCAAAAGAATCTGCACCAGCTTTAATGGCTTTCAGCGGCGAAGTTTACCGCGGTTTGGATGCCAAATCGCTGGACGAAAAATCAGTTAAATATCTTCAGAAAAATTACAGAATACTTTCCGGTTTATATGGTTTGCTGAAACCTTCGGATAAAGTAATGCTTTACCGTCTGGAAATGGGTCGGAAATTTGAGTTCGACCAATACAAAAACCTCTATGAATTCTGGAAAGACAAAGTTACAGAGCAACTTAACAATGGATTAAAATCAAAAGATTTTGTTCTGAATTTAGCGAGTAAAGAATATTTCAAAGTCATTGATAAAACAAAATTAAAAGCACCGATTATCGATTTTGATTTCTATGAATATAAAGAGGGAAAACTAAAAACCATCGTGGTTTACACCAAACATGCAAGAGGTTTAGTCACTAGATATTGTGCTCAGAATGAGGTGAAAACATTGGATGAAGTAAAAGGTTTCAACCTCGAAAACTACCGGATTGATGAAAAGTTATCCACCGAAACCAAACTTGTTTTTACAAGATAAGATGAAATAAAAGAGTGCTTGTAATAACACTGTCATTTTTAAACATTAAGAAATGAAGAGTAATTAAGATTTCCTTTTGGAAATTGAACTGGAGTTTAAATTTTCTTTGCTAAAATAAGAGTCTTTATACCATAATCACTTAAATAATAATACTTTATAATATCTTTGTACTGAAAATAATAAGTATTAATTAGAAATAAAAAAAATGAATTACCATACCAGAAAATGGATCAAACCAGAAGATTTAAATCCTAATCATACTTTATTCGGTGGCCGGCTCCTGCAGTGGATCGACGAAGAAGCAGCATTATATGCGATTGTACAGCTCGAAACGCCGCGGTGCGTCACCAAATATATTTCTGAAATTAATTTTGTGAGCTCAGCAAAACAAGGCGATATTATTGAAATCGGGATTGAAGCCATTGATTTTGGGAATACCAGTATCACTTTAAGGTGCGAAGTCCGCAATGTGATGACACGCCAAACTATTATTACCATTGATAAAATCATATTTGTTGGAGTGAATATGGAAGGAAAACCGACAAAGCACGGGAAAACAAAAATTGAATTTATTGCCGACCGGTTAAAAAATAAAGATGAAGATCAATATTAAAAATATGGTTTGTGACCGCTGTATCTCGGCGGTTAATACCCTATTTGTGGAGTTGAAAATCCCGGTTTCCAATCTGGAACTGGGCGAAATCGAAACGGTAAATTTACTTTCGCAGGCAGAATTGAAAATCCTGAATGAACATCTCAAAAAACAGGGTTTCGAGATTCTGGAAAATGCGGTAAAAACTCAGACCGAACACATAAAGAAAATCATTATTCTTAAAATCGCTGACTTAGACATTGATGAGGATTTTACTTTGTCAAAATTCATCAGTGCACATTTTGCAAAGGATTACAGTTTGCTTTCAAAGACTTTTTCAACGCATGAAAATGTCACTTTGGAACAATATTTTATTCTGCAAAAAATTGAAAAAGCCAAAGAACTTCTCTTATACAACGAATTTACACTGACTGAAATTTCCCAAAAATTAGGATACAAAAGTGTTCAGTATCTTTCTGCTCAGTTTAAAAACTGCACAGGATTCAATCCTACTTCCTTTAAAAAACTGAAATCTAAAAACCGGATCGCTCTCGATCAGGTTTAATTTTCATTCCTCAAACGAGAGATTAAACAAAAGGGACTAAAAACCGGATTAAATTAAAGAAAAAGAAGGCAGTACTTTTAATAAATACAATTCTTTGAATATTAGTTTGCTCAAAATTATTTTCTAATTTTTATATTTATGAATCAGAACTAAGATTTATTGAGGGAACAGTGCGGTTTTAATGCATTTTGCCCTGAGCAGAATGAACTTATTCTAAATTTCATAACAAACTTCCTTATCTTTATAACAGCTTTAGAAAAAAAAGCCGGAAAATTGTAAATAAAATTTAAAATGTCTCCATCAAACATACCTCCGTCCGAAAGGATTTCACCAAGTTCCGTTTATTATTGCCCCATGGAATGCGAAGGCGAAAAAGTGTATTTTACACCGGGAAAACGTTGCCCAGTGTGCAATATGTATCTGGTTCCCATCGAAGAAAGAGCTGATTATCAAAACAAACCACAGACTTTTTCAAAAACAAATCTGCCTGAAAATTTCGAAAATAAAATCGGGGAATATTTTTGTCCGATGTTCTGCGAAAGCGATAAAACTTATGCCTCTGATACAGGCTGCTCGGTTTGCCACATGCATCTCGAAGAAATCACGCAGGATTTGGTAAATGCGTCATCCCATCATCATCCTCATAGCGGTGAAAAAAAAGCAGCACCAGTGATCGATCAGGTAAATAACGCAGGAAAATATTACTGTCCAATGTTTTGCGAAGGCGACAAAGTTTATGACTCCAATGTCGGTTGCCCGGTTTGTGGAATGGATCTGGTGAAAATTCCGGAAAAAGGAGAAAAAACTTCCGGTGATGGCACTTACAAACTTCTAAAAAACAAATTTCTGATTTCCTTAATTTTTACCATTCCGGTATTTATTTTATCGATGGGAGGAATGTGGTTTGAATTTCCTTTTTCTAATAAGGTACAGGGAATTTTAGAACTTTTACTATCAATTCCTGTGATTTTTTACGCGGGTTGGTTCTTATTAAAAAGAGGCTGGATTTCCTTTAAAACCTGGAATCTCAATATGTTCTCGCTGATCGCGTTAGGCGCAGCAGCCGCATTTTTATTCAGTCTGGTCGCTTTAGTATTCCCGGAAATTTTACCGCACGAAATTACCCATGGCGGAAAAATACCGCTTTACTTCGAGTCCGTTTCTGTTATATTGACTCTGGTGATTATGGGACAAATGCTCGAAGCCAGAGCGCATCAGAAAACCGGAAAAGCGATCGAGGAATTAATGAACCTTTCTCCTGATGAAGCGAATTTAATCATTAATAATGTTGAGAAGAAAGTTCCGCTTTCTGAAGTTCAAATTGGAAATATATTACGGGTAAAACCGGGAGAAAAAATTCCGGTTGACGGAAAAATAACTGAAGGGAATTCGAATGTGGACGAAAGCATGATTACGGGCGAACCGATTCCGGTAGAGAAAACTTCGGGGATGATGGTGACTTCCGGGACGATCAACGGAAACGGCAGCTTTTTGATGAAAGCCGAAAAAGTGGGCGAACAGACTTTGCTTTCGCAAATCATCAAGATGGTGAATGACGCCACCAAAAGCAAGGCTCCGATACAGAAATTAGCCGATAAAATATCGAAAATTTTTGTTCCTACCGTTATCGGAATATCCATCTTGACTTTTATTTTCTGGCGGATTTTTGGCGGAGAAAATGCCCTGATTTATGCTTTGGTCAACGCTGTTGCTGTTTTAATTGTGGCTTGTCCATGCGCGTTAGGATTGGCAACGCCGATGTCTTTAACGGTTGGAATTGCAAAAGGAGCGAAAAACGGAATCCTTATTAAGAACGCTGAAGCCCTTGAACAAATGCATAAAGTAAACGTTTTAATTACCGACAAGACAGGTACTTTAACAGAAGGAAAGCCAAAACTGGATGAAGTAATTGCTGCAGAAAATAATGATCAGAATTTGGTTTTAAAATTAGCGGCTTCCTTGAATCAGAATTCTGAACATCCACTTTCGAATGCAGTTTTAAATGAATTTAAAAAAGAGAATCAGGATTTTGAAAAGGTAGAAAACTTTAAAAACATTTCCGGGAAAGGTGTAAAAGGAATGATTAAAGGTGAAACTGTTTTACTTGGGAATTCTGCTCTTTTAAAACAGTTTAATATTGAAATTCCAGAATCTTTACAGCAAAAAATTCAGGAAAATGAAGATCAGGCGAAAACCATTTCTTTCTTAGCAAAAGGAAATCAGGTGTTGGGAATCCTCAGCTTTTCAGATAATATTAAAGAAAGTTCGAAACGCGCTATTCAGTATCTGCAAAAGAATAATGTAGAAGTGATAATGATGACCGGCGATAACGAACATACTGCAAAAGCCGTTGCTCATGAATTGGGGATTGCAAAATATTTCGCAAACTGTCTTCCGCATGATAAATTAGCAGAAATTAAACGGCTCCAGAACGAAGGGAAAATTGTAGCAATGACCGGTGATGGAATTAATGATGCACCAGCTTTAGCACAATCAAACGTAGGGATTGCAATGGGAACCGGAACCGATGTTGCCATTGAAAGTGCTCAGGTTACTTTATTGAAAGGTGATATTCTGGGCGTTGCAAAAGCAAAAATCTTAAGTGAAAAATTATTGAAAAACATCAGAGAGAATTTGTTCTTTGCCTTTGTGTACAATACGCTGGGAATTCCTGTGGCAGCGGGACTGCTCTACCCTATTTTCGGAATTCTGATGAGTCCGATGATTGCGGCGGCCGCAATGAGTTTCAGTTCGGTTTCGGTGATTTTAAATTCGTTGCGGTTGAATAATACCAACTTGAAAATCGACTAATATCATTCACCAAAAAGCCTTATTCCTATAAATGTTTTCTACTAATTTCTGAAAGAAATCTTAATAATTTCAACTTTTTAATTGAAACTCAACGCTTAAGTTGTCCATTAATATTCCTTAAAATTTTTGGGATTTTTAAGATTTGTGGCTGAATAAAAAGTGATTTATTTCAGAAAGATTTAGAACTTTCTTTCAATAACGTAATCGAGCATTAAGTGTAATGATTTCTTGGCTTCCGACTCGGGGAAACCGGCCAAAATATCTTTTGCTTTTTGCTGATATTCTTTCATTTTGCCTACCGCATAATCCAGACCGCCGGATTTTTTTACAAATTCAATGAGTTCTTTAACTCTTTTCTGGTCGTTATTGTAGCGTTTTATCGTGGTGAAAAAATACTTACGGTCTTTTTCGCTGGCAATTTTTAAAGCATGAATTAAGGGCAAAGTCATCTTCTGCTCTTTGATGTCGATTCCGACAGGTTTTCCGATAATCGTAGTCGTCAGATAATCGAACAGATCATCTTTGATCTGAAAAGCCATTCCGGTATGGGTGCCGAATTCCATCATTTTTTTGGCTAAAGTTTCATCACTGCTTGCAGAAAGTACACCGATTTCGCAACAAGCCGCAATGAGGGTCGCCGTTTTTTGGCGGATAATTTCGTAATACACCTCTTCGGTAATATCAAGTTTCCGGGCTTTCTCGAGTTGTAATAATTCACCTTCCGCCATTTCGCGAATCGTTCTGGAAATTACTGCAAGTAAATCGAAATCTTTATGATCTGTAGAAAGTAAAACCGCTTTGGATAATAAATAATCCCCGACTAAAACCGCAATCTTATTTTTCCACAACGCATTGATTGAAAAGAAATTACGGCGTTTGAAACTTTCATCAACCACATCATCATGCACCAAAGTTGCGGTATGAATCAACTCGATCATAGACGCGCCACGGAAAGATTTTTCATTCACTTCACCTACTAATTTCGCACAGAGAAATACAAACATCGGGCGCATCTGTTTCCCTTTGGTCGTCACGATAAATCGGGTAACTTTATCCAAAAGTGCCACATTGCTCTGCATCGATTCATAAAACTTCTGTTCAAAAAGTTTCATCTCTGCATTAATCGGTTTTTTTATTTCTTCTACGATGTTCGCCACAAATGATTGATAAAGGATTAGAATTTATGAATAGGCACAAAGATAATTATAAATAAAGAATATGTCAGAATTTATTGGGGCATTCAGATTGATTTATTTCAGCTTTTCAAAAGGAATAAAGTATAAGTACGGTTTTACTTTAAAAACAGGTAAATTAAATTCCTCACCGGAAATATAAATTCCTTTTTCATCAACTGCAATTCCTTCGATCTGTCCGATGCTTAAAGAACTTCCCAGGTAATATTTCTTTGGTTTTTCTTTAAAGAAAATTCCGGGTTCGGCTTCATTGAAAACAGAAAGAAACACTTCGGCTTTTTTGGTATACCCTACCAGATATAATTTGTTCTCAAAATAAGCTGCATCTGTAACAACGTAACCTGTTGAAAACGTTTCTGTTTTTTGTGCAGGCTGACTCTCTGCAATAGCGGGATCAATGGTGTAATGTGTCGTAGATTTTGAAACCCATTCTTTAGTGAAAATGTGAATTTTTCCGTTTAAAAAAATCATGGCTTCTGCATCGAAATCATTGTTTGTATTTTTCGGGGTGAAATCTTTCTGTTCGGGATAATAGAAGGAAATCTCCTGAGCGTTGATAGTGCTTGAAGCGCTAACAGCGCTGTCAAAAGGAATTTTATAAATCACTAAATCTTTCCTGGAACCGACATTGTTACCGAAATCACCAATGTACAAGTTGGCAGAATCTGAGGCAATTGCTTCCCAGTCTTTATTAATTAAATTGGTTTTAAAAACATTCTTGATTTTCCCTGAATTTCTGTCAATTTCGAAAATTTCTGAACTGTTTCCGCTATCGCTGATGGTGAAAAGACGGTTGTTGAAAAAATCCAAGCCAGAGTTTTCTTTCAGGGAATCGCCGAAAACTGCTGTTTTGTAGCGGTTAATTTTGAACCAATTATAATCCTGCTGAGCAGAAAAACTCAGTGAACACAATATCGAAAGTACAACAAAAAACTTATTCATTTACTATTTTTACTTATTCAGAGGCTGTTTACATTGTTTAAAAAACCACAGCATTCACATTGCTTTGATGTGTTCATCCACTTTTTCTTTTTAATAAAAGGAATCTGATTTTAATGAAATCATAAAGCAATCCGCCAATTAAAATTACGGACCCGAGAATTAAAGATTGGATGCCAAAATGCTCGAATAAAACGCCGCCCGAAACGCCTCCTACAAAGAACATGAAGATGATAGTAACCCTTAATTTTATAGATTTCAGTAATCTGCGTTTGTGGAATTGATCTTTATAAAAAAACAACTGAGAAAATTCGATGCCCATATCGGTAAAAAGTCCGGTTAAGTGAGTCGTGCGGACAATCGATTTCGATATGCTGGTCACCAACGAGTTCTGCATTCCCATGGCAAAAAGCAAGCTGTAAGCGATGACATCGGGATTTGTCTTTATCAGATAATTTCCCGTGAATGCAATGATTGTAAGTATGAACGCTTCGGTAATAATGGGGAAAACATAGGTTTCATTTTCCCTGATTCTGGAATAGATTTCGACCGTAAAATTGGCAAAAAAAGCACCGGAGAAAAAGGAGAAAACAAACAGCGCGACATGAAAGGCATTTTCGAAATTGAGTTTGAAAACTTCATCGACAAAAAAGGCGAAATGCCCTGTCACATTGGTGGTTAATTTCTGAACGGAGAAAAAGCCTACCACATTCACCAGGCCCGCCACAAAAGAAAGGAGCGAAGCGATTCCAAGGTTATGTCTGGGAGTTCTGGTTTTGCCGATGTGCGAAAACATTACTCACTGCTTTTATTGGCGAGTTGTCCGCAAGCTGCATCGATATCGCCGCCGCGGCTTCTGCGGATCATCACGGTAATCCCTGCTTTTTCTAACTGCCGAACGTAATTGTCTTCCGCTGCTTTATTGCACTGGTCATATTTTCCGTCTCCGATTGGGTTATATTGAATTAAGTTGACTTTGCTTGGAATTTGTTTGCAATATCTAATTAATGCTTTGATATCTTCGTCCTGATCATTGATTCCTTTCCAGACGCAGTATTCGAAAGTAATAACGTTTCCTGTTTTTTCGTACCAATATTTTAGGGAATCCATAATATCGGTTAAAGGGAATTTATCAGAAAAAGGCATGATTTCGTTCCTTTTTTTCTCAATAGCGGAATGTAAAGAAAGCGCCAATTTAACGCGAATATCTTCATCAGCCAACATTTTGATCATCTTCGGTATTCCGGAGGTTGAAACGGTAATCCGTCGTGGTGACATTCCCATTCCTTCAGGTTCCGTGATTTTTCGGATGGATTCTACAACGTTTTTGTAATTCATCATCGGCTCGCCCATTCCCATAAACACGATATTTGAAAGTGGCCGGCCAAAATATAATTTACTTTGTCTGTCGATCAACGCCACCTGATCAACGATTTCTGCAACTTCCAGATTCCGCATTCTTTTGAGTTTTGCGGTGGCGCAAAACTCGCAGTTCAGCGAACAGCCAACTTGTGAAGAAACGCAGGCTGTAGTTCTTGTTTCAGTCGGGATCAGAACAGATTCTACCAAAAGGCCGTCGTGTAATTTCACGCCGTTTTTAATGGTTCCGTCTTTCGACCTTTGAAGTTGATCTACCGAAATCGGATTGATGATGTATTCCTGTGAAATACGGTCTCTCAGATCTTTCGAAAGATTCGTCATCTCATCGACCGAATGCATGTTTTTGCTCCAAAGCCAGTCATAGACCTGCTTTGCACGAAAAGGTTTCTCGCCTAAAGAGACGAAATATTCCTGTAACTGATCGAGCGATAAAGTTCGGATGTCTTTCATAATTTGATATAAGAGCCAAGTAAAAAGTAAAAAGAGCCAAGTTTTACAATTGAATGTTCACTATGGCTCTGATATTACTTGGATTTGTTTTTCTAAGCCCTATAAGTAGCCGATTTATAACTTTGTGTTATTTACTATTGCTCCAAAGATGTTTTTTAGTTCAGTACTTTCTACTAATAATTTATTTAATTCTTCATTTTCCACTTCGTCGAGTGCTTTAATCACTCTGAGCCAATAATAAGATTCTCTTGTCTCTCGTAAAGAAATTTTAACTTTATTTTTAAAATCTGCTTTTGAAGATCCAGCCTGAGATTCTTCATAATTAGCACCAAGTGAAGTTGAAGATTTTCCCAATTGAAATCGTATTAATCGATATTCTGGATCATTTGGAAGTTTCCTTAAAAATTTCAGACAATGAATTCCAAACCAAAAGGTTCTCTCTAGTAAATCATTCTTTTTCATGATAAAAAATT
Source organism: Chryseobacterium sp. MDT2-18 (assembly GCF_030815285.1). Classification (NCBI taxonomy): domain Bacteria; kingdom Pseudomonadati; phylum Bacteroidota; class Flavobacteriia; order Flavobacteriales; family Weeksellaceae; genus Chryseobacterium; species Chryseobacterium sp. MDT2-18. The sequence continues at coordinate 256,179 of NZ_JAUSWQ010000001.1, read as the reverse complement.
TTGATTTACTAAAGATAACCTTTCTAAATTATATTAAAACTCAAGCATTTTACCTGGTTCTTTTTACTTTTTACTTGGCTCTTTTAATTTCTTAGATGATCAGCATCGCGTCACCGTAAGAATAAAATTTATATTTGTGCTTGATGGCTTCTTCGTAAGCATGCATCAGGAAATCTTTTCCTGCGAATGCTGCAACCATCATCATTAATGTAGATTTTGGCGTGTGGAAATTGGTAATCATGCAGTTGGCTACACCGAAATCGTGCGGCGGGAAAATAAATTTATTCGTCCAGCCGTGGTAAGGTCCGATTTTTTTGTTGGAAGAAACTGAAGTTTCAATCGTTCTCATCGTCGTGGTTCCAACGGCGCAAACTCTTCTGCCTTCTGCCACTGCTTTGTTGATGATGTCTGCGTTTTCCTGAGTGATAATCGCTTCCTCTGACTCCATTTTGTGTTTCGATAAATCTTCAACTTCAATAGGATTGAAGGTACCTAAACCAACGTGGAGCGTAATTTCTGCAAAATCAATTCCCTTGATTTCCAGTCTTTTCATCAAATGTTTAGAAAAGTGTAAACCTGCGGTTGGCGCTGCTACTGCACCTTCGTGTTTTGCATAAATCGTTTGGTAACGTTCAGCATCTTCAGGTTCTACTTCTCTTTTGAAGTATTTAGGAAGAGGAGTTTCGCCCAGTTCTTTTAATTTTGCACGGAATTCTTCGTAAGAACCATCGTATAAAAATCGCAAAGTTCTTCCTCTGGAAGTGGTGTTGTCTATAACTTCAGCAACCAAGCCTTCATCTTCGGTAAAGAATAATTTATTACCGATTCTGATTTTACGGGCCGGATCTACCAATACGTCCCAAACGCGGGTTTCTTTATCCAGTTCTCTTAATAAGAAAACTTCGATTTTAGCTCCGGTTTTTTCTTTATTTCCGTATAATCTTGCTGGGAAAACTTTGGTATTATTAAAGATAAAAAGGTCGTGTTCGTCGAAATAATCTACGACATCTTTAAATAATTTATGTTCAATGGTTTGAGTAGCACGGTTAAGAACCATGAGTTTTGCCTCGTCTCTGTGTTCTGATGGATGTTCTGCCAAAAGCTCTTCTGGCAAGTCAAAGTTAAAATGGGATGTTTTCATCTTTTTAAATTACGGTTTAAAAATTAGATCCGAAAAACAAAAATTTTCGGAATGCAAATATACGACATTGAAAAGGCAAAGTCAAGTATATGACGGTTTTAAAAACATTCTTGCTCTATTATGGCTATTAATGTTCTATTAATATCAATAATTAAAATTTTAAAGTGGATATAATAGTCAAGGAATTAAAGGGCTAGAATTTTAATTTTTTAGGAATCGTAATTTTTAGGTCCACATTTTTGTATTCCTTTAAATTAGTTTGACAAATATTATTGTTAAATTTTTCTTTACTTTCTGCTACGATGTAATTTCCGATTTTAGAAAGGTCATAAGTGCTGTCAGACCAATGAAGCCAGTCTGAACGGTATAATTGAATCAAATTTTTATTGGCCTTTTTTAGAGTAAGTTCCTTCTCAACCCTTGGTTTTTTTGCTCGTTTTGAAGCGTAAATTTTCAAAGAAATGATTTTTGGAGAATCAGCTGAGATTTCAGAAAATTCGTACCGGTAATTTTCATGTTTAATGATATTTTGCAACTTAGAAGTATTGACATATAAAAATTGGAATTGAATTTCGTTCCCAACTTTAGATTCTACTACTGAAAAGTGATGGGCTAAATTCCTTTCATGGTCATAAAGTGTTGCCGTAAAATCTGAATCACTCTTTCTTAACTTTAAATAATAAGAGAAATCATCTGAATTGTTATAACTAACAAACTCATTAGACCGTTTATTTTGAAGATTCGTACTCATATATTTGGTAAGAAAATCGAATTGGTAAGTTTGAGCAAAACCGAAACTGCCCATCATCAGTAACAGTAAAATAGAAATTTTTCTCATAACATGATTTTATTAGGTACCAGTACTCCATTTTATCTTTAAATGAAAATTATCAGTCAGAACAAATATAGAAATTTTGCATTGAAAAATGATGAATGGAATGATAAATGCAACGCTCCAGAAAAATCAAAATTTATTATTATGAAAAAATTATCATTGCTCACCGGAATACTGGTGCTGTTTTTCACAACAAGTTGTCGGGATATTGTGAATTCGGTTTTAGATGTCTTACCACCATTTGATGTTCCTTTTGGGGCAACAGTAGACGTTCCGTTTGCAGCTGTGAATACAGCAACATATACAAGAACTCCGGAAATCCCGATGAATATTGATTTAAATGCGAAAATTAAAGAGAATAACCCCAATTTTTCCATCAATAATCTGAAATCGGTAAAGCTCAATACATTGAGTCTGGATTACGTAAGTTCCCAAGGAGGCAACAAACTGGATGTCATCAAAAATGCCAGAATCTACGTAAAATCTCATAATCAAGCGGAACGGTTAATTGCCACCGCGTATAATAATACCAATCCAAACACGATTTCCTTTACTTTGGAAGATGCAGAGATTTTAGAATATTTCCGAACCAGCCAAAATTATTTAATCATCGAGATTCAGGCAAGCAGGATTACGGCAGATCAAATCAAAATGAAAATGAATGCAGGCTTTAAAATAAAAGTTCAGCTTTAGTGAATTTTTAAATTTGTGCTGAGTCTTTAAGCGACACATAACCTTCAAATATTTTCATTTGAAACAGTTTTCGGTAGAAGAAAAATATTGAATTTTCGTTCTACCGTAAATTGTTTTTTATTTAAACAAATGATAAATTTAAAGCACAAGCTTTATTTCATGCTTTCACTCATTTTTATGGCCGCTTATAAAAAGGTCGTCAAATAAAAATAGACAAATGAAAACATTTGTCTATTAAATTTTTGAAACAATTTGTGGATTAACCACCAAATTTATTTGCGTAATCTTTCTGCGAAGCCTGAATCACCTTTTTCGCATGTTCTGCACCGTAAACTTCGTGGATGGTACATTTTGGAGGCTCATCCGGAAGGTTTTTGTAGGTAAGGAAATAATGCATTAAACGCTTTACTTCTGCCTGAGGCAATTCGGTAATGTCTCTGAAATGACCAAAAGCGTGATCCCCTTTCATTACGGCAACAATTTTGTCATCGGCCTCGCCTTTATCAATCATTTTAAAACCACCGATCGGCAACGCTTCCATAAGCATTCCCCCGGAGTGGATATTGTGAGAGCTCAGTACACAAATATCCAAAGGATCTAAATCACCTGTGGAAACGTTTTCTGCACCGCTTTCAAGGGCAAGTTTCAGTACTTCATCATGACAGTAAGTTCTTGGAATGAATCCATATAAAGCAGGAATAATATTGGAGAATTGCTGCGGACGGTCAACTTTTAAATAACCACTCTGTTTGTCGATTTCATATTTAATGGTATCACTTGGTACAATTTCCACAAAGACATTGACAACATTTGGCGCTTCATCTCCAACAGGAATCCCGTGCCATGGATGTGCTTTAAAATTCGGTATCATTATTTTATTTTAATTTATAATTAAATTTTCTTTTCTCAGGTCTTCAATACAGGTTGAAATATAATCCTCTCCGTTCATATAATTCATCAAAAAAACTGTTTTGTAATCCTGAAGTGTACTTTCATTGCTCAGATTTTCATAGGTTTTATGGAGCAAATGCAGTATATTATTTTTACAGTTTACGACTTTATTCCAGGAGTTTTTAGTTAAATAAAGCTGTTGAGAGGCATTATAATCGAATTCTTCGTTAATGGTTTTTTCAATCAAAAACAGGTATTCGTGCGCTGCTAAATTCTCATCAAATTTGGTTACTAAATTAGCCGGCTTTATTCTTTCCAGAAAAAGGGTAATTCTTTCATACGCATGAATTCTCTGCTCCGATTGTCCTTTCACGGTTAAAAAATTAAGTTCCTGTTTTTTGAATTTGATATAGCTGTACACAAACTGTCTGGTATATATCAAAAAAGGAACTGCAATCAATAACGCAAATGCATAGGGAAAATAAGGCGATTCTATCATTGGTTTTTTCTACGGTGCAAAATTAGTGATAATTCTGTATTTCTTCCATAAATTTTTCAATAAAGTAATCCTGGTATTGGTCAAAAGTGGATATTGGTAAGAAACAGCGCCAAATCTTTCGTTAAACTTTGCCACATTCTCAACATCACTGCCCATAAAATCGAAATCTTTGCCTTCAATGAACTCCTGCAGACACTGGTCAATCATAATCGAGGGAAAATTAGGATTAATCAGGGGGTATCCATTAATAAACAGACTCAGATACCGCCGATTTTTCCCTTCATATAAATAAACAAAAGATTGAATGTCTTTTTTTAACTCGAGAATTCTAAGATGACCAATGTTTTTTCGCAATAGTTCACCGAATATTTTGAAATAAGCATGCTTGTCTTTCTCCTTATTTGTCCCTTTTATATTTTTCAAAAAGAACTCTTTATCCTCCTTCCCGTCCCCATCTTTTTTAAAATGAATATTCCCAGCCAAATCACCGATGATCCGTACATTTCTTCTCCGGTGACTGCTGTAATTTTTCTTAGCAGTTTGATAGCTTTCTTTCTTTAAAAGATATGAAGTTTTCTTTTGTACAGATCTGTTAAACTGATTATCCCCATTAAAAGCATAAATCAAAACCAGAAAATTATCCGCTAAAAAATCATAAAACTGCTCATTGATTTCAGGATGATCTGCTTTAGAAAAAACGCCTAACTGCTGACAGGTTTTTGGCATCAGAATAAAAGTAAATCCAAATTTGCGAACGTAAGAAACCGGCATTACCGCTTCATAATCTCCATAAACCAAAAGAAACCATTGGCGCTTCGATACCGTATCTAAAAATTGCCTGTCCGCAAAATCTGCATTTTGAGAGGCATTTTCCAAACAGTTTTGGTATTTTTGAAAATCAATTTCGTTATACTTCAGTTTTTTAATCATAATAAATTTTCGTCTGCAAAACTTAAATAAGAGTTTTGCGCAATAATCAAATGATCCAGCAACTGGATATTTAATATTTTGCCTGCTTCTGCGATTTGTTTGGTAATTCGTAAATCTTCTGAACTGGGTTTCAGATTCCCCGATGGATGGTTATGAGCGATAACAATTCCGGTGGCAAGATGTTCAAAAGCTGTTTTAAAAAGAATTCTGATATCGACTACCGACTGATTAATTCCTCCGGAAGACAATCTACCTTTGCCTACAATTCTGTTATTCTGATTGAGATAAATTGCCCAAAATTCTTCTGTATGCAGATCTGACAAATACGGAAGTAAGACTTTATAACTTTCGCTGCTACTGCTGATTTGCATTTTTTCAGGAACCTCCTGCGCGGCTCTTCTTCTGCCAATTTCCAGCGCAGTGGCGATTGAAATGGCTTTGGCTTCTCCTATTCCTTTAAATTTCATTAAATCAGAAATTTGTAAAAGTGACAAATTATGCCAGTTATTCCCCACCGAACTTAAAATTTTTCTTCCCAATTCTACGGCCGAATCTTCTCTGTTTCCGCTTCCCATAATGATGGCCAACAACTCTGCATCCGAAAGTGCATTTTTACCTTTTAGTAAAAACTTCTCTCTCGGCCGGTCGTCTTCTGCAAGAAATTTAATAGACATTTCAAAAGGATTTTCAGAATTAACTTTTAAATTTAAGCAAAATAAACCGATTGCGATTTTCTTACAAAAAGATCTTAATAAATAATCTGTCCGTCTTTCATTACCAATTTGCGGTCGGTTGTATCTGCAAGATGTATGTTATGGGTTACAATGACAAAGGTTTGATTATACTTGTCCCGTAAATCGAAGAATAGCTGATGTAAATCGTCAGCATTTTTAGAGTCTAAATTTCCGGTTGGTTCATCAGCGAAAATAATCTTAGGAGAATTTATCAACGCTCTTGCTACCGCCGTTCTCTGCGCTTCGCCACCCGACATTTGATTCGGTTTATGGTGAATTCTGTGGGCAATATTCAAATCTTCAAAAAGGGAATAGGCCTTATCTATCGATTCCTTCTCGTTTTTACCGGCTATTTTCGTTGGTAACAAAACATTTTCCAAGGCTGAAAACTCAGGTAAAAGCTGATGAAACTGAAAGACGAACCCAATATTTTCATTTCTGAATTTCGACAGTTGCCGGTCACTCATATTAATGAAAGACTGTCCTGCCAGTTCGATTTGGGTGTCAAAATGTTTAATATTAGTGGGTTTATCAAGGGTTCCCAAAATCTGTAGTAACGTTGATTTTCCGGCACCGGATTCGCCGACAATGGAAACAACTTCGCCTTCTAAAATGTGAACATCAACTCCTTTCAACACTTCTAAATCACCGTAGGACTTATGAATATTACGCGCTTTAATCATGGTTTCAAAAATAGTGAATTTGCTTTAATTTATTGCAAATTTCCCGCAGTTTTAGAATTAAAAAACCTTTCAACATAAATGATGAAAGGTTTATATTAAAATAGAGTCAATTTTGCCTTAGAGAAGTAAGGATAAAGGTTGTTCCAAATACGTTCTTAATGTCTGTAAAAACTGTGCTCCTGTCGCACCGTCAACTACTCTATGGTCACATGCCAAAGAAAGTTTCATGGTATTTCCTACCACGATTTGACCGTTTTTCACAACTGGTTTTTCAACAATCGCTCCTACAGAAAGAATTGCGGAATTCGGTTGGTTGATAATCGAGGTAAAAGTTTCGATACCAAACATTCCCAAATTAGAAACGGAGAAAGTAGAACCTTCCATTTCATTGGCTTTCAAACCTTTAGATTTTGCTCTTCCTGCCATATCTTTTACGCCGGCAGAAATTTGATTGTAATTCATCTGATCTGCATTTTTCAGCACAGGAACCACTAATCCATCAGGAATTGCCACAGCAACACCTACGTTGATATTTCCGTGATGAATGATTTTATCTTCTTTCCAGGTAGAATTCACCTGAGGATGTTTTCTTAAAGCCATCGCTGTCGCTTTGATTACCATATCATTAAATGAAATCTTGGTATCCGGTAAAGAATTGATTTCTTTTCTGGCTTCAATCGCTTTATCCATATTGATTTCAACAATCAGATAATAATGAGGCGCCGTAAATTTACTCTCAGAAAGACGTTTTGCAATAATGTTTCTAACCTGCGAATTTGGAGTTTCAGAATCTTCACCCTGAACGAAATTCATAGCAACCTGCGCCGGAGCAGCCACTGCTGCCGAAGCTGAAACTTCCTGTTTAGCTGATGTTGCACTAGGCTGATAATTCTCAATATCTTTTTTTACAATTCTACCGTTTTCACCTGTTCCTTTCAAAGAATGAACATCAATTCCTTTGTCTTCAGCCATTTTTTTAGCTAAAGGAGAAATGGCCAGTCTTTCGGTAGAAGAATTTGCAACGGTTTGTGCGGATGTATTTTCTGAAACGGAAGCATTTTCTGAAGTTTTTTCAGCGGCAGGTTTTGAGTCTGCTTTTTTTGCGCCACCGGAAGTTAAACCGGAAACATCTGTTCCTGCAGGTCCGATAATCGCTAAAACAGTATCAACCGGACTTGCTTCACCTTCGCCAACGCTGGTGTAAAGTAAAGTTCCATTCACTTCTGATTCGAAATCCTGAACGGCTTTATCGGTTTCAATTTCTGCTAAAACATCACCTTCTTTTACAGTATCGCCCACTTTGAAATGCCATTTTGCCACTTTTCCTTCCGTCATTGTATCAGAAAGCCTTGGCATTGTGATTACTTCAACACCGGCAGGAATTTCTTTGGTGCCTGTAGACTGCGTTTCTGTGGATGGTTGTTCGTCTGTTTTCTTTGCTTCCGTTTTTTCTGGAACTGCGGTCTCTGTTTTTTCGCCAGTTAACGCAGAAATATCTTCACCTGGATTTCCTATAATAGCCAATACGGAATCAACAGGTGATGAGCCACCTTCTTCTGTACCGATAAATAATAATGTCCCGTTAAATTCTGATTCGAAATCCTGTACGGCTTTGTCAGTTTCGATTTCGGCCAAGATATCACCTTCTTTTACTGCATCTCCTACTTTCTTGTGCCATTTCGCCACTTTACCGTCCGTCATCGTATCTGAAAGACGGGGCATTGTAATCACTTCTGCCATAATATTCTGTTATTTTAGATTCAATAGATGAAATCTGACTTTAATAAAAATCAGATTTCAAATGAATTATTTTTAGTTATTTTCTAATTTATTGATGAAAGGATAATCTTCCTGCGCATAAACGTAATCGTAAACTTTATCCAAATCCGGATAAGGAGAATTTTCCATAAAGTCGACACATTCTTCAACGAAATCTTTGGATTTATCATCCATCGCCATCAGTTCGTCTTCAGTAGCCCAGTTATTATCTAAGATTCTTTTCTTAACGATTTCGATAGGGTCTTCTTTTTTATACTCCGCAACTTCTTCTTTGCTTCTGTAAGGTTCTGCGTCAGACATAGAGTGTCCTCTGAAACGATAAGTTCTCGCTTCGATGAATGTAGGCCCGTCTCCTCTTCTTGCTCTTTCGATTGCCTCAAAAGCTGCCTCAGCCACTTTCTCAGGATCCATTGCATCTACCGCAAGGCAAGGCATTTCGTAACCTAATCCTAATTTATAGATATCTTCGTGATTGGCAGTTCTTTTTACAGAAGTTCCCATTGCATATCCATTATTCTCAACGACAAAAACCACTGGAAGTTTCCAGTTCATCGCCATGTTGAAGGTTTCATGAAGAGATCCCTGTCTTGCAGCTCCATCTCCGAAGAAACAGATATTTACCGCTTTTCTGTCAAAGTATTTATCGCCAAAAGCAATTCCTGCTCCTAATGGAATCTGTCCGCCTACAATTCCGTGGCCACCATAAAAACGGTGTTCTTTGCTGAAAATGTGCATAGATCCACCCATTCCGCCAGAAGTTCCTGTAGCTTTCCCACAAAGTTCTGCCAAAATTCTTTTCGGATCTACCCCCATCGCCATTGGATGAATGTGACAACGATACGCTGTAATCATGCTGTCTTTGGATAGATCCATCGCATGCGTAAAACCAGCTGGTATTGCTTCCTGACCGTTATATAAATGTAAAAATCCTCTGATTTTTTGTTTTAGATAAAGAGAACGGCATTTGTCTTCAAACCTTCTCCACATTGTCATTTCTTCGTACCACTTAAGGTACACCTCTTTCGAAAATTCTTTCATGTGATAACTATTGCTTTTTTATAACAGCATGCAACCGCTCGGTTTCATGTTTGTTGGAAATATTCAGCAAAAATAATAAAAAACTTTGTCTTTATTGGTAGCATAAGAAAACATTGTTCTGATTTTAGTCATTAAAAAATATTACTTTTGAAAGAATAATACAATTTATGTTAAAAACTCCTTCATCTGTCCTGGTAAAAATCTCAAAATATCTCTCGGATTTTTTCAATCCTATGAATTCTCTAATCATCTATTTCATTTTATACAGTGTTCAGAATTTTTCCATGAAAGAAACACTATCTCATTTTTTACCGATTTTATTAATAATGGTTATTCCTGTTTCATTCTGGATTTTCTATCATGTAAAAACAAAAAAATATACAGACAGGGATGTCTCGGACCGCAAACAAAGAACAGGACTTTACTTTTTTCTTGCAGGAAGCATAATTGCTTATCTAACCTTTGTCTATTGGCAATTCTCACGAGTTGATTTTGTTCTGTTATTTCTTTTGATATTATTAATCGTAATGCAGGTAAGCAATTATTTCATCAAAAGTTCGATGCACACTGCTATTAATATATTTGTGGCTGCTTTGATGTTTACCTTGAATCCTTTTTATGGATTTGTCTGGCTTGCAATTTCTACCGCCGTTGCATACAGCAGAATCATTTTAAAAAGACATAGCCGCGCAGAAGTCCTCAGTGGCGCGGTTATCGCGAGTATCGTTTCTTTTATTTACCTTTATACACAAATTCAACTTCAATAATATATTATGAAAATAAGTCATTTGACTCCCGGAGAAGAAATTTTAATGAATGTTTTGTGGCGGCTTGATTCGGCTTATATGCGCGAGATTATTGAGCAATATCCTGAACCAAAACCGCACCCCAATACCATTTCAACTTTTCTAAAAATATTGGTTGAAAAAGAATTTCTGACTACGCACAAACACGGGCGTGTTTTTCAATATACGGTGGCGATTCCTTTTGATGACTATAAAAAGTATTTACTGAAGATTTTCCTTGAAGATTATTTTAATAATTCCCCTTCCGAACTTGTAAAATTATTACGTGAAGAGCATCTTTTAAAGGATTCCGATTTAAAGCGGTTTTTCGAAATAAAAGAGACCGAAATCTCTAAACAGGAGAAAGATGAGAGTTCAGAACTCAGTGAATTTCTCAATGAGATTACCGCTCCGAAAAAGAAGAAAAAGAAAAAAGAAAAAGACGATAAAAAGAAAAAGAAGAATAAATAGCGATATCAAACAGCTTTAATTACAGTCTTCATTCTTAAACTTTAAATTAAAAATCTAAGATGGTTGAAAAATTAAAAGAAGTTTTCGGGAAAACCGGCGCAGTAATTCGGGAATATCCAATGGTTTTGGTCATGGCTCTGATCGCCGCAGCTTCAGCGATCTTTTATAATAGCAATGATTATAGCCGGCAGGATTCATTTGTCTACTTAAAATCTGGATTGGTTGCGTCATTAGGAATTTCGCTAATGTTTGCTTTGAAAATGCTTTCACAACGAATCGGGAAAGAACTTCTGCTGCAGGTATCAGGAATTCTCTTTCTGATCATTTTTTATTTTCTTCTGCCACCAGGTGAAAAGCAATTTACAGAAGTGTATGCTTTCTTACTCCTGCCCACCTTTTTATTATCACATCTTTTAGTTTCCTTCATTGCGTTTATCGGAAAAAACCGCGAACTTAATTTTTGGCAGTACAATAAAAATCTCTTTATCAACTTATTCCTTACCGTCGTATTTACAGGGATTTTAACAGCTGGAATTATGCTTGCAATTTTAGCAGTAGACCATCTCTTTGATTTTAATTTTAACAGCCGTTACTATTCCTATACTTTCAGTTTTTTAACTATTTTCGGGAGTTGTTTTATTTTTCTCTTATTTAATGAAAAAGGACTGTTTTATTTAGAGAAAAATGGTGATTATCCTGTGATTCTGAAGTTTTTCACGCAGTATGTTTTAGTTCCACTGCTTCTTATTTATGTGGTCATTCTTTATTTTTATTCCGCAAAAATCCTTATTAACTGGGAATTACCGAGAGGTTGGGTTTCCTATTTGATCCTCGCCTATTCCGTAGTCGGAATTTTAGCAATCCTTTTGGTGCATCCATTGAAGGAAGATTCCACCAAATCGTGGGTCAGAATTTTTTCTAAAATTTTCTATTACGCATTGGCACCATTGATTGTCCTTTTGTTTATTGCGATATTTACGAGGATTTTAGAATACGGCTACACCGAACCGAGATATTTCGTTTTGTTGCTCGCTATTTGGCTCACAGCGGTTGTTTTTTATTTTATTTTCATTCGTAAACAAACCATCAAATTTGTACCTGTCAGTTTATTTGCATTCGGATTATTTTCTTTGACATTCCCCTATCTGAATACTTTTTCTGTAGCCAAAAGAAGTCAGAAAAGCGAATTGATGAAAACCTTAACTGAAAATAATTTACTGGAAAATGGAAAGATCAATTTCAATAAAAAAGTTTCTGACAGTTTGGTAATAGAGCTTTCCGACAAATTTGAATTTCTGGCCAGAAGAAATGAAGAAGAATTCTTGTTGCCGCTCCTTCAGAAAAAAGATCAGGCGCAACTTGTAAAAACAACTGATGACGGTAATTTCAATGAAGTTAGAAATATTACGCGCGATCAGTTCAAAAATGTGACTTATAACCTTTCGGATAAAAAAATAAATCCTGTTTCACAAAATATCACTTTAATTGCAAAAGACTTTAATGCCGATCTCACCGGTTACCATTATCTCTTCAAAGCGTATAATTACAAAGACAATTTCTTTGAATTCGATCATAATATTGTTGAATTAAAGATGCCGGTAAGCCAGTTCAAATCCGAATTATTTCTAGTTTTCAATAATCAGAAAGTTAATCTGGTTCCAGATTTGCAAAAACTGTTTGCGAATTTCCCGAACGATGGAGAAATAAAAGTTAATCAACTTTTTATCACCAAGAAAATCGGGAATTATGAATTTAAAATAATGTTTGACACATTGATTTTAATAAAATCTGCGGGCAAAGAACCCCAATTTCTTATCAATTCGGAATCTGTTTTAATTTTAATTAAAGGCAATTAGGTTTTTTATATTTAAAAAAGACCTGTGATTTGTAATGAGCCCTGTTTGCGAAAGGTTCCCCAAAGGGCAAGAAGCTGCAAATTTCATTAATTATAATATAGAACAAATATTTAAAAGGGATTGTTTTCAGGTAAGAAATCCAACTTTCAAACACAAAAAAAAGCGACTTTTTTAAAAAAAGTCGCTTAAATTATTCAGGTAAAATCTTACCAGTTAGAACCGCCACTACGACCTCCGCCGCTGTATCCGCTTCCACCACCACGATTTCCACCTCCGTAACCACCACCGCCTGAACGGTTGTTGTCAAAGCTTCTTCTTGGTTTGTCTTCTCTTGGCTTAGCTTCAGAAATGTTAAGTTCTTTACCATCCAATTCTTTTCCGTTTAGAGCTTCGATAGCATTCTTGCCATCTTCATCGCTCATTTCTACGAAACCGAAACCTCTTGATCTACCGGTTTCTCTGTCAGTGATAATTTTGGCAGACGATACGTCACCAAATTCTGAAAATAAATCTTGCAACGACTGTTCTTGGGTTGCATAGTTAATGTTTGAAACAAAAATGTTCATCTTAAAAAAAAATTAATTATTAATACTGTTGAAATTATAAATGAAACTCAATGAATGCGATGAACAATGATTGACTTCGGATATAAAAACGAGTGCAAGTTACAATTATAATTTAAACCTGCAAGTTTTTTGTAAAATATTTCACATTATTTCTTTTCCGTTTTTGGCCTGTAAGAGTTTAAACCAATCTTCGTGTTCCAATTTGATACGTAAACTTTCGTGAAGTTTTTTAATATTTTCCCAACGTGAAGTACCGATAACAGGAATAATATTGGCAGGATGTTTTAAAATGAACGCGAGAAGAATCTGATTTTCTTCAGCAGCATATTTTTGGCAAAGTTGCCCGAGTACTTTTTTAATTCTTTCGTTCGCCTCAGATTTTTCTGTGAAATAATTCCCCAAAACTGACCAGCCCATTGGCTGAAGCTTCTTAAGCATCATTTGATCCAAAGTTCCATCGAAAAAGGAATGGGTGTGATTGAGCGAAATTTCCACCTGGTTCGTAATCAAAGGAAAAACATCATTGATCAAATCAAATTGAGACGGTGAAAAATTAGATACTCCGAAATGCCGGACTTTTTTCTGTTCACGCAAAATCGCAAAACTCTCACCGATTTCAGCTGGATTCATCAATGGTGACGGCCTGTGAAGAAGCAATAAATCCAGATAATCGGTTTTTAAATTTTTTAAACTCTGATCGACGGATTTTAAAATATGTTCCTGCGAATAATTATAGGATTTCACTGTATAATTTCGGTTAGAACAAGGCATTTCGATCCCGCATTTTGAAATAAACTGCACCTCTTCCCTCTTCACATTCATTTCTGCAAAAGCATCACCGAAGAGTTTTTCAGTTGTGTAGTCTCCATAAATATCTGCATGATCGAAAGTATAAAGCTTTTCATCAAGAGAAATTTCAATGAGTTTCTGCACTTCTTTTTGGGAATGATTGGCTCCCCAAATTCCCCAGCGCATCGTTCCTATAATAATTGGTGAAAAATTCATTGTATATATATAATTTTCTCAAAAATAAAAATTTATATTTCAATTTTACTATTTAAAATTCTCAACTGTGTGTATTTGTAAAAATCATTTATGTTTGCCTCTACTTTCGATAATTGTATTTTTTTTATTTTTCTCCGAATAAATTTCAATGCTCACAAATCTGTCTTTATGGTCAAAATCTGTGAATGGTTTTTATTTTTGATCAGAAATCTTGATTTTCATCCTGCCCGCGACCCAGCTTGAGCGGAGCTCTTTTTGTGGAACATCGTGGAACAAAAAAGCGGGAGCGGAAGATGGAAATGGTCGCCCTAAAAAAGAATATAAGATTTATTTAGAAATTTTTGTAACCTTTTGCTCTCTGAGATCGTATAATATAATGCAGTCCTAAAGTGGACCTTATTTTATATGAGACAATTAAAAATTACCAAACAGGTTACCAACAGAGAAACCGCCTCTCTCGACAAGTATTTGCAGGAGATTGGAAAAGTTGATTTGATTACAGCCGACGAAGAAGTTGAATTGGCACAAAAAATACGCGCCGGAGACAGAGTGGCACTTGAAAAACTGATTAAAGCCAACCTTAGATTCGTGGTATCTGTTTCTAAACAATACCAAAACCAGGGACTTTCTCTACCCGATTTAATTAACGAAGGGAATCTAGGTCTGATGAAAGCTGCGAAAAGGTATGATGAAACAAGAGGTTTTAAATTTATCTCTTATGCAGTTTGGTGGATCCGTCAGTCGATTTTACAGGCTTTGGCAGAACAGTCTAGAATTGTAAGATTGCCATTGAATAAAATCGGATCGATTAACAAGATCAACAAAGCCTACGCGCATTTGGAGCAGGAAAACGAAAGACCACCATCTCCAGAGGAATTAGCGGAAGTTTTGGACATGAGCGAAGACGACATCAAAGAATCGATGAAAAACTCCGGAAGACACCTGTCGATGGATGCACCGTTGGTTGAAGGTGAAGATTCTAACTTATACGACGTTTTGCGTTCCGGGGAATCCCCAAGTCCGGATAAAGACTTGATGTTGGAATCTCTTCAGATTGAAATCGAAAGAGCGTTGCAAACCTTGACGCCAAGAGAAGCTGATTTGGTTCGTTTGTATTTCGGACTGAACGGAAAACATCCGATGACTTTGGAAGAAATCGGTGAAACTTTTGACCTTACGAGAGAAAGAGTTCGTCAGATTAAAGAAAAAGCGATTAAAAGATTGAAACACAATACGAGAAGTAAGATTTTAAAATCGTATTTAGGGAAATAATTATTCTATTAAAATTTTCAATAAATTAGAGCAGGTTTTTAAAAAGCCTGCTTTTTTTTTTTATATCTTATGAAAGTTATTAGAAAATTTACGTTCGTCTCTAATTTAGAATATGTTCATTCAATTTTAAATGAGCAAAATATTCTGCATTCTATCGATTTGGAAAATTTAAGTATTTCCTCAGATGAAATTGAAAGAAACAAAATATTGCAGATTATTGAAGACTTGAAATTAGATGAAAATGAAGTTGAGATCGATCCATATATTTTGCAGGGTTATGAAGAGTGGGATAAAAATATGTATAACTTAGGACATTACACCGGGGGAAAGGTGCCATCTTTTACAAATGATACTAATAACTATTTAATGTATGGACTTATAACTTTAGTTTCAGGGCTTGCTTGTTTAATTGAAATTTTAAATAGTGAAAATTTCTCCAGAACTTTTTTTTGGGTTGTTGTTATTATAATTTTAGGAATTTCTGGCTCAATATTTTATCAATACTACAAATTCAAAAAATTGAAATAAAATTAAAAAGGAACTCCAGGCGTAGTCATGGTTGGAATTTCTTCCGACCATGACTGCTCCAGGCGAGTTCCTTTTTTTATGAAGTTTTGAAATTTTTACGGGCCAGTTCTTTTCGGACTCTGCTCAAACTTTCCGGTGTAATGCCGAGATATGATGCAACCATCCATTGTGGGACGCGCAGTAAAATATTGGGATACATCTTGATAAAACTCATGTACCGTTCTTCGGCGGTATCTGCCAAAAGTGAATTTACCCGATTCTGTAAATTCCGGATGTGTTTCTGCAGAAGCATATCATTATTTTCGGCAGTTTGTGGATATTTCTCAATCATATTGGTGAAGAAATCATTAGTCAAAACAAAAACCTCTGAATCTTCAACTGCTTCAATATAATATTTTGATTTCTCATTAAAATTAAGCGAGCTGCGGTCAGAAATCAGCCAGTTTTCCGGCGCAAACTGTATGATATGTTCTTTTCCGTTCCGGTCGAGCGAGTACATTCTAAGCAATCCCTTTTCTACAAAAAAAGTATCCGAACACACTTCTCCTTCATGGAGCAGAAATTCGTTTTTGGCCACTTTTTTCAGCGTGTAAAAACTGCTGCATCCCGAAATTGCTTCTACAGGAACTTCAAGGATTTCAGATAAATAATTATTGATATTTTGAATAGCATCCATAACTAGCCTTTAAATAAGATTAACGGAAATACTTTGATGAGAAGCGTTTTTCACTGCCTTTCCATTTTCTAAAACAATCATTTGCGGACTTTGATGTGTGACGCCTAAATCTTCAGCCATTTTGTTAGAAATCGGCCGGTATGAAATTAAATCCAAGAAATAATATACTGCATCATTTTCTGCACCAGCTACTTCATTTTCAAAATTTTTCAGAACCATTTTACTGATATGACACCTCGTGGAATGTTTAAACACAACCACTTTCTTTTCAAAGGACTGATCGATAGCTTTTTGCAGATCTTCTTCGGATTCAATTGCATTCCAAAAGGATGGCGATGATTTTTGTGGCTCATCACTGCCAAATATTTTATTAAAAAAACTCATATTTTATCGTGTTTTAAAAACCAATATACTCAGTTTTGTTTTACCAGTTGTTTTCTAATTTCAAATTATTAATATGCGCAAAATGATGGTCACAATGCCAGGCACAAAACGCCAGATTTTCTTTTAAAGTGATATCGCGGTTTTGATCCGGATGATGAAATGTACTCTCATATTCTTTGTTGGTCAGTGATTTCAGTTCATACACCCATCTTTTATGAATTCCCTTCAGCATTTGAAAAGCGGGTTTTACATCGATGCTGAAACTGTCCTGCAACTCTGCCCACTGTTGTTCATTATACGTTTTTATCGTAGGATTATCTTCAGTTAAAGCGAGTTTAAAGCGCGTATAACTGTTCATGCTGCTGTCCGATAAGTGATTAATCAGCTGGCGAATCGTCCAACCTCCGGTGCGGTATTGGGTATCCAGTTGATCTGTGTCCCAGTTTTGAACCAGGTTTTTCAGTCTTGCTGGAAAATCTTTTAGTGTTTTAATATGCAGGTCAATATCTTGATCTGTAATTTTTTGAGATTCCTCAAATTTCCCGATCGGATATTTTTTAAATTCTGAATTGTCCATATTATCTGCGTTTTTTGCCGATTTGGCCTGTCATTCAATTTGGCTGAACTTTTGCGTTTTACTTTGTAAATTTACTACAAAATAAGTTGAATGCAATACAACTTAAAAAAATAAGAATATGAAAAAAGCCCTGATTATCGTTGATGTACAGAATGATTTTTGCGAAGGTGGCGCACTTGCGGTTCCGAAAGCCAATGAAATTATACCCTATATTAATCTGCTGATGCAGGATAATGATTATGACCAGATCGTGCTCACTCAAGATTGGCACCCCGCTGATCATAAAAGTTTTGCTTCCAACAACGGAAAAAAAATTGGCGACACGATTATTCTTAACGGGATTCCACAGTTTATGTGGCCGGATCACTGTGTTCAAGGAACTTTTGGTGCAGAATTTCATCCAGATTTAAACCGTGACAAAGTGACGCACATCATTCAGAAAGGAACCAATGCAGAGTTTGACAGTTACAGCGGATTTCAGGATAACAACCATTTTAGCAAAACTGGTTTAGATGATTTTTTGAAATACCACGATATTCAGCTTCTTGAAATCGTAGGTTTAGCCTTGGATTATTGTGTGAAATATACGTGTTTAGATGCCGCAAAATTAGGGTATGTCACCTGTTTGCATTTCAATGGAACACGTGCAGTCAATGTAAAACCGGAAAGCGGCAGAGACGCCATTTTTGAAATGCTGCAAAATACAGTAACGATTTTAGGGTAAAATAATACACTTTAAAAAACGGCAACTTCTCATTTTTAATGGGAAGTTTTTTTGTTCGTTTATTTCATTATAAAATTTTATTTTTAGCAAAAATTATACTTTGAAAAAAATCATCCTGTTTTCGCTGTTTTTCGTCATCTCCTCTTGTGTTTCCGTAAAAAAGTACAATGCGAAATCAGCGATTCCTGTTTCTGCTGAAAACTTAAGAAAAGATGTTGATTTCACTCAACATAAACTTGAAGAACTTCACCCAAAACTGTATTGGTATATTTCTAAGAAAGATCTTGATTATCAATTTGACAGTTTGAAAATGACGATTCAGAAACCATTGAAGCCGAATGAGTTTTATGAAAAACTCGCGCCCGTTATCGCCAAAATTAAAGAAGGACACCTGAGATTATATCCATATGACAAACGACTGACCAAAAAAGAAATCAAAAACCTTAAAAATCAAAAAGGTTTATTAAGCCGCTATAATTTCGTGATTGATCGTGACAGAATCTTTGTTAAAGATAATCCTGCAAAAATCCCAAATATGAATGTGGGAACGGAAATTTTAAAAATTAAAGATATTCCGGTAAAAGATTTACTCAAAAAATACAAACCAATCGTGAACAGTGACGGCGATAATACAACGTTTCAAAAATATTCGATGGCGCGAAGATGGCCTTCTTTTTTCACCGCCGAATATGGGATTTTAGACAGTGTGAAAATTGAAACGACCTATCAGAATGAATTAAAAACCTTTTATATCCATCGGGAAAAAATCTCCAGAGAAGAAAAGAAAAAGACGGAGCAGGAAAATAAAAAACTGACAAAAAGCGAAACCGGAAAAACAAAAGATTATAATATTGTCACCAAAAGTTTCAACCGTGATTTACAGTTTCCAACCAAAGATTCTACCATTGCATACATGAAAATCAAAACCTTTTCAGGAACTTTTTCACGTAAATTTTATAAACAGAGTTTTGCAGCATTAAAGAAATCACCGGCGAAATATTTAATTTTAGATGTCCGGGATAATCTCGGCGGTTCTTTATCTGAAATTAATAATTTATATTCCTACCTCGTTTCTGAAGAGTTTAAATTCATTGATGATATGGAAGTAACCTCTCGTACATCAATGTTTCATGCGAATTATTTCACCGAAATCCCGACACTAGCCCAACCGTTAGCTGCAGTAACGTATCCGGTTTATTTGCTGGGCACCGCTTTGTCTGTTAAAAAGAAAGACGATAAATTTTATCTGAAAAACAACGGCATTTTCGCTCTTAAAAAACCGAAAAAAAACCACTTCAACGGAAAGATTTATGTTCTGATTAATGGAAGCAGTTTCTCGGCCTCATCAATAATTTCCTCAAAATTAAAAGATGCAAAAAGAGCTTTCCTGGTAGGTGAAGAAACCGGCGGCGCCAATGACGGGACAGTTGCCGGGAGATATTCTACCGAAAAATTACCGCACTCCAAATTAAAATTGCCCGTTGGACTGATGCTTGTTCAGCCCAATATTCAATTTACAGAAACAAAAAAAGGCGTTCTTCCTGACTACGAAATCATCCCTACTTTACAGCAGGTTTTACAGAAAAAAGACGTCCAGTTAGAATGGATTATGGATCAGATAAAAAAGAATGAAGGCAATCACTAAGATTCTGCAAGTTCTTTAACTGCATTCAATGCGCGGGGAAAACTGTTGGAAAAATAGGTAACATATTCTTCTTCGGTATGGATGTTCACCGTTAATTTGGTGCCCTGCTCCGTTTCATATAAATCATAGTATTCAATAGAGTTTTCAGAGAAGGTTTTGCCCTGCGAAATCCCGTCGAGCACCAGTCCAAAATGCAGAAAATGCATGGATTGAAAAGGAATTAACTTTTCCACTACTGCAAAAAGGCCGTGTTGTCCCGGCGACAAAAAACGAATATCATTACCCTCCAGAAGTTCACCTTCATAGTAGGAACCCGGTATAAAGACGGCAGTCCATTTACGGTAATTCTGATCACTCCAGAGCGCATCCCAAACCTTTTCGCGGGAAGCACTGATCTCGATGGTAAACTCTAATTTTTTCATGATGCATTCAATTTATAAATTCAGAGATAAGTTTTTAGATTTTGCAGATAAGCTCTCTAAAATCCCAACAAATAAAAATAATTATTTCCCCGATAAGGTTGCGAAGAAAATTCCGAAAAATTTCATCAAAAATAAAACCAAAAAAAACAGATAGTAAATTTCGTGATTACCATCAGAGTCTTTTTAAGTTTGTTTTAAAATAATAATCCTCATAAAAGCGATATTTTTTTAAGTTTTTCAAAAGATAAAAAAAGAAACTCTGACATTGACGCCTGATTTAATACAATTAAACCACTTGAAATTTTCGCTAAATAAAAGAGACTCACAAAAATTGTGAGTCTCTTTTAAAAACAATAGGAATTTATTAATTGTAATGTTCCACTCCTAAAATTTCTATTTTTTTATCACCATCCTCGAATGGCCAGGTGATAATATCACCAACTTTATTTCCGACGATTGCCAGTCCTATCGGCGATAAAATGGAATATTTTCCTTTTTTTATTTTTGCTCTGTCCGTCTGGACAAATAGATATTTCTGTTCTTCGTTGGTCGAAACATCTTTTACTTTCACTTCACAATTCACCGTTACGACATCGTCTGGCAAATCTTTTCGCAGAACCTGTTTGGCAACTTTTAACTGATCTAAAAGAATCTGTTCTTCCTGTTGAGTTGTTCTTTTTCTTCTTAAATGATCTTTGATCAAATCGTAAACTCCAGTGGTTAAAACTATATTTTCGGACATAATGCTTTATTTTAAAAGTGAGTTGAAGAATACCTGGGGTCAGATTCAGTAAAAAATGCAAGCACAAAAATTGTGTTTGTATTTTTATAAAAAAGTATTCAAAATTATTGAGTATTTAATAAAAGTAAACGACCCTGTCCTGAATCTTGACAGGGTGGATTAAATGAACTCTTTAGAATTTTTCAGAAATTTGTCATCATGCAGATACGACAAAAACAACCACTTTGAATCATCGAAAGTATTCGTTAAAGGAAAGTACGAAGGTTTTCTTTTTGCCAGCATAGTTTCAAATATAGCAAATTTATATGACAATTCCAAAAATAAGTGATATATAGACGCTTTTGAGAGTATTGATTTTAATGAAAAAAAGATTTTTAACTTTATTGCAAATACATCAGTCTCTCCTATTTTTCATTAGAAGAAATGACCTGTTGGACGAAAATCAAAAATTTTCTACATTCCATGAATTAATGCTCTGGATTTGTGTGAATCTTAACACAAAATCGGATGTCGAAAATCGGCGTAAAATTTAATCCGGACACTTCTTGATTTTTTTTCTTTACTCACAAAATAAATTTAGTAGGTTGGTGTCATTTGTAGATTTAAATGTTAATTTTAACTTAAATTTGCCAAATGCCTATTGAAATATTATTTAAAAATGAACATTGTGAATGGATTGATGTAGAAAGTCCAACAAAAGAGGATTTGACTTTTCTGCATGAGCGTTACGATATTAATTCACTTCTTTTAGAAGATACGATCGATGCGAATCACCTGCCGAAATTTGAACAGGACGGAAATGTTAATTTTTTCCTTATGCGGGAAAATACCCAACTGGAAAGATCGAATTTGAATACCATCAGTGATATTTCTACCAAACTGGGAATTTTTTTATTTGATCATGTCATCATTACGATTCACCGGCTGAAGAACAGAAGCGTATACGAATTAAAAAAAGAAATCGTACTGCCGCAGAACGAACATATCGCCCGGGATGAAATCGCACTGAATTTAGCTTTAAAAGTGATGAAGTCGTACGATGACGAATCGACAAATCTGCTGGAAATCATGGATCAGATCGAAAGCGAAGTTTTCCTTAAAACGACCAATCAATCTAATCATATCCGCCGGCTGTACCGGTTGAAAAGAAAGTCGGGTTTGAATACCAGAATTCTTAATATTTCTACCGTTTGGGTTGAAAAATTTAAAGTGCTTCAGCTCGATGATACTGTCGTAACCGATTTAAAAGACAAGCACAAAGACGTCATCGCAGACTTCGAACATCTGAATGCGCAGGTTACCAGTTTAATTTCCATGTTTCTGGCGATGAGCGATCAAAAGGCGAATCAGGTAATGAAAGTGCTTGCCATTTATTCGATGTACTTTTTTCCAATTACTTTTATTGCGGGAATTTATGGAATGAACTTCGTTTTCATGCCGGAACTTAACGTGAAATACGGTTATTATTTCACTCTTGGACTGATGGGAATTATTTCCCTTATTACTTTTGTATATGTTCGGAAAAAGGGTTGGTAAATTTCAGACAAAAAGGCAAGAGATCGCTTCGCTGATGGATAATAGATAAACGAATAGGTAAGAAAAGGAATTCTGCGTAAGTGCATTTCAATAAATAAAATAAATCCCAACTTTTCAGCTGGGATTTATTATTAAATAAAACTTATCCGGTTTAAAAATTTAAAATACGGACATCAATTCTTCTGTTTTGTGCTTTGCATTCATCGGTATCATTTTCGGCACAAACCGGATGTTGAGAGCCATAACCTTCTGCCTGTACTCTGTCTGCTGCAATTCCCATTTCTAATAATTTGAGTTTTGCGGCCTGGGCACGTAAGTTCGATAACTTAAGATTGGCTTCTTCGGTGCCGGTATTATCGGTATAACCTCCTAATTTCACTTTCGCGGTAGGGAACGCATTTAGAATTTCAGCTAAATTATTGAGCTGCTGCTCTGAACCTGGTTTTAAATCGCTGCTTCCTGTCCGGAAGTGTAGATTTTCGATCGTAAACCACTTTGTATTGTCTAAAGCTTTTTGGTCTTTAGACTGAAGCGCATTATACAAAGAAAGCAACTGGCTGTTTTGCCCCACACCGATTGATTTGTCAGTTAATTTAATTTCCTGAAGATTTCCGGTATCGTAAACGTAATCACCTTCTTCATTAAGTGTTCCTGTAGCTATTCCCGGAGCAATCTCCGTAACGCCATGTACCGCAGCTGCTGATGCCGTGATTCCTGACATTTTCTGTAAAGATTCTAATTTAGCCCTTCTGTTTTCGATAATTTTATCTTTGTGTAGAACCGCTAAAGTTGGAGCAATAACCAAAGAAATAATCGACATTAATTTAATTAAAATATTCATTGACGGACCGGAAGTATCTTTAAAAGGATCTCCTACTGTATCACCGGTAACCGATGCTTTGTGCGCATCAGAACCTTTGTAATGCATATCGCCATTAATTTCAACTCCTTTCTCAAAAGATTTTTTGGCATTATCCCAAGCTCCGCCGGCATTATTTTGAAACATTCCCATCAATACTCCCGAAACCGTAGCTCCCGCTAAGAATCCTCCCAAAACTTCCGGACCAAAAATAAAGCCCATCACTAAAGGAGCTACAAGAGCAATCCCTCCCGGAAGCATCATTTTTTTAAGGGAAGCATCCGTAGAAATGGCGACACATTTTTCGTATTCAGGAACCGCTTTTCCTTCTAAAATTCCGGGGATCTCGCGGAACTGTCTTCGGACTTCTTCTACCATTGCCATCGCTGCAGTACCTACCGCTCTGATCGCTAAAGAGGAGAAGATAAACGGAATCATGGCTCCCACAAATAACCCTGCTAATACGTCGGCTCTGTAAATATCAATTCCGTCAATCCCTGCGATACCCACGAAGGCCGCAAATAGGGCTAATGCCGTTAAAGCAGCAGAAGCGATTGCAAAACCTTTTCCGGTCGCTGCAGTTGTATTACCAACGGCATCTAATATATCTGTTCTTTCACGAACTTCTTTGGGCAGTTCGCTCATTTCTGCAATTCCACCTGCGTTATCTGCAATAGGACCGAAAGCATCAATTGCCAACTGCATCGCGGTAGTCGCCATCATTCCTGCTGCTGCAATTGCAACACCGTATAATCCTGCACAAAGATAAGATCCGTAAATACCTCCTGCCAATACGAGAATCGGTAATAATGTAGATTCCATACCAACTGCAAGACCTCCAATGATATTGGTCGCATGTCCGGTAGATGACTGTTTGATAATACTTTTAACGGGTTTTTTACCCATCGCGGTGTAATATTCAGTGATAATACTCATTAAAGTTCCCACGACTAATCCAACGATAATAGCACCAAAAACGCCCATTTTGGTAAACTCATGACCTCTTAAAGTCATGGTTTCGGGCATTAAATAATTCACCAAAAAGTAAGATGAAACAGCAGTTAACACTATACTTCCCCAGTTCCCCAGGTTCAAAGCGTTCTGTACCGGAGTAATATCTAAACTCGTTGTTTCGCCGATTTTAACAAATAAAGTACCGATCATAGAATAAATAATTCCGGTTCCTGCGATTAACATGGGTAAAAGAATGGGAGCAAAACCTCCAAAAGCGTCTACCGATAAAGTTTCTCTACCCAAAACCATAGTGGCCAATACTGTTGCAACATAAGATCCGAATAAATCGGCGCCCATTCCTGCAACGTCTCCTACATTATCTCCTACATTATCAGCAATCGTGGCCGGATTTCTTGGATCATCTTCCGGAATACCTGCTTCTACTTTGCCCACTAAGTCAGCACCAACATCAGCTGCTTTGGTATAAATACCACCACCAACTCTTGCGAAAAGGGCAATAGATTCTGCACCGAGAGAAAAACCGGTCAGAATTTCGATTGTTCTTTCCATCTCATGGGAATCTACCCCAGCACCGGGTGCAAATATTTGTTTGATAATAATGTACAATCCTCCTAAACCTAAAACGGCTAAACCAGCAACGCCCATTCCCATTACAGAACCTCCGGTAAAGGACACTTTTAATGCTTTAGACAAAGAAGTTTTTGCCGCTTCTGCAGTTCTTACGTTGGCTTTGGTCGCAATTTTCATTCCGATAAAGCCAGCCAGCGCAGAAAGAATCGCCCCTAAAACGAATGAGATACCGATGCTCCAGTGAGAATTGGTACTTGAGGCACCCATTACGGCCAATAAAATTGCAACAACTACGACGAAATAGGCCATCACCTTGTATTCCGCTTTCAGGAAGGCCATGGCTCCATCAGAAATATAACCGCTGATTTCTTTCATACGGTCGTTTCCTGCATTTTGCTTACTTACCCAGGCGCTCTGAATAAAAGTGTAGATTAAGGCAATAATACCAAATATTGGTACGAGATAAAATAATAAATCCATAAAGTACTTTTTGATGTTAATTTGATTAATGTTAAATATTTGTTAATTAAAACATTACTCGAAAATACACTTTTTTTTTGAACTTTGAGTTGTTTTTCATAAAATAGAGATCTAGTCTTTTGATCGGTGTTAGTCTCATTTTGAAAAAAATCAGCATGTTGAAATTTTATTCACTTAAATAGTTTTCTGGACGCCTTTATTATCTGGCCATTGCTATCTTGTCATTCTCCTGAGAAAGCACTAATTGGAGATTAAATCCCTTAATGATCTTGTATGCAACATTATTAAGGCGAAATAGCTTAGCGGAATTTGGTATTGGCATGGCTGGCTGGAAAAGAAAAAAGGACTAACCGTAGAAGTTAGCCCTTATCGTAAAATATATCGTCGCTCAGCAGTTCTTTTGGGATTATAAAACTTTACACTAAACTATTTTTTTAATAGATAAAACATCGTTATCAAAAATTTATAAAATTTTTGTCATCCTTCTATCAGAACGGAATTTTACAACGTTTCTTTCAACCATTCAAAAAATTCTCTCTGCCACACCAAACCGTTTTGCGGATGCAGAACCCAGTGGTTTTCATTGGGGAAATAAAGGAATTTCGCTTTCAAACCTTGCAGTTTAGCAGCCTGGAAAGCTTCCTGACCTTGCTCATAAGGAACTCTGTAATCAATTCCTCCCTGAATAATCATCATTGGTTTATTCCATTTATTCACAAAGTTCGAAGGATTGAATTCAGTGTATGATTTCGGAACCGGATTGTCATAAGGAGAACCTCCTAAATCCCATTTCGCGAAAAACAATTCTTCGGTGGTTAAGTACCAGGATTTCATATCGAAAAGACCGTCATGAGCAATGAAAGTTTTAAAACGGTTTTCGTGGATTCCTGCCAGCATCATGGCGCTGTATCCGCCGTAACTCGCTCCCACTACTCCCATTCTGTCACCATCAACGTAAGGTAATGTTTTGGCAAAATCAGCAGCTGCCAAATAATCCTGCATTACCTGTCCGCCCCAATCTTTAGAGATGTCTTCATTCCATTTTGTACCCCAGCCCGGCATTCCTCTTCGGTTTGGTGCAACCACGATATAATCGTTGGCGGCCATCAAAGCAAAATTCCACCGTACGCTGAAAGTCTGTGTCAAAGCAGATTGCGGTCCACCCTGGCAATATAATAAAGTTGGATATTTCTTATTCGCATCGAAGTTTGGCGGATAAATAAACCATACGCCCATTTCTTTTCCGTCGGTGGTTTTCACCATTTTCAGTTCAGTTCTGGAAGGTGTAATGCTTTCATAATTCTTCTTATTCACTTCCGTTACCTGTTTCATCGATCCGTTTTTCACATCTACGGAAAATAAATCGGGATTGTGATTCATGTCGTTTCTGGAAATCAGTAACGAATTTTTCTGTTGCGCAAAAATATCATTCAAATCAAAATCACCTTTGGTAATCTGCTGAATTTTAGAGTTTTTCGGATTTAATGAAAACAACTGCTTGGTTCCTTTCCAGGCTGTTGTAAAATAAATTTCTTTAGAATTGGTTGCCCAGAAAACAGAACCGGTGATGCTTTCATCCCAATCTTTGGTAAGATTAGTGGTTTCCCCCGATTTCCAGTTCATGATTTTTAAATCATTTTTGTCGGCTTCATAGCCATCTCTTGCCATAGACATCCAGTATAAATACTTTCCGTCTGGTGAAAACTTCGGCGAAACGTCATATCCTTTATTAGTTTCGGTAAGGTTTTTTAAAGTTCCTGTAGCCAAATCGTAAGCGAAAATATCGGTATTTGTGGAAAATGCATACTCAGCGCCGCTCAATGGTTTGGTCACATACAACAGTTGTGCAGAATCTGGTGTCCAAATAAAATCCTCCGTTCCACCAGAAGGTCTTTGCGGAGAATCCCAAGGTTTCCCTTCCAATAAATCTTTGGCTTTATCAGCGGTTTCTGTAACATTAACTACAAAAACATGATTGTATTTTCCTTCATTAAAATAATCCCAGTGACGGTGATTCAAGTCGGTGTAAATATGAGCGGTAGATTTTGGAGTATCAGCATATTTATCTTTTCCCAATAATTTTTCTACCAAAACTTCTTTACTGAAAGCCACTTTTTTGCCATCGGGAGAAATCACGATATTATCTGCTTTTCCGACAGTGTAAAATTCTGTCCAGGTTTTTCCTGCATCTTTAGAAAGATAAATTTTCTCTTCTTCCTGAGCGTAAATTCCGTTGGCATCCCATTGAATTAAAGATTTTTTCCCTAAATCCAGTGCGGTTGCTTCACCATTTTTGATTGTAAAGAAAAAGTTTTTCTTATTGTTTTTCTCGGTTTTCAAATCGGTTTTTCCGATACTGTAAATCAGTGAATTCTGATCCGGCGAAACGGCAGAGACTCCGATTTTATTCAGGGTCCACAATATTTCGGGCGTCATCACATTTTGCGCGTTCATGAGGAACGGTGCCGCCAGAGCAACAAGGGTGTGTTTTATTTTCATTTTTAAAATTAAATTTTTTAGATATATAAAAGGTTTAAAAATCGGTAATTTTCTTTAAACTAATCATCGAAAATTAGGCGCTTACAAATATAGAAAATTCAGGAAGAAAGCAACTGCTAAACCATTTCGCTCATTCTCCGGTGAACTTCCTGAAGAAAATTATCAGGATTTTCGGGACTGATCATATAAATTTTTCCGGATTTTAAAATCATCTTTACTTTTTTATGAATATTGGTAACATACCACACATCGCGACCATTAAAATATCCAAAATAACCGAACAAACCGCCGACTCCGAAAGTTCTCAGATTTAATCCGGTTTTTTCAATTTTATCTGCTGTCTTGATTTCGTTGATATTAATAATCACCGCTCCGAATAAATTTCTAATTAAAATTTGATCATCCGATATTGCAATTCTTTTCGGTACCAAGCCGTAAGAAATCACAATAACCGAAATCAGTAAAATTGTCAAAACCACAGAAACGACAGGTTTTGGCGGTTGCATAAAAAATGAACTTAATGCCAATAAAGGGAGAAGCACGAGAAGAATCAATGTAAATATTTTCGTTCGGTCATCCATTTTTGCAGTAACGAATTCTTTCATAACTGTACTTTTTAAAAGTTAAGTAAATTATTAGCCGGCGTATAATCCATGAAAATTCCACCGTCGATTTTTACCGATTTCAGTTTTTGATTTACTTCGATTTGCGTGGTAAAAGATCCGTTGTTTTTCCATACTTCCGGCGTAAAATGTTTTACAGAAACTTTTCCATCCTGACCAGTAATTTCTACATCGAACGGAATGGCAAATCCGCCTGCATTTTCAACCGTCAAATTCAGATTTTTACCGGAAATAACTGCTGAATTAATTTTTAAATCGATATAATTATTGCTGAAAAACCAGTTGTTCCAAAACCAATTCAGATTTTGTCCGCTGCCTTCATTCATGCTGTAAAAGAAATCCCACGGCGTCGGATGTTTTCCTTTCCAGATGTTCATGTAATAATGCAGCGTTTTTTTGAACAGCTCGTCGCCCAGTAGATTTTTCAAAGACAGATAGGCAAAAGCCGGTTTGATATAAGCGTTGCTTCCGTAGCCCATCCCAGACAGTTGGCTGCTCATCGAAATAATCGGCTGATCCTGCTCCGTTGACGGATCATTAATGTATTTTTTCACCCGGAAATCGGTGAACATTTTATCATTAAAAGCTTTTCCGTTTTCAGCTTCACCAATCAGATATTCGAAAGCCGTCACCCAACCTTCATCCATAAAAGCGTATCGTGTTTCGTTGGTTCCCATCATAAAAGGGAAATACGTATGGGCAATCTCATGATCCACCGTTTGGCGGGAGTCAGCAAAATCATCAGGAATCGCAGTATCATTCACCATCATAGGATATTCCATATCGGCAAATCCCTGAAAACCGGTCATGGTAGGGAAAGGATATTCTATTCCCGGCCAGTTTTCAGAAAACCATTTGATGCTGTATCTTTCCCATTCCACATATTTTTCAAAATCAGCCGTTCCCGCATTATAAGTTGCCTGCGTGCTCACTCTTTTCGATTTCAGCTGAACACTTGAAGCATCCCAGACGTAAGTGGAACTTAAGCCAAACGTAAAATCGGTAATGTTTTCAGCCTTAAATTTCCAGGTATTAAATGGATTCTGTTTGGTTACTTTTTGTTTTTGGATTTCGTCTTTCGTGGCAACATGAATAACCTGATTGGATTTTAATGAATATTTAAATTTCTTTAAAATTCCCGACTGCAGAACTTCTTCCGGATTCTGCAAAACTCCCGTCGCATAAACCACGAAATTTTTTGGAACCGTAACGGCAACTTCATAATTATTAAAGTCATTATAAAATTCATTTCGGCCGTTATGGGCCAATTTATCCCAACCATTATAATCATCGTAGACCGAAATTCTCGGATAGGCATACGCACAGAAAAACGTGGTTTCATCGATTTGCCCTTCTCTTCCACTCTCTTTTGATAACGGAAACTCCCATTCTATTTTAATGGTATTTTTGGAGTTTGGCAACAAAGATTTATTTAATTTTAAATCATAGAATGTTTCCCAGTCTTGAGAATTTACTTTGTAATTTTCACCATTGACAGAAAGCGATTTTATTTTTAAACCTTCACTTAAAAAATCAGGTGAAGCTTTAGCCGCTCTGGGCGAAGTCGGTTTATGGACATTATTCACAAATCTGATCACCACCGATTTCAATTCATCAGGAGAATTATTTGAATAAATAATCGTCTCATTTCCGGAAACGATTTTAGTTGTTGGATTTACATTGAAATCAATCGTATAATTTCCCGAATTTTGCCAATAATTTTCGCCGGGTTTCCCATCCGACGCCCGGGTTTTATTTTCATAAGCTTTGGCAATGTTCCGCGGAATATATAATTGCTGAGCGAAAATCTGCACAGAGAAAAACAGCAGCAATAAAGAAGTAAGAGTGGTACGCATTAATTTTTATTTTAAAATTACTAAATCTGATGAACATTTTTCAATCATCGGTTTCCCGTTGTTAATGAAAGTGCATCATCCGCTATGAATTAAAAAGCGGTTCAAACATAATTGAAACCGCTATGACATTTTCTTTTTTTTAATAAATTATTTATCGGACGTAATAATTCCATTTAATAATGAAGTAATTAAGGACAAAGCGATACTGAAAATAAAGGCCCACCAAAATCCGTCAATGGCCATTCCGTCTACAAATTTCGCAGCCAGTAAAACCACCAGAGCATTAATGACCAAAGAGAAAAAACCTAACGTAAGAATGGTTAAAGGCAATCCTAAAATCTTCAAAACAGGTGTAACAATCAAGTTAAGGACTCCTAAGATCAAAGCGAAAATTACGGCAGATCCAAAGCTATCAATATGAACTCCACCTAAAATTTTCGTTAATAAAAAAGCGACAATCGCAGTCACTAATAATCGGATAATTAAATTCATAATCTATTTTTTTATAAAATTAAAAAATTAAAGCGAGTAAGCAAGAACTTCGCCGGTATTTTATTTTATCCCATGAACAGACAGTTCCTTAGAATAAATTTTATTATCTTCATCGCAAAAATTATATTCAATGAAGAACTATGCTAAATTATTGATGGTTTCTACGGTTTTTGCTGTGGGTTTAAACGCTCAAACCAAAGACCAAATGGTAAAATCTATTATGGATGAAACCTATCAAAACTCTCAACTCGAAACCCTTGCGTATGAATTGATGGACGACATTGGGCCAAGACTGGTGGGAAGTCCAAAAATGCAGCAGGCACATGACTGGGCCGTAAAACGTTTTCAGAACTGGGGAATCGATGCCCAAAACGAAAAATGGGGCGAATGGAAATCCTGGGAAAGAGGACCATCATCCATAGAAATGGTTGCTCCTTATGCGAAATCAATCGAAGGAATGCAGTTGGCTTTCAGTCCTGCAACTTCTGCTAAAGGCTTAACCGCCGATGTGGTGATGTTGCCCATGTTTAAGAACAAAGAAGAATTTGCCGCCTGGCTGCCAAAAGTAAAAGGAAAACTGGTGATGGTTTCCCAATACCAGCCAACGGGAAGACCTGAAAATAACTGGAAAGAATTTGCAACGCCGGAATCTTTTGAGAAAATGAAAAAAGAATCCGCTGAAGCTTCTGAAGAGTGGAGAAAATCAATTGCTGCGACAGGAGAAACCTCCAGAACGTTAAATGAAAAATTAGAAAAAGCCGGTGCAGCCGGAATCGTCTCTTCGTATTGGTCCAGAGGATTTGGAGTGAATAAAATTTTCGCTGCCGGGACGAAAACCATTCCTGTGGTTGATATTTCTTTAGAAGATTATGGACAGTTATACCGCATGATTCAGCACGGAAAAACGCCTAAACTGAAAATTAACGCTCACTCGAAAGACAGAGGAACTGCTCCAACTTTCAATACAGTTGCTGTTATCAAAGGTTCTGAGAAACCAGAGGAATATGTGATTCTTTCGGCGCACTTTGATTCCTGGGATGGCGGAACCGGCGCTACCGATAATGGCACCGGAACCATCACCATGATGGAAGTTGCCAGAATTCTAAAAAAATATTATCCAAATCCAAAGAGAACCATTGTGGTTGGACTTTGGGGAAGTGAGGAACAGGGCTTAAATGGTTCACGCGGTTATGTCTGGGCACATAAAGACCAAATGCCAAATGTTCAGGCGGTTTTCAACCAGGATAACGGAACGGGAAGAATCGCCAATATCAGCGGGCAGGGATTTTTGAATTCGTATGATTATATCGGAAGATGGTTAAGCGCCGTTCCGAAAGAATTAACCAAAGGAATCGAAACTTCTTTCCCAGGATTCCCGGGTGGTGGAGGTTCTGACCACGCTTCATTTATTGCAGCCGGCGTACCCGCATTTATGTTGAGTTCATTAAACTGGAGTTATGGAAATTACACCTGGCATACCAACAGAGACACCTACGATAAAATCGTTTTCGATGATCTTAAAAGTAATGTTGCGACGATCGCGATTTTAACTTATATGGCGAGTGAAGATCCGGAAAAGGCTTCATCGGAAAGAATAAAAATGCCAATCAATCCAAGAACCGGTGAACCTATGAAATGGCCGGAAGTAAAAGAACCAACCCGTAAAGGAGGTTTCGATTAAATGTAAATCTTACCAAAAATAACCTGTAATAAGCCGGTAATTTCTAACGTTCAGCGTGAAGATTTTGCCGGCTTTTTTGGATTATTGAACCGGAATTTAATGATGCTTTAGCCTTTAAAATGGAGGAACAGACAGTGAATTTTAATCTAGTTTTAAGAATGGTTAAATTTTTGATGGGAAATATTTATGAAAAATCAAAATTATCAAAATCACAAAAAATTCTATCCGCCACATCATTTCATCTATCTTCCTCTTGTTTTTATTCTACAAATTATTGGAATCTGGAAAATTTTTAACGATGAGCAAAACCAATTAATCTGGATTTTATTTTCAGCCGTTATTTTTC
This sequence comes from Chryseobacterium sp. MDT2-18, assembly GCF_030815285.1. Taxonomy (NCBI): domain Bacteria; kingdom Pseudomonadati; phylum Bacteroidota; class Flavobacteriia; order Flavobacteriales; family Weeksellaceae; genus Chryseobacterium; species Chryseobacterium sp. MDT2-18. The sequence goes on along the minus strand of NZ_JAUSWQ010000001.1, from coordinate 223,386 downwards.
TAATTCTTTATTTAGCATTAATGATCCGGCAGCATTACGCATTGGGAAATCAGGACCGTATTATACGGTTAGAGTTTAAGCTAAGGTATTTTGAACTTTTCGGTAAAAGCGCGGATGAAGCAGAATCTAAACTTTCTTTTGATCAGATTGCCGCTTTGCGCTTTGCCTACGATGACGAATTTAAAATTTTGCTAGATAAAGCGCTTCAACAAAATATTTCTGGTGACGAAATCAAAAAATCAATCCACAACTGGAAACCTGATCACCATAGAGTTTAAATAAAAAAATAATAATTAAATTATCATTAATAAACCTTAAAAAATAAAATTATGAAAAAGTTTACATTTCTTACTCTGGCTGTTTTTGCTTTATTGAGTTTAACCGGTTGCGACGCGATCGGCACCATTTTCAAAGCCGGAATGTGGTGGGCATTTTTCCTGGTTGCATTGGTAATCGGTTTAATCGTTTGGTTATTTAGCAGAGGGAAAAATTAAACAGGATGAAAACCGAAAATCCTTCTTTAGAACTTATCACTAAAATAAGTCCTTCAAAAATGGTGAAAATCATGAAGGATCCGGAGAAATCTGCAACTGCAGTAAATTTAGTTTACACCAGCGACAGTGAAAATCAAGGAATCGCACGCCGAAAAAGAGGAGATAAATTCATTTATTTTATTGGCGGTGAAAAGATTAAAGACAAAGAAGAGATTCAGCGGATTAATCAATTGGCGATTCCTCCCGCCTGGGAAAACGTATGGATCTGCGCGTTGCAAAACGGCCATTTACAGGCCACAGGTCTGGATGCTAAAAAACGCAAACAGTACCGCTACCATCCCATTTGGAATGCCTTACGGAATCATACGAAGTTTTACAGAATGCTGCACTTTGGCGAAGTTTTGCCCGATATCCGACTGCAGTTAGAAAAAGATTTGAATCACCGCACCTTAGACAGGCGCAAAGTTTTGGCGTTGGTGGTAAGTCTCATGGAACGGACCAATATTAGAATCGGCAATGCGATTTATGAAAAACTGTATGGATCTTTTGGCTTAACGACTTTGAAAGATAAACATGTAGCGATTAACGGTCAAAAAATAAAATTCTCTTTTAAAGGTAAAAAAGGCATTTACCACGATATCGATTTAAAGAATGCCAAATTAGCAAAAGCCGTAAAAACCTGCCGTGATATTCCCGGAAAAGAACTCTTTCAGTTTTATGACGAGGATGGAAAACGGCACGCCATAGAAAGTGGAATGGTCAATGATTATATTAAAGAAATCAGTGGCGAAGATTTCACCGCAAAAGATTTCCGGACGTGGTCTGGCACGGTGAATGCGTTAATTGCCTTTAAAGAAATTGAAGCTCAGGAAATTGATGGTAATCAAAAATCCAAAATAAAACGGGCCATCGATCTGGTAGCCGCCGAACTGGGAAATACCGGCACTGTTTGCCGAAAATACTATATTCATCCACTGATCATTAATCTTTACGAAAACGATTCTATTGAAAAATATTTAAGAGAACTGGATGAAATAGAAATTGATGACGGAAAATCCGGTTTGACGAAAGAAGAACAGATTGTGATGAAAATTCTAAAAAACGAAAAACCGTAATCATGCCAGAAGGTCCCTCCATTGTTGTTTTTAAGAAACGACTTCAAAGATTTGAAGGTGAAACCGTGACCGAAAGCGGTGGCTACAACAATCCTTTCGCCGACTCAATTTCCGGCAGAAAAGTGGTTTCGGTTGAAACCTATGGAAAATACCTTTTACTCGATTTCAAAGACTTTTTAATCACTGTTCATTTTGGATTATTTGGAAGCTTTTTGATTAATGAATCCAAGAAAGTCAATACAAGTTTTTCGCTTTTTTTCGGGGAAGACCACATCAATTTTTATGTGGTGAAAATTAAGAAACTCCAAAAAGATCACGCGTTTGATCAGGAACTAAATGTATTTTCAAAAAAATACAAATTAGAAAAAACGAAAAAATTTTTGCTCGAAAAATATGGCGACAAGAGAATTGGAGATGTACTTTTAAATCAGGACGTGTTTCCAGGTTTAGGAAATATTATCCGCAATGAAGTTTTATTCCTAAGTAAGATTCATCCTGAAAGTACGGTGGAAAAAATTCCTTCGAAAAAAATGAAAGAATTACTTCAAACAATTAAAGAATTTTCCAAAGCTTCCGTAGAATTAATTGAGCAAAAAATATGGAAATCCTCAAGTTCAGTTTACAAGAAAAAAGGATGGGAAGACCAAGAAGTTTTAGAATATGTCGCTCCGAAAATTAAACGAAAAACCTACGTGGTTGAAAAAGTGCAGAAAATCTATTGATTTTTTAGTTTAGAAATAGTATGAATTCCCTTTAATTGAAGGGATTTTTTTATTTATTAGAACATCAGTTTTATAGGCTGTTGAAAAATTAAATAAAGAAAAAGTTTATGGGATATTCATATTGAAAAACATAAAAAATTGATTGTCAGTTTAGTAACTTATTGGTTACTGGGCTAATAAAATTATGATGAAAAATTTACTCTACAAACAAAAAGCTCTTATTATACTCCTTATTTTTTACAGTAACCTATGGAAAAATCACCGCGGTGAAAATAATAAATCACCGCGGTGAAATTTAAAAAAGACCGCGGTGTTTGTGATTTTAGGTTTTAAAAAACAATTTAAACAGGCTCTTAATATTGAAAATTTTATCTGTGACTAAACCAATTTTTGAAAAAGAAATATCTTTTTGAGTTATATTTGTTAAATTTTCATAACCATTCCTAAAATGTGTTAAGAATATTAAAATATACTTCAACAAAAACTTTATATGAAGAAACTTTATCTTTTTTTATTTCTTGGATTATTCTCGGCTTTGTACGCTCAAACAAAAATTTCGGACACCACCAATTATCTGCGGAATGGAATGTTTGAAAATGCAAAAGGGAAAATAATTACGGATCATTCAGAAAAAATTCAGTTTCTCAAAGAAAGGAATCGGAAAATTCAGTTGGAGCAATCTCATCTGCAAAAAGGAAGTTCGACCGCTGTAGAAATGTGTACCAATGGTGGTTTTGAACAAGTTGAAACTATTAATGGTAAAAATTTTATCAAAAATTTTCTTTTTAATATTGGTGACCCCCCCGGACCGACCCAATGTAAATCTCTTTCTAACAGTGCTGTAAACAGTATACCACAGTATAATCCGGGCAATAGTAATTTGATGGCGAGTTCGGTTCCGGCAAATCTGTTTGATCGATATATGGGAGATCTTAAAGCATTCGACCAATATGCGCTCAAAATAAATTACGAAAATTCCGGAACATACGGTTCAATTGTTCAGGGACAAAGGTTTAAAACAAATAATGAAAATTTTTTAAAATTTAATTACAAAGCCGTTCTACAATCCGTTTATGACGATAGCCACCGGGATAATCAACCATTTTTTAAGGCAAGAATTATTAATAAAAACAAAGTGGTGGTTAGTGAGTTTTGTTTAGTCGGTGACGAGAAGAACTGCATTTTCACTAAAGTTTCTGATGGCGGATCATGGTATGTTACTTTGTACACTGAGAAATGGCAATCCGGTATTTTGGATATTTCTTCGATTCCCAATAATGAAGAATTCACTGTAGAATTTATGGCTTCCCGTTGTGGTTTAGGCGGGCATTTCGGATATGCTTATGTAGATGATATTTGTCTTTTACAATCCAACGAAAGCTTTGTTGGTTCGGTCACTTTGGATCCTTTGTACGCAGTTTGTCCGACACTTCCGGTGACGGTTTGCGGGAATTATACTTTACCAAATTCAGGAGGAGTTACCTCAACTTTAAAAAAATTAACCTTAAAGGTTTATGATGAAAATGGGTCGGTTGTTCATACGACCACTACAACTTCTTCGCTGGATCCGATCACAAAAAAATTCTGCTTCACGCTTTTACCTCAGAACTTTCCCAATATTTCTACGGGCAATTACAATGTTGGCGTTACAGCAGATTTTGATGTGGGAACTTCCAGTGGTGGTAATGGTTGCGGAAGTAGTGGAAATACACAGGTATTTGCCTCGGCAAGTGATCCAGATGCGAATGATGGCTGGGACATCAGTTTTTTGAACTGTTCTTCGGGTTGCAATATTCAGGTAAATACTGCAAAAATTTCAAAATGTGATGCGAATCACGATGGAAAAGAAGATTTTAATTTAACCGATTTTAATGCACAGGTTGTTAATTCTACAACTGGCTTTACTTTCAATTATTTTAAGGATTATAATTCCGCCTTTAATAATACGGGCGCCATTACCAATTTCACGGCGTACAATTCCTCTTCTGCGGTAATTTATGTGCGGGTTTCGCAGAGTGCAGGATGCCATAAAATTATTCCGGCAAATTTAGAAGTTAGAAATCCCACTGCTACTATTTCCGGGATTTTAAATGTTTGTTCCGGAAGTACAGAATTAAAAGCCTCAGCAGGTTCCACTTATTTATGGAGTACTGGAGAAACTAGCCAAAATATCATCGTAACATCAATTGGCGTTTATTCAGTTACCGTTACCGACAGTTTTGAATGTTTCAGCATGGCAACCGTAAGTATTGAACCAAGTCAGACTGCGGTGACCCCGACCTTAGAAATAACCCAGCCTTCTTGTTTTGTTTCATCGGGAACGATAAAAGTCACCTCGGCGGCGTCGGAATATAGTTTTGATAATGGAGTAACCTGGGGAACAAATCCCATTAAATCTAATCTTTATCCGGGTGATTATTCTATTATGATTAAAACGGTGAAAGGTTGTACTTCGTACGCACAGAAGGTTACTATTAAAGCTTCACTTTTACCTTATCCATATTATGATGCTACGCAGCCTAAATTCTGCGGTGACACGGGAAGCATTACGATCACTTCTCCTGCGGCGAATTATAGTTATGACAACGGGGTGACCTGGGTCAATAATTCTACGATGGATAATTTAGCTCCTGGGCTTTATACGATTCGGACAAAAGATGCATCCGGATGTATTTCTAATCCGCAAGGAGTTGTTATTTCCAGCGACACTTTAGGAGATCCCGATTTTACGGTTATAAATCCAGCGTGTACTGTTTCCGGAAAAATAACCATCAATACTTCCGCAGATTTCTATACTTTCGATGGTGGCCAAACCTGGGGTACGACCAATGTTTTAGATAATATTTTTACTGGAAATTTCTCCATTGGAATTAAAAACAGTCTGGGATGTACTTCTTATTTGGAGAGTGTTTATCTGCAGAGTTTTCAGACCATGTATCCCATCTATGAAACCATTCAACCCACCTGTGGTGAAAATGGAACAATCTATATTGTAACAGAAGCAGATTTTTACAGTTTTGATAATGGCGTCACCTGGACGACGAGTAATATGAAGGATTTACCTGCCGGAACCTACATTATCAAGTTAAAAACTGCCGCAGGTTGTATTTCCAGAGAAACTTCCGTTTATTTATATGAACCTCGAATAGACCAACCTTATGTTTCGGTTGTTCAGCCAACTTGTGGCGCTGATGGATCGATCAGTATTAATACCGTTTCAGATTTTTATAGTTTTGATAATGGCGCAACCTGGGTAACGACTCCTACTAAAACATTACCCGCCGGGAGTTACCAAATCAAAGTTAAAAACAGTATTGGCTGTATGTCTAATCCGCAATACATTTCTCTGTATCCGCCTAAAATTGAAACTCCTGAGGTGACTATCATACAACCAACCTGTACTACAAAAGGAACGATTACGATAACAACACCATCCAGTTTTTATAGTATTGATGGTGGAAAAACCTGGGTGACCTCTAATGTTTTCAGTAATCTTACCGGCAACAGCTATAATGTGATGATTAAAAATAGCCAAAATTGTGTATCTGAAACTAAGTATGTTTATTTTAATCAAATTTATCTTCCTGAGCCTACCTATACAGCGGTAAGCCCAAGTTGTGGGAATATCGGAAATATCACTTTTACTTCTACCGCAGATCAGTACAGTATTGATGGTTATAACTGGAGTACCAACCCTGTTTTCAATAATCTGAGTGCTGGTTATTATTATTTAATGGTGAAAAACAGTGCGGATTGTAGGTCAAACAGTATTTCAGTTTATTTGAACACTACCAATCTCGCAAGTCCAACCGTGAATGTAGTACAGCCAACTTGTGGTACAAGTGGCAGTATCACGGTAACTTCGCCGGGCACTTCATTCAGTTTTAATGGCGGCAGTACTTGGAGCACGTCGCCGGTTTTAAATAATTTATCATCGGGGTATTACTATGTAATGGTAAAAGATGGGAATTGTTCTTCTACAACAACCTATGTAAATATCCAACAGTTCTATTTACCTAATCCAACTTATACTTTTACAAACCCAACCTGTGGCGTTGGAGGCACGATTTCTATAACGACTCCCGCGTCACAATACAGCATCAATGGTGGGCAAACGTGGAGCACTTCACCGAATTTCACCAATCTTGCTGATGGAAATTACAACATTATGGTTCAAAATGCAGCGGGTTGTAAATCATCAAACTACGTTTCTTCTTTAAATTTACAGAAATTCTATCTTCCAAAACCAAATGTTTCGGTGGTTCAACCCACATGTACGGTGAAAGGAAGTATTAAGATTACCACCGTAGCCTCAGAATACAGTTTTGATGGTGGCCAAACCTGGAGCACTGTTAATGAAAAAACAAACCTGAACTCAGGCTATTACAATATTGTGATTAAAAACGCACAGGGTTGTACTTCAAATCCTTATGAAATGAATGTTTCGATTACTACTTTCTATTTACCGCGACCTTTACTAAAAGTTGTGCAACCAAGCTGCGGAAACAATGGAAGTATAACGGTAGTCTCTCAAGCTGCACAATATTCCTTTGACAATGGAACAACTTGGGTAACAAATCCTTCCTTACTTAATCCTACCCCTGGGTATTATTATATTTTAATAAAAAATTCTGCAGGATGCATTTCACAAGCAGCTACCGCTTCAGTCAATCAATTTTACCTTGCACAACCAATTGTTACTATAATTCAGCCAACCTGTTCAGTACCGAAAGGTTCGATTTATATAAATACTATTGCAGATTTATACAGTTTTGATAATGGAGCAACCTGGACAACAAATCCCGTAAAAACGAATCTCAATTCAGGAAATTACAATCTGTTAATTAAAAATGCAGCCGGGTGCATTTCGCAACGAGCTTATGTGAATATTTACAACGCCCCGGCACTTCCGCCAACACCTGTTTTTACTGTTACACAGCCAACAGCATGTGATGCAACGGACGGAAGCATTACCATTACAACGCCCGGCAAAAGTTTTAGTTTTAATGATGGCGCATCCTGGAGTACTGATCCGGTAAAGAAAAATATTGGATCAGGAACTTATATTTTGAAAATTAAAACCAATTCTTCCTCTTGCGAATCGGTTTCTGTACCGGTAACGTTAGATTCGGGAATAAATATTGCTGCGCCAGCGGTCTCCGTAGTTCAACCGACTTGCAGTGTTTCTACTGGTTCCATTACCGTAACTACCACTGCTGCAACCTATAGTTTTGATGATGGTTTGACTTTCATTTATGCCAACACCAAAAGTGATTTACTTCCTGGAACTTATAAGATAAAAATTAAAAATGCTGCTGGCTGTATTTCTTATGCGGCATCAGCAACGGTTACTACTCCTGCTCCATTGCCAAGTCCTAATTCAGCCATAACTCAACCGGATTGCTTTGTATCACTAGGTTCTATAAAAATAACCACAGCGGCTGCAGAGTATAGTTTTGATAATGGTCTTACTTATGGTTCTTCAGACACCAAATCTAATTTAAGCCCCGGAACTTATAATTTGATGATTAAAGATCGTTTCGGGTGTATTTCTTTTGCTGGAATTGCCACCATCAATCAGCAGCCTGTAACTCCATCTGCACCTCAAGTTTCGGTAACACAGTCTTCTGGCTGTACCAATGCTTTTGGAACGGTTGCCATCATTTCTGCGGCTGCTTATTATAGTTTTGATGATGGAGCGACTTGGGTCATCAATTCATCGTCTAATTTAAGTCCCGGAACTTATAAAATTAAAATCAAACTAACTGCAAGCGGTTGCAGTTCTCCATCGACGACAGCTACGATTGATCCGCCAGGGAATGCACCCACTCTCCCATTATTTACCGTTACTCAACCAACTTCATGTATAAATCCTTATGGAACAATTGCGATTACTTCCACGGAAAATCAGTATAGTTTTGATGGTGGAATTTCTTATTCTTCTGCCTCAACTTCCAGTTTACTGTCACCGGGAACTTATGTACTTAAAGTGAAAAATAGTGCTGGATGTGAATCTGGAGGAGTCCCCGTAACAATCAATATTCCGGCAGATACTCCAAAAAAACCAACGGCAAATATTATTCAAATTGATTGTGCCAATCGTTTTGCACAGATTACAATTAATGAAAATGCTGCACAATACAGCATTGATGATGGTTTAACTTGGCAAAACTCAAATGTTTTTCCTGCATTATTGCCTCATTCATATTCTCTTAAAATTAAAAACAGTTTAGGTTGTGTTTCTGTTTCTACCCCGGTTGTAGTGAATACATTTATCAATCCTACACCGAAACCTTTGGTTAATAGTATTCAGGATTTTTGTCTACAGCAAAATGCTACCGTCGGAAATATTTCTGCAACTGGAAGTGGTTTACTGTGGTACAATTCGGCGACGGCGACTACTTCATTAGCCTTAAATCAACCTTTAATTAATGGAAATACTTACTTTGTAACGCAAACTATAAATTCCTGTGAAAGCGAGCGTGCTTTGGTCAAAATTAATATAATTACGACACCGCCTCCGACTGCAAATCATTTACAGGAATTCTGTATCAGTCAGGCTGCAACGGTATCAAATCTTATGGTTACCGGTTCCCAAATCAAATGGTACAGCAGTAATTCTGGAAATACAGTTTTACCAAACAATACAAAATTACAAGATGGTGTTGCTTATTTCGCCTCTCAGACGGAAAAAGGTTGTGAAAGCATGCAAAGAGTTTCCGTCACGGTCTCTTTGGTTACGACTAATATTCCAGCGACTGATTTTGCGGCTGCCGCTTTTTGCTCTGATGAAGATGGAACGAAGAAAACCGATTTGACGAGCTACCAATCAAATGTAGTTTCAAATTCGCAAAGTTATACCTATGAATTTTTTGATCAGAATGATAATTTGATATCCGATTTTAAAAATTATACCTTAAAAACTGGCCAAAATATCGTTTTTGTAAAAGTAAATTCTGCTGCTGGTTGTTCCGCTAAAGTAACTTTAACAATTAAATTAAATGCTGCTCCAGTGGTAAATGTTCCGTCAAGTGCGGAATATTGCCCAGAAAACACCGTGAAATTAGATGCCGGAAATCAGCCAGCATCAAGTTCTTTTACGTGGACTTTTAATGGAAATCCATACAGCAATCAGCAAATTATCAATGTGAAAGAAAGTGGGATTTATAAAATTACAGTAACCAATAATTTAGGATGCAGCACTTCAAAATCGGTGGTGGTTAAGAAAGTTGGTTTACCAATGATTACCGATATAAAAATCGAAAACAATACGGTACAGATTTTCGCAACAGGTATAGGGATTTTGGAATATTCGATTGATGGTATTTTCTGGCAAACCTCAAATCTATTTTACAATCTACCAAATGGAAATCATATTGCTTTTGTAAGAAGTGGTTTACAAACTTGCGCAATCACAGAACGTTTCTTTACTATTTTTAAAATTGTGAATGTTTTTTCACCTGATTATGATGGAATTAATGATGAGTGGAAAATTGAAGGCATCGAAAACTATCCAGGATCCAAAATAAAGGTAATCGACCGTTTTGGAACTGTGGTTCTGGAAAAAACCGTAAATGGTATTTTCTCCTGGAATGGCGAATATTTAAGTAGAAAATTACCAACCGGAAATTATTGGTATCAAATTATTCTAACCGACAATCGAATTCTGTCGGGATATGTAATGATTAAAAATCGAAATTAAGAACGGTTAAAAATCCTTCAATACCACATTGAAGGATTTTTTTTGTCTTATTTTAAAAACGAACTGTAGTTTCTAAAAAAAAAGGTACTAAAAGTGATCCAACTCGATCCAGACAGGAACATGATCACTGGTTTTTTCCCAACCGCGAACTGCCTTATGTACGCCACCACTTTTCAGATGAGGTGCGATGGCCGGAGAAAGCAGAAAATGATCAATCCGCATTCCGGCGTTTCTTTCGTAGGCTTTTCTAAAATAATCGTAAAAAGTATAAATGGTTTCTTCCGGATAGATTTGTCGCAAAGCATCGGTCCAGCCCTGGGCAATCAAACTCTGGAAAGCTGCCCGGACTTCGGGTAAAAAAAGAGCATCTTTAATATATTTTTCCGGTTTATATACGTCGCTCTCGGTAGGAATGATATTAAAATCTCCCAGGATGATCACCGGTTTCCCGGAACTGATTAAAAGCTCGGCTTGCGCATCGAGTCTTTCCAGCCACTTTAATTTATAATCAAATTTTTCACCGGGCACGGGATTTCCATTAGGGACGTAAACGCATACAACCGTTAAACCGTTCAGCTTTACTTCTAAATATCGGCTTTGTTCATCAGTTTCATCGCCCGGCAATGTCGTTCTGATAACCGTAGGTTTCTCGGATTTGGTTAAGATTGCCACGCCGTTCCAGCTTTTTTGTCCGACCCAAACCGCGTGGTAACCTGCTTCTAAGATTGCTTCTTCGGGAAATTTTTCCTGAGGTGCTTTCAGTTCCTGCAAACAGACGATATCAGGGTTTTCTTCGCTCAGCCATTGCAGAAGTACCGGCAACCTGCCATTAATTCCATTGACGTTATAAGTTGCAATTTTCATACTGAATATTTTATTCAAAAATATTAATAATATCTGGTCAGAACTATAATCTTATAAATACAGGAAACTCAATTTAAATATTTTTTAAAAATAATTTCAGATTCTTTTTTCATTAAGATTAAAACTTCTCTTTACCAGTTTGTAGATTTCGAACCACATTACAGAAATAACCGCTGCTGCTGTCGCCGTTAAAAGTTGCTCTACATTCAGTGAAGTCAGTTTAAAGAACAGGGAAACCGGATCGAAATAAAGCATGACCATTAAAACAATTAAGGTTGCTAAAGTAATATAAATCAAAAGATTATTTTTATTTCTGAAACTTTCAAATACCGTATAGTAGAAAGACCGGTTGGCGAAACTCAACAGAATATTGGCGAAAATTAACGTCGTAAAAACCATCGTTCTGGTCGTATCTTCATCACCTCCATTTCTGTAGGTTAATTGATAGATGAACAGGACTCCGGCGGTAATCATTAATCCCTGAACAATACTGATCATTAATTCACGCCAGGTGAGAAAGGTCTCTGAGATCGGCCGGGGCTTTTGCGTCATCGCATTTTTTTCCATCGGTTCATTTTCATAAACGATCGAGCAGGTTGGCCCCATCACCAGTTCCAGGAATATCACGTGAACCGGCGAAAAAATCTGCGGAAAAGCCCACCCCAAAAATAAGGGCAACGAAACGGTAAGAATAATCGGAATATGAATCGAAATAATATACTGAACTGCTTTTTTGATATTGCTGTAAATTCTTCTTCCTGCAGCGACTGCGGTCACCAATTTTCCCAGATCATCATTGGTCAAAATCACTGCGGCAGCGGCTTTTGCGATCTCTGTTCCCTTTTCCCCCATCGCGACTCCGATGTGCGCGGCTTTCAGGGCAGGACCATCATTGACGCCATCGCCGAGCATTACCACCACTTCATTATTCCTTTTCAAAGCATTGATTACCCTGAGTTTTGCTTCAGGAAACATTCGGGTAAACAACACTTTTTCATCCACCACTTTCATCAACTCTTCTTCGCTGAGATGACTTATTTCGTCACCGTTTACCGGATTTGAAATTCCCGTAATTTCTGCCTGTAAAGCAATGCTTTTGGTCGTTTGGGCATTATCTCCCGTAATCACTTTTATTTTAATTCCGGCCGCATCAAATTTTTTGAAAACTTCGTTGATTCCTTTTTTGGGAGGATCATAGAAAACGACCATTCCCAGAAATTCAAACGGAATATCCTGTTGTCTCTGCGGAAAATCATTTCCCTGAAAGTTGGATTTGGCAACGCCAAGAATTCGGTAACCTTGTTTTCCAAAAGTTTCAATTTCAGTTTTGATTTTTATCTGCTCTTCACCGGTAAGTTGACAGACCTTGATGATGGCTTCAGGAGCGCCTTTCGCGGCAATAATCCGTTCCCCTTTTTCATTTTCAAAAAGATGGGTCATCATCGGCGGTTTCCCACCCAACGGATATTCATGAAACATTTTAAACACTGAACGAAGATCATCTTTTATGGTTTCGCCATACACTTGATGAAGCGATTTTTCCATCGGATCAAAAGGTACCGGTTCGCTGCTCCACATCGCGTATTGAATGAGTTCTGCAATCGATTTTTCACTGAAATGATGTTCATCAAAAACCTGATCAGTTTTAAAATCATATATGGCTTTCAAATGCATTGAGTTCTCGGTAATTGTTCCCGTTTTATCGGTGCAGATTACGGTGGCACTGCCCAAAGTTTCTACAATACTACTTTTCTTAATAATGATGCCTTCCCGCATTAATTTCCAGGCTCCGAGCGCCATAAAAGTGGTAAAAGCAACCGGTATTTCTTCAGGTAAAATTGACATTGCCAACGTCAAACCGTTTAATAAAGAATCTACAATATTTCGAGTATGGTAATAATTAACGGCGCAAACTAAAATGAAAACGGCGAACCCAATAATCGCCATATATTTGAGAAACTGTTCTATTTGATTTTGCAGCGGTGATTTTTCCTCTTTGATAGATAAAATAGATTCTCCAATCTTACCGAGCTTTGTTTCCTTTCCTATATGTTCTACCTGGAAAACGGCCAATCCGGAAACGGTTAAGGTTCCGTTATAAACCTGTCGGTCTTCGGAACTGTTATCTTTAAAAACAGAAAAACTTTCTCCAGTGAGCGAGGATTCATTGACGGAAAAATCATTGCTGTGCACGATTTTTCCATCCGCATTAATCATCCTGCCTTCATCGGTAATGCACAAATCCCCGACTGCAATTTCATGCGTAGGGATTTCTACAATCTTACAATTTCTGATGACGCGGCTTAAAGGTTCATTGAGTTTTTCTAATTCCTCTAACGCTTTTTTACTTCTGTTATCCTGATAAAAAGAAATTCCGGAAACCAATATAATTGCAGCCAACATAAAAAGCGCTTCTCCGTAATTCCCGACGGCCAGATAAATTACTGCGATGATAATCAACAGAATCAACATCGGTTCGCGCAGAATATTGAGAAGCAATTTCAACCAACTGCTTTTCTCAATTTGTTTCAGTTGATTAAAACCAAATTTCTGATGAGAATACTGAACTTCTTCATCAGTTAGACCTTTTAAATGTTCGGGAATATGAAATGACATCCGGTGAATATTTCTTAACTAAAGATAAGAAAAGTATTCCTCAATTTCCAGAAGTTTCCCGAAAATAAAAAAGGAAAGAAAAACTCAATTTTCTTTCCTTTTAACTTTTATTAAAAACGATGTGCGTTATGGATAAGGTGCGATTGCAACTTCTAAACCGTCGATTTCTGAAGTGATATGAATCTGGCAACCCAAGCGGCTGTTATCCTGAACATGAAATGCTTCACTCAACATCGCATCTTCTTCAGCCCCCATTTCGGTTAATTTATCTGAACCATCTACGATGTAAACCTGGCAGGAAGCACACATTGCCATACCGCCGCAAACTCCGATGGTTCCTTCATCCGCCAATTCGTAGGACCGAATGACTTCCATCAAATTCATCGACATATCAGTGGGTGCGACCACTTCATGTAAATCTCCGTTTCGGTCAGTAATTTTTATGGTAATATCTTGCATTGTATTCTACTTGGTTCTTTGTTAATCGATTTTCATCACTACCGCTTTCTCTGCTTCTTTACGGCTACCGTCGAAACCATCGATTCCACTTACGGTCGTGTATTTCAAAACGAATTTTTTCCCCGGATTCAGCATGTTGTAAATACTTTGACACATCAAAGTCGCTTCATGAAAACCACATAAAATCAACTTCAGTTTTCCGGGATACGTATTGATATCACCAATCGCGTAAACCCCCGGAATATTGGTTTGATAATCCAATGCATTATTTACTTTGATTGCATTTTTTTCAATTTCCAATCCCCAGTTTCCTAAGTCTCCTAATTTTGGTGTTAATCCGAACAGTGGAATAAAGTAATCCGTTTCGATATCAAAGGTCTCCCCTTCTTTTATCACGGTAATCGCGTTCAATTTGCCCTCTCCTTTTAAGCCGATCACTTCTGCGGGAGTCATCATGTGGATTTTCCCCTGATTTTTTAAAGCCTGAACTTTTTCTACAGAATCCAAAGCTCCCCGGAATTCATTTCTACGGTGAATCAAGGTAACTTCACTTGCGATATCTGCAAGGAAAATACTCCAGTCTAAGGCAGAATCGCCACCTCCTGCGATGACTACTTTTTTATTTCTAAAATGTTCAGGTTCTTTAATGAAATATTCAACGCCATTTTCTTCGTAATCAGCCAGATTTTCCAGCGCAGGTTTTCTAGGTTCAAAAGTTCCTAAACCTCCCGCAATAGCCACTGCTTTAGCATGATGAACGGTGCCTTTATTGGTGATTACTTCAAATGTTCCGTCTTCTAATTTGGTTAAAGTCTGTGCGGTTTCTCCCAAAGTAAATCCCGGTTGAAACTGCTTGGTCTGCTCCATTAAATTATCAACTAAATCACCAGCGTTTATAGAAGGAAATCCCGGAATATCGAAAATAGGTTTTTTCGGATACAATTCTGTCAGTTGACCACCAGGCTGCGGAAGAGCGTCGATGAGATGACATTTCAACTTTAATAAACCTGCCTCAAAAACAGTAAAAAGTCCGGTTGGGCCAGCTCCAATTATCAATATATCTGTAGTAATCATTAATTAAAAATTAGGTAATAAGAGCACAAATTTACAAAAATTAAAAGAATGTTGAAGACGCGTTTTATGATTTATGTCATAACCAAATCCAGTCCGGTCAAAGTTTTATCTTTGTGGCAAATTATTTGCAAAAGGAAACCCATGAAAAAGATTTTAGTATTATTTGGACTTTTATTCCTCACGCTCGGCAATGCACAGAAACTTCAGAACATCATGTCTGGCGAGGTTTTACGTTACAGGATTCACTATGGAATTTTGAATGCGGGAACCGCGAGTTTAACGACTTTAAAAACGACATACAAAGGACAACCTCATTATTACGTTAAAGGTTATGGCAAAACAACCGGTGCGGTACGGGCCTTTTTTAAAGTAGAAGATAATTACGAAAGTTTTATCAACTATAACACGGGCTTACCAAGTTTTTATGTGAGAGACGTACAAGAAGGCAATTATACCCAACATTATGAAACCGTTTTTAACCATAATAATCAAACCCTGCTTTTGACAGATAAAGAAAAAAACACCACGCAATCTTTAAAATCAGTTTCTGGAATTCAAGATATGCTGTCGGCTTTTTATTACTTGCGAAGCCTGGACGATAGCGAGCTGAAAGTCGGAAGTGTAAAAAAACTCAATGTTTGGATTGATGATGAAATGTTTCCTTTTCAGTTAAAAGTAGTGGGAGCAGAAAATATCAAAACAAAATTCGGCTGGATCCGCAGTCTGAAAATCGTTCCACAGGTCATCAGCGGAAGGGTTTTTAAGGATAAAGAAGGGGTGACGCTTTGGGTAAGCAACGACAGAAACCATATTCCGCTTGCCATCAAAGCAGAATTAGCGGTTGGCTCTCTGAAAGCTGATATCGATTCTTTCTCGAATGTAAAATATCCGCTCAATTTTTCGAATTAAATACAGGAGATTTTCTCTGTGAATTAAATAAACGAATTGTGGTTCGTTTATTTTTTTTGACTTTTTTTTAAAACGCATGTAACATTATCCCACTTTCCGTTGTCTTATTTCTAAACTATTAAATGAAACTTATATTCGCCGCATTCCTGCTTTTATTTTCTGTCACCAATATCTATTCCCAAAAGGCAGAAAAAGACAGCATCTCCAGAAAGAAAATTACGCTCATCAAAATAAACGATGCCCCAAAAATCGATGGAATTCTGGATGATGAAGTCTGGAAAAATGCTCCTGTTGCAGAACATTTTATCGAGAGAAATCCTGCGAACGGAAAACCCGAATCGCCGGATTTCAAAACAACCGTAAAAGTTCTTTATGATGACACCGGAATTTATTTTGGTGCAACGATGATCGATCCTCATCCGGAGAATATTCAAAAACAACTGGCAGAACGCGACGATATTGGAAATGATGATGTTTTCGGAATTACCATTAATGGCTATGATGACCATCAGCAAGCGGTTTTATTCTTCGTGCAGGCTTCAGGCGTGCAGGCTGACGCAAAAATAATGTCCACCGCCAACGATGATTTTTCCTGGAATGCCGTGTGGTTTTCGGCCGTTAAGATTACTGAAAACGGATGGACTGTTGAAATCAAAATTCCTTATTCAGAACTGCGTTTTCCGAAGAAGGAGATCCAAACCTGGGGAATAAATTTTATCCGGATGATCCAAAAAACAAGACAAAATTTAACCTGGAATTTCGTGGATAACAAAAAGGCAACTTATTTAATGTACGACGGGATTTTAGAAGGAATCCAGAATATTCAGCCTCCTTTAAGATTGTCACTGACTCCTTATTTTTCTACTTATTTTAATCATTTTAACGGAAAGTCCACGGCCAACTTTAATGGCGGAATGGATATTAAATACGGAATTAATGATGCATTTACCTTTGACATGACTTTGATTCCAGATTTCGGACAAACCAGTTTTGACAATTCTATTTTAAATTTAGGTCCATTTGAGCAGCAGTTTGAAGAGCAACGTTCATTTTTCACTGAAGGAACAGAACTTTTCAACAAAGGAAATCTTTTTTATTCCCGTAGAATCGGTGGCCAGCCTTCTGTTTATCCCGAAACTTCAGTTGACGAAAAAGTCACAGAATATCCTTCTAAAGTGAAATTATTTAATGCTTTCAAGATTTCAGGACGAACAAATAAAGGATTGGGAATCGGATTTTTCAACGGAATCACTGAAAAAATGGAAGCCCAGATCCTGAATGAAAAAACCGGTGAAACCCGAAACGAAGTCGTGGAACCATGGACAAATTATAATGTTTTGGTGCTGGATCAAAGATTTCATGAGAATTCTTCCGTAACCTTAGTCAACACCAATGTTGTTCGGGACGGCAATTTCCGCGATGCCAATTCTACGGCTTTCCTGTGGAATATCAATGATAAAAAGAATATCTACAATTATTTTGGAGCCCTCAAAGGAAGTTGGGTGATGGATGACGGGACGAAATTCGGTTCGAGAGGGCAGGTTGGTTTTGCCAAAAATTCCGGAAAAAACAGATTTAGTTTTGATGGTAATTATGTAACTAAAAATTGGGACATCAATGATTTAGGGTTTTCCACTTCCACCAACTTCGCGAATTACAATTCTTATTACGGTTATCGAATTCTGGAACCGACCAAGAAATTCAATAATATTTATCTTAATTTTAATGTTAATTATTACCACCGGTTAGCGCCGTATTTATTTACCAATTTGGTCATCAACCACAATAATCAGTTTACGAATAAGAATTTCAGAAGCTACGGCGGCGGTTTTGAATTGACGCCCTTTGGCGAAAATGACATCTACGAACCTCGGACAGCAGGACGTTTTTCTAAAAAACCATCCTATTTGAATACCTGGATTTGGACCGAAAGTGACAGCCGAAAAAAGTTTCAGTATAATGTAAATTTTGATTATTACGCTTATAATGAAACAGGGAGAAATCTTGTAAATCTTTCGTTTTATTTAAGATATCGTTTCTCTGATCAATTTAACACAATCTGGAGGTTCAATCCTTCTTTCAGCAATAATGAAACGGGTTTTGCCGGAAAAGAAGGTACCGAAATTTACATGGGAAAAAGACAGCGCAATACGTATGAAAACAGTTTGACTTCCCAATATACGTTCAACGAAAAAATGTCGCTTTCATTAGCGTTTCGCCACTATTACTCAGATGTTACCTATAAAAGTTTCTTTACGTTGAATGAGGACGGGACTTTAACACCAACCAGTCAATTTAATAAAAATCTGAATGGAACTTATAATTCCTGGAATGTAGATTTGCGCTATTCATGGTGGTTTGCACCGGGAAGTCAACTTACTTTGATGTACAGGAATGCCGTTGACGATTATTTGGAAATTTCGAGAATGAAGTTTAAAGACAATTTCAACACTTTATTTAATGAGCCGATGGTCAATAATATTTCTTTGAAATTAACCTATTACCTCGATTACAATCAGGCAAAACACTGGTTTAAAAAGAAAGATTAATACACTTACCTGCCCTTTTAAAAACGAAAAACTTCCAAATTATTCCGGAAGTTTTTCTATTTTATTTAAAGCCGATTCAGAGAGGAATCAACTTCGTTTTTTTATCATTAAAGGCTTTTAAACTGCTCCAACATTCTTTTATCATTTTCAAAGAACATTCTGATGTCGCTCATTTGATACATCAACATCGCGATTCTTTCGATTCCCATTCCGAAAGCGTAACCGGAATATTTATCGGCATCGATATTCACATTTGCCAGAACGGCAGGATCTACCATTCCGCAACCCATGATTTCTAACCAACCTGTTCCTTTGGTGATTCTATAATCGGTTTCAGAATTTAAGCCCCAATAAACATCTACTTCTGCACTTGGCTCTGTAAATGGAAAATAAGAAGGTCTCAGTCTGATTTTCGATTTCCCGAAAAGTTCTGTGGTGAAGTACTGAATGGTTTGCTTTAAATCAGCAAAACTTACGTTCTGGTCAATATATAAACCTTCGATCTGATGAAAAATACAGTGTGAACGGGAAGAAATCGCTTCATTTCTGAAAACCCGGCCCGGAGATAAAATTCTCATCGGCGGTTGATTTTCTTCCATATAACGGATTTGCACCGAAGAAGTATGTGTTCTCAACAGTAAATCCGGATTGGTTTCGATGAAAAAAGTGTCCTGCATATCTCTCGCCGGGTGGTATTCCGGAAGATTCAATGCGGTAAAATTATGCCAGTCGTCTTCAATTTCCGGTCCGTCTGCAACAGCAAAACCAATCGATCTGAAGATTTCGATAATTCTGTTTTTTACCAGATTAATGGGATGACGGGTTCCTAATTCCGACGGGAAACCCGGTTTGGTTAAATCATCTTTTTCAAAAAGAATGGTAGAAGTCGTGGCATTCTTTAAACCTTCCAGCTTTGCTTCTACAGCTTGTTTCAGCGTATTGATCTTTTGTCCGAATTCTTTTTTCTGTTCATTTGGAACTTCTTTGAACTGCGCCAAAATATCATTGATAATTCCTTTCTTACCACTGAATTTGATTCGGAACTGCTCAATTTCATCTTTATTCGCTGAACTGAAATTTCCTACTTCAACCAATAAGTCCTCAATCTTTTCTAACATTTGATTTTAATATAAGTGAGTGCAAAAATACGATTTTTCGTTTAAAATCAGGTAGCGGTTTTAGACTAAAATTTTAAATTGCAGAATCTACAAGCCACGAATTCACCAATATGTTGAAATTTGTGGGAAATTTTTGAAAAATTCATCAAGGTTTGGAGTGTTATAATTTCCGAAGAAAATCTTAATTTACTTCATTGCTTAACTAGAAATTAATGGTGAAAGTTCTTTTTTAACCACAAAGTCACAAAGTTTTTTTTTCCTAATTTTTTTCAAAGATCATCAAGGTTTGGAGTATTGCAATTTCCAAAGGAAATCTTCATGATCTCAGTTCCTTAATGAATTGCTTATGTTTCATTATAAAGAATATTTTAATTTTAAAATATTCCAAAGCTTTTGTGACTTTGTGGTTTAAGAATCTACTTCTCCATAAATTCTAAAAACTGCTCGATCGCTTTTTTACGGTGGCTGATTTTATTTTTATCTTCCGCTTTCATTTCAGCAAAAGTAATTTCGTAATTATCCGGAATAAAAATCGGGTCATAACCAAACCCTTTTTCACCACGAACTTCTTTGGTTAAATTGCCATAAACCCTGCCTTCAAAATAGTTTGTGCCGGTTTCATCAACCAAACACATTACCGTTACGAAATAGGCTTTTCGGTTTTTCTGGTCTTTCATTTCCTCTAAAACTTTCGCCATATTTTTAGCAAAGTCGTGATTTCCGGCATAACGTGCAGAGTAAATTCCGGGTCTTCCATCCAAGGATTCAACGACTAAACCAGAATCATCTCCCAAACTTGGTTTCCCAGTTTTGTTAAAACAATATTGAGCTTTAATTAAAGCATTCGCGTGAAAAGTATCTCCGTCTTCCACAATTTCGTCATGAATATCATAATCGGTAAGCGAAGTCACGGTAAAATTTTCACCTAATATCTGTTGAATTTCTTCTTTTTTGTGTGCATTGTGCGTTGCGATAAGGATTTCCTTTTTCATAAATAATGGATAATGAGCGGTGAGTAATATAAAGACCTGAATTTAAATTTTTAAAGCCGGTTAATTCTCTTTGTAATGAATACGGTATTTTTTAGTAAACAGAAAATAAAAGGTCGAAAAAAGTACGATTCCGACAGCCAAAATCAGCCATTCTGAAACTTTAAAAGTATCGGCGAAACTTTCTGTTTTATTATAAAAAATTAAAATAGAAGAAATTAAGTTATTGAAAGCGTGCAAAAGAATCGGTAAAAGCAACGATTTTGTTTTATCATAAACCAAACCTAAAACACATCCCAACAAAACCGCCCCTACAAATTGCCAGGGATTCATATGAACCAATCCGAAAACTACGGCAGAAATAATAATTGCCGTTTTGGGTTTCAATCCTTTATTAATGAGCCCTTTCTGTATTATTCCGCGGAAAATTATTTCTTCGAATATCGGTGCCATAATGACCGCAAGGATAATCAAGGTGGCTTTGTCATTGCTCATCTGATCCATTAATCTCGAAAAATATTCATAATACCCGCCAAAGAAAGGTCCCGTAGTAGGAATTTGCGAGGTTATAAATTCAGCAATAAACATCATTCCGAGCATCATGGGAAAAATCAAAAGATAGGTCACCAAATTAGTCCGTGAAAAATTGAAATCCAGTTTTTTTCCCGTGCTTGGCCGACATACAAAATAATCAAAGGCGAAAATCGCCGATAAAAATCCCGCTGCGTTGGTCAGTAATAAGTAATAATCTTGGTACTGCATATTGACATTAAAAACGAACATCGATATGACATTTAACATTGACATAAAGAAACTTCCTGCCAAAAATCCACCCACCAAAGCAAGAACTCCTCTACCATCAAAAATGAATTTTTTCCAAACCGGTTTTTCTTCCATGAATTTTTTATTTGGGCAAAGATAAATCTTTAAATAAAAACCTTTGAGGTTCGTCTGTTTATTTCTGTTCAAAAAATTCCAACTGCGTAAAAAGAATTCCGCATTTTCATTTTCGGTAAAAAAAAGCGATTTTTGCAGTCTCAAATTTAATTATGTCAGATTTACTCAAAGAAATAGGGAAAAGAAAAACCTTCGGAATTATCGCTCACCCCGATGCCGGAAAAACGACACTTACAGAAAAGCTCTTGCTTTTTGGAGGTGCAATTCAGGAAGCCGGTGCGGTAAAATCGAATAAAATTAAGAAAGGAGCGACGTCCGATTTCATGGAGATCGAAAGACAGAGAGGGATTTCCGTGGCAACTTCCGTCTTGGCATTTGAATACAAAGGTCACAAAATCAATATTTTAGACACGCCAGGTCACAAGGATTTTGCGGAAGACACGTACCGAACTTTAACCGCGGTGGATTCTGTAATCGTCGTTATCGACGTTGCAAAAGGAGTTGAGGAACAAACTGAAAAATTGGTTCAGGTATGTAGAATGCGGAATATTCCGATAATTGTTTTCATTAATAAATTAGACCGCGAAGGAAAAGACGCTTTCGATCTGTTGGATGAAGTGGAGCAAAAATTAGGTTTAACTGTAGTTCCACTTTCTTTACCGATTGGTATGGGAGGGGATTTTAAGGGGATTTATAATATCTGGGAACATAATATTCAATTGTTTTTAGAAGAGAAAAAACAAAGAGTTGGTGAAGCAATCAAGTTTGATGACATCAATGATACAAAAATCGATGAAGCGATTGGCGAAAAAGCCGCGGCGACTTTAAGGGAAGAATTAGAACTGATTCAGGAAGTTTATCCTGAGTTTAACCGTGAAGATTATATGAACGGCGATCTGCAGCCGGTTTTCTTCGGTTCTGCTTTGAATAATTTTGGAGTCCGTGAATTGTTGGATGCTTTTATCGAGATTGCACCAAATCCTCAACCAAAAGAAAGCGATACAAGAATCGTGAGACCTGAGGAAAAAGATTTCACCGGATTTATCTTTAAGATTCACGCCAATATGGATCCGAAACACCGTGACAGATTGGCTTTCGTGAAAATCGTTTCCGGTACTTTTAAAAGAAATGAAAATTATCTTTTGGTAAGAGAAAATAAAAAAATGAAATTCTCTTCTCCGAATGCGTTTTTCGCAGATAAAAAAGAAGTGGTTGACGAAAGTTTCCCGGGAGATATCGTGGGACTTCACGATACCGGAAATTTCAGGATTGGTGATACTTTGACCGGTGGTGAAAAAATGAGTTTCAAAGGAATTCCGAACTTTTCACCGGAACATTTCAGATACATTAATAATGATGATCCGTTAAAAGCGAAACAATTGGCCAAAGGAATCGACCAGCTGATGGACGAAGGTGTGGCGCAGCTGTTCACGCTGGACATGAATAACCGGAAAATTATCGGAACGGTTGGTGCGCTTCAGTATGAAGTTATTCAGTACCGTCTGGAACATGAATATGGTGCGAAATGTACGTATGAA
Source organism: Chryseobacterium sp. MDT2-18 (assembly GCF_030815285.1). Lineage (NCBI taxonomy): Bacteria > Pseudomonadati > Bacteroidota > Flavobacteriia > Flavobacteriales > Weeksellaceae > Chryseobacterium > Chryseobacterium sp. MDT2-18. The sequence continues at coordinate 200,340 of NZ_JAUSWQ010000001.1, read as the reverse complement.
CCTCTTTCCATTCACAAAGCTTGTTGGATTGAGGCCGATGAAAAATCGGAAGAATTCAAGGAATTTGCGCGTTTGAAACAGCGGTTTATGTGCAGGGATAAATACGGACAACGCGTATTTTTAGCCGATTCTTCTTTTACGATTCACATGACGCAGGAGAAATTCCCGAACGTGAAACTGCATTTCATCAGTGAATTTAAGCAGGATTAATTTGTAAACTTCTTGTAAATTAATTTGCAAAATACAGATACACAGTCACTTCATTCATTGGAGTGACTTTTTCTATTTTTAAAGGAATGCTATTTGATTACCTTGCACCGATTAAAATTTAAAAATCAAAATGAAAAAAATAGTTGCCAGCTTCATTCTTTTGTGTGCTTTAAGTTCTTGCAGTAAGCAGGAATTTCAACAGACCACAGATTCATTTAAAAGAGCCGACAGTCTTTTTACAAAGGCCAACAAAGGTTTAAAAACCCTGGACTCCATTTCGAAAAGAGTTAATGATTCTGATGGAATTGCTAAGAAAGTCCTGATTCCACAAATCGAAAAACAGACCAAAAGAATAGACAGCACGCTGAAATCCGGCAGGTGGAAAATGGATTCTATCAATAAAAGTATCTCAGAAATTACAAAAAATGTAAAAGTTGGAACAGACGTTGCGAAAACTTTAGATTCTGCAAATAAAGCGCTTCAAAATGGTGAAAACGCAATTTCAGTTTTAAGCAAAACGGCTGATAAAATTCTGAAAAGAACCCAAACCCAAAAAGCTGCTCCGCCATCAAAAACTGAAAATCAAAATTCAGAAAACAACCAAAAAAACACGGTTGTAATTCCGCCAAGAGGAGATAAATATCCTTTGGTAAAAACGGCGATATTGGAAATTCAGGTGGATAATATTTCTGAGGCAAAATCAGTTTTAAAACAGAAAATCCGGGAAAGCAATGCCGATCTGATTTCTGAAAAATTAAGTCAAAAAGAAGGATTTGAACGGGAATATATTACGGCGAAAGTTCCGCTGTATAATTTCGATAATTTGGTTGCTAATCTATCCAATGGACTTGGAGAATTAAGATCGAAATCTATGGAAAGTGAAGGAACCGATTATGTTTCCAGCCAAATGTGCGACATCGAAATCACTTTAGTTAAGAAAGAATTAACTGCATCAAATCAATTAGTTGAGAATAAATCCAATGAAAATTCTGATTCATTTGGCTCAAAATCTTCTTCAGCATTTATGAGCGGTTTTAAAGTTTTGGGAGAGATTATGATTGCCATTCTACCCTTTTGGCCGGTCTTTATTATTGCCGGTTTAATTTTCTATTTTGTGAGACGAAATAAAAAAAATAAGGAAATAAAATTTTTAGAAAATCAAGGTAGTAATTCTGTTCAGAAAACAGAAACAACTACTCCATCGGAAACTGTGAAAAACGAGAATAAAGAAGATTCTGGTGAACCGGATTACTCGAAATATTTGCCGAAGAATTAAGATCTCACAAATAAGTTTCGGATGAAGCCGATTGGAATTTAAAAATAAAGAACGGGCTAATGCCCGTTCCAATTGATATTTAAATTTAGTGCAAAATTAATTTATTCTTCACTCAAAGCGTACACCGCAAAACTTGCCAGCCAGTGATCGCCGCCATAATTCCCCTGAAAAAGCATTGGCAAAGCGTTGGATAAGAACTTATCTGATGTTGTAGCAAACTGTTTTTTAAGCGGATGATTTTCGGGTAAAGATTTCGAAATTCCTTTCATCGTCCAGGCTCTGGAGAATGAGAGTCCGACCAAATGAACGGTTTGGAAATCATTAATATCACTGATGATGGGGATTTCAGAAATATTGGCAATACTTTTTTTATCATAGAAACCATTGAACCATTTTACAAATTCTTTTTGTGGAAGAATTCTCCGCATCAGATCTGCAATTTCAAGACTTGGTGAAAAGAAATCACTTCCGTCCGGTTCAAGATACGCCGGCGTTTTATGGTCTTTTAAATAAAAGTATTTTGCTTTTTCCATCAATTGATTTTCGAAAATTCTGTCGCTGGATGTTCTTGCCCAATCAAGTGCAAACGCCATAGCAAAGGCAGAATTGGGATGAACTCCGGTTCGGTTCGGGTACGTTTGTTTGGGCAGATAATTTTTCCAAAGTCTAAGAATTTCATCGGTCAACGGTTTTAAATTCTGATGCCAGATCTTTGCCTGCGGATGATCCCAGGTCATGAGTTCTTCGTCTAATTTCAATAACCAAGCCCAGCCATAAGTCCTTTCAAAGTTGGCAGAAATCTCGTATTTTGTGAAATAGGCGGCTTCTTCTTTAATTTTTTCCGGTTGAAAAGACGCTTCTACAATTTCAATAATTTCTTTTTTATTGGCCAAATCCGGTTTAGATTTTAGCAAGCGAACCAACATCCAATGTCCATGAACAGACGAATGCCAATCAAAACAACCATAAAAACTCGGGTGTAAGGCGGCTGGAGTTAATATTGCTTCCTTTTCATTATTAATGATATGCGCCGTTTTATTGGGATATTCCTGATTGATGCATTTCAATGGCTTTTCGGCCAGTTTCATCGCAATATCATCTGTGAATTTTGGCAGGTGTTGAGCGTTCACACTGAAACTGAACAATACTGCAATTGGAAAAAGTATTTTCATTTTTCTTTAATTAAAATTGCTCTTTTAGAAATTCAGCTTTCCGTTGGTCATTAAATAATAGAAAATTCCGGCTGCGACAAATAAAACCAAATAAACAATCACCAATATTTTCTGTTTTTTAAGGGCTGACAAAGCCAACAAGCCCAGAATTCCAGTCAGCAGAACGATTAATTTCTGTACAGGCTCCTGGATGAACATCGACCCGGCGATTAATGCCAGAGACAAAAAATGAAAAATCCTTTCCTTCTTTAATATAAATTCTTTCATTTTCTAAAAATAAGAAATCCTTTCAGATTGCCGAAAGGATTTTCTCTTTATTTCATGTTGACCACTTTATCAACAATATATTTCGTGTTTCCACGCCATGGGATTACACCATTGTATTCTTTGTAATGCAAGTCGAACTGCTTTCCGCTGTTTTCTTCAAGTTGTTTAAAGATGGCTTCATTTTCCACAGAAAACTCGAATTCATAACTGGTTAAAGCACCGGTTTTGCCGCGGCCGAAACCTTCCTGAATCAGTTTTCCTTCGTAGGTTTTAAAAATATAGCCTTTCTTATTCGCATAGTTAAGATAACCGGATTTTACTCCTTCAGCGAAAACGAAAAAATATTTATACCATACAAAACTTCCTAACACAAGCAGAACGGCAATGACAATGATCCAGATTTTCTTCATAGCGTGTATTTTTACGATTAACTGTTTTTAGCGATGCTTCTGGAAATTACAATTCTTTGAATCTCAGAAGTTCCCTCATAAATTTGGGTAATTTTCGCATCTCGCATCATTCTTTCTACGTGATATTCTTTCACATAACCATAACCACCATGGATTTGAACTGCTTCGATAGTAGTATCCATCGCAACCTGTGACGAATATAATTTTGCCATTGCACCGATTTCAGAAATATCTTTTCCTTCATCTTTTTCTACAGCAGCTTTGAAACACAACATTCTGGCTGCCGTAATCGACGTTGCCATGTCGGCTAATTTAAAGGCAATCGCCTGGTGATTGATAATTTCAGTTTTAAATGCTTTTCTGGTTTTGGCATATTTCAAAGCCAGTTCATAAGCGCCAGAAGCGATTCCTAAAGCTTGAGAAGCGATCCCGATTCTACCACCATTTAATACTGCCATTGCGAAATTGAATCCGAAACCGTCTTCACCGATTCTGTTTTCTTTCGGTACTTTCACATCTGTAAATAATAAAGAATGGGTATCACTTCCGCGGATTCCCAACTTATCTTCTTTCGGTCCGATTTCAAAACCTGGCCATCCTTTTTCTACGATAAAAGCATTGATTCCTTTGTGTTTTTTTTCAGGATCGGTTTGTGCAATAACGATATAATACGTTGCTGTACCACCGTTGGTAATCCAGTTTTTAGTACCGTTCAGGATATAATGATCACCTTTGTCGACCGCAGTTGTTTGCTGAGAAGTTGCATCTGAACCCGCTTCTGGCTCAGACAGGGCAAAAGCTCCGATCACTTCACCACTTGCAAGCGGTTTCAGGTATTTCATTTTCTGCTCTTCGTTGCAATATTTTTCTAATCCTGCGCACACCAATGAATTGTTAACGGACATTACTACCGCTGCAGATGCATCTACTTTTGCGATTTCTTCCATAGCCAGAACATAGGAAACGCTGTCCATTCCTGCACCGCCGTATTTAGGATCCACCATCATTCCAAGTAATCCCAATTCTCCCATTTTCTTTACCTGTTCGTGCGGAAACTTCTGTGCGTTGTCTCTTTCTATAACTCCTGGTAAAAGCTCAGTTTGTGCAAAATCTCTTGCCGCCTGCTGAATCATCAACTGTTCTTCAGATAAATTAAAATTCATAAAGTTTAAAAATTGTTTGGTGGTAAAAATACAATATTTCTAAAACTTAAAAAATTAAATTAATACTTAGTTTCAATTAGGCATTGTGGGGTTAAATAAAAATGATATTTTTACATTAATTCAATATTATATTTAAATTAAATAATAGTATTCATCAAATAAAACTATCATATGTTAATAAAAAGAACTTTTGATTTCGCGCACAATGCATTGGAAAAGTATTCAAGAGAAGATATGTTCGTTACCAAGTATAATGGTAAATGGGAAAAAACATCGACCAGGGAATTTATTGCTTTAGGGAATAAAGTTTCACGGGGCTTACTGAAACTGGGAATTAAACCCGGCGATAAAATAGCCCTTATTACCACGGCGACCAGAACGGAATGGGCGGTAATGGATTTAGGAATCTCTCAAATTGGAGCCGTATCTGTGCCTGTTTATCCCAGTATTTCTCCGGATGATTATAATTTCATCTTTAATAATGCGGATGTAAAATACTGTTTTGTATCGGATATCGACTTGTATGAGAAAGTGATGAAAATTAGAGACAATGTACCTACTTTGCAGGGAGTTTTTAGTTTTGATGAAATCAATGGTGCCCCAAACTGGCGGGAAATTATCGATCTGGGAAGCGATGAAGCCACACAAAGTGAAGTGGAAGACATTTCTAAATCGATTAATACCGAAGATTTGGCAACGATTATTTACACTTCTGGAACCACCGGAAAACCCAAAGGCGTAATGCTTTCTCACCTTAATATTGTATCGAATGTACTGGGCTCTAATCCGAGAATCCCAAGAGTGAAAGGACTGGAATTCAGTGATATAAAAATTCTGAGTTTCCTTCCTATCTGTCACATTTTCGAACGGATGCTTTTTTATCTGTATCAATATAATGGCTATGCAATTTATTTCGCAGAAAGCATTGAGAAAATGGGCGATAACATCAAGGAAGTTCAACCGCACATTATGTCGGTAGTCCCAAGATTGATTGAAAAAGTGTATGATAAAATTTATGATAAAGGAACCAGTGCCGGCGGCCTAAAATCTCAAATATTCCTTTGGGCATTAGGCGTAAACAAAGCGAAAGAAAAAATAGGAAAACCCTCCGGATTAAAGGAAATCATCGCTGACAAACTGGTCTTTTCTAAATGGAGAGAAGGTTTGGGTGGCAACATCATCACGCTTGTTTCCGGATCTGCAGCTTTATCGGCAAGACTGAATAAGATGTTTCAAAATGCCGGAATTCCCATTTTGGAAGGTTATGGTTTAACGGAAACTTCGCCGGTGATTTCGGTGAACAGTTTCGGGAAAATTAAAGTGGGAACCGTGGGTCATCCGCTCGACAATGTGCAGGTAAAAATTCAGGAAGATGGGGAGATTACCGTAAAAGGCCCGTCTGTTTTTAAAGGTTATTTTAAAAATGAGGAAATGACCAAAGAAGCATTTACCGATGAAGGTTTCTTTAAAACAGGAGATATCGGTCATATTGATGAAGAAGGTTATCTGCATATAACCGACCGTAAAAAAGAAATGTTTAAAACTTCGGGCGGGAAATACATTGCCCCGCAGGTGATTGAAAATTTAGCGAAAGCATCGAAATTCATTGAGCAAATAATGGTCGTTGGTGACGGAGAAAAAATGCCGTGTGCTTTTGTTCAGCCAGACTTTAACTTCATTAAAAACTGGGCAGAAAGAAAAGGACTCAATATTGGAACGACTCCTGCAGAAATGGTAAAAAGTCCTGAGTTAATTGCCAGAATAGGAAAAGAAATCACTTATCTGAACACCAAATTAGGAAATTGGGAACAGATTAAAAAATTCGAGCTCACCCCGGAAGTATGGTCTATCGAATTAGGACTGCTCACTCCTACTCTCAAACTGAAAAGAAAAGCAATCAAAGAAAGATATCTCAAACTGTATAACAAAATGTACGGACATCAGGAATAATTATGATGAGAAAAAGGAAAGCACGGTTTTTAACTGTGCTTTTTTTAATATAAATTTAGACACTTTTTGTACCATTAAAAACACATGCCATGAAAAAATTCCCCGCTTTACTTTTATTGATGGTTTTTACAGCCAATTCTTTTGCACAAGATCATGAGATTAAACTCTACAAAAGCATTTTAACGAAGGGAGATTCTTTGAGCAAAGTAAAATTTGATAAAACAACGATTTTTAAAGCCACCAAAAATCTCGATAAAAAACATCCTTCCCAATATTTCGACCAGATGGCAATTTATCTGAGCAAAGAGAAATTCAATGAAGCCTCTTTTCTGTTTTATCTCGGCCAAATGCGGTACAGATATTATAATGCAGCCAATCCCAAATACCAGCTGGGAAATGATGGGGCATTATTCGCTTCTTTGAAGGCGGTTTTAGGAGAGCCGATAGATCTGTATATAAAAAATGATGTCAATAATTATATCGAAATTCTAAAACTGGCCAAAAATTATTTTGCTGAAAATGATTACCGTTTTTTTTCCAAAAAGAAATCCGAGCAAAAATACAGGGACCAAATTAAAAACATGGACGATCTTATTCTTTCTTTAGAAACCGACCGTTCAACTTTTGTTGAAAAATGGATCAAAGACCGCGCTGATTACAAAGCACTATTTAAGGAAGAATAAAATTATTTCAGAACAGGAAAATCACAATAGCTGCTTGGCGATTAACTTAAACTGGAAGCCTGTCACCACATTTAAAATCTTATTTTTTCAAATTATCTGAATACAAGCGCATATCTCTGAAAGAGATAATGTTACAACTTCTCGTTTCGCTCTCTTTTATTTCATAACTTTGAGAAAAGCAAAATACTTCTGAATGATCATTCAAAAATTTTGCATGCTTGACAATTGAAAATTTGATCAAAAAAACATTATTTGAAATTGAAAAGCTTTTTTAAAGGCCTCAAAAGAATACTTTTACAGATCTTCGCTGTTATTCGGCAAAATAATTTTCATTAAAAGATTGCTATACATTCCAGGCTTCAAACTTTTATCGGTATCATTAAAAACATCAATATTATGGAAAAAGATATTTTTAAAGTAAAAAAAACCCTGCACACCAAAGAAGGGAATTACACTTACTACAGTCTCACCGAGTTGCAAAATAAAGGATATGATATCGAAAAATTACCTTTTTCAATTCGGATTCTTTTAGAAAATGCGATCCGCAATTACGATGGCTTTTCGGTCACCGAAGAAAATATTAAAACTTTATTAAACTGGACGCCTAAAGGAACAGACAAAGATATTCCGTTTAAACCGGCGCGCGTTTTAATGCAGGATTTTACCGGAGTTCCTGCCGTGGTAGATATTGCAGCGCTTCGGGCTGAAGTGGCACGGAAAGGTAAAAATCCGGAAGCCATCAATCCACTTGTTCCTGTCGATTTGGTCATCGATCACTCGGTACAGGTCGATTATTTCGGAACCGAAGAATCCTATTCGCGTAATATGGAGGAAGAATACAAGCGCAATAAAGAACGCTATCAGTTTCTAAAATGGGCCCAGAATTCTTTTGACAACTTTAGTGTTGTTCCGCCGGGAATGGGAATTTGCCACCAAATTAATCTGGAGTATTTCTCGAAAGGAGTCATCGAAAGAAACGGAGAAATTTTCCCCGATACTTTGGTCGGAACCGACAGTCACACGCCCATGGTGAACGGTATTGGTGTCGTCGCCTGGGGCGTTGGCGGAATCGAAGCTGAAGCAGCCATTCTTGGGCAGCCACTTTATTTTATTATGCCCGAAGTCATTGGTTTGAAATTAACAGGAAAACTTCCTTTAGGTTCCACAGCAACAGATTTGGTCTTAACGATTGCCAATCTGCTTCGGAAATTTGGAGTTGTTGGCAAGTTTGTAGAAGTTTTCGGTTCCGGTCTGGCTAATCTTTCTGTTCCGGACAGAGCCACGATCGGAAATATGTCTCCCGAATTTGGATGTACTATTACCTATTTTCCGATTGATGATAAAACACTGGAGTATATGCGCAAAAGCAACCGCTCCGAAACACAGATTTCATTGGTAGAAAATTATTGCAAAACCAATATGCTGTGGCGGGAAAATGAAGATAAAATAAACTATACCGATGTCTTAGAACTTGATCTTTCTACTGTTGAACCTACCGTCGCAGGACCAAAAAGACCACAGGATAAAATTCTTTTAAAAGACTTTAAAAATAAGTTTATTGATCTGCTCCACAGTTCTTTTAACCGAACATATATTTCCCAGGAAAACCGTGAGATCGAAAAATCCATTACACGGTTTGACAACGAAGGTGGTGACCTGCCAGTTCCCAAAGCGGAAACAAAACCATTAAATGATGAAATAGAAGCAAAAGAAACGGATGGACTTCAAACCGTCTGGATCACGCGCGGTCAGGAAAAATTCATGCTTTCTGACGGTGCTGTTACGATAGCCGCCATTACTTCATGTACCAATACTTCCAATCCTTTTGTAATGATAGGTGCCGGATTAGTCGCCCGAAAAGCAAGAGAACACGGCATTAACGTAAAACCCTGGGTAAAAACTTCGCTGGCTCCAGGCTCAAAAGTAGTGACCGATTATCTTGAAAAAGCAGATTTAATGAAAGATTTGGAAGCGCTTGATTTTCATTTGGTTGGATATGGCTGCACTTCATGCATTGGTAATTCAGGACCGCTGGCTCCCAAGATTGCAAAAGCGGTCGACGATTACAACTTGATAGTGACTTCTGTACTTTCAGGCAACAGAAATTTTGAAGCGAGGATTCATCCGCAGGTAAAAATGAATTTCCTGATGTCGCCGATGTTGGTGGTCGCTTATGCGATTGCCGGCCGTGTAGACATTGATTTAACTACCGAACCTATCAGTTATGATTCTAATCAGGAACCTGTTTATCTTAAAGACATTTGGCCTACTGATGATGAAATCAATGAGATCTTAAACCGTGTATTATCGCCGTCTGATTTTGCAAAAAACTATGATGAGATTTTCGATGGCAATGAAATCTGGCGAAACCTGCAAGTTCCCACCGGGAAACTTTATGATTGGGATAAAGATTCCACTTACATTAAAGAAATTCCGTTTTTTCACGATATTTCAGCACAGACAGAACCTTTGCAAGATATTCAAAATGCCAGAGTCCTTTTGGTATTGGGCGACAGTGTAACTACGGATCATATTTCACCGGCCGGTGCCTTCAGTGAGACTTCTGCGGCGGGCAAATACCTATTGAGCAAAGGGGTGCAGAAAGAAAACTTCAATTCGTACGGATCCCGCCGTGGAAATGATGAAGTGATGGTACGCGGTACTTTTGCCAATGTCAGGATCAAAAATAAATTAGCACAGAAGGAAGGTGGTTTCACCTCGTACTTACCCACTGGCGAAGAAATGTCGGTTTATGAAGCTTCCGTTAAATACAAAGAAGAGCAAACTCCTTTATTGGTTTTGGCAGGAAAAGAATACGGCAGCGGATCCTCTCGGGACTGGGCAGCGAAAGGCACTTTTCTGTTAGGCATAAAAGCAGTATTGGCAGAAAGTTATGAGCGCATTCACAGAAGTAATTTAGTAGGATTGGGCGTATTACCATTACAATATAAAGAAGGTGATACCGCTGAAAACCTAGGACTTACAGGAACGGAAATCTTTTCTATCATAGGAATTGCAAATGACATTAAACCTTTAAAAGAAATTGAAATAACAGCTAAAACAGAAAATGGCAGCGAAATTAAATTCATGGTCATCGCCCGTTTGGATTCCCTTATCGAGATTGAATATTACCGGAATGGCGGAATTTTACAATATGTTTTGCGACAGTTTTTGGAGAAATAAAAAGTTTTAACCACAAAAGTCACAAAAGTTTTCAGCATTATTAAAGTAAAAATCATGCTTTATAAAAGTTAACAAAACGGGTGACAAAAAATAAAATCTGTAATTTTTCAACCACAAAACAGTCAAAAGAAAAATGTAAAAACAATTATTCAAAAGGATAAAAATAATAAAACTTAGATTCTATCAAAGCTTCTAAATAACTTATTAATTCTGTCACGGGCTTGCAAAAAATTAATCACAACCACTTCAATATTATATCCGTTTACAAACGGATATTTTCATATATTTGATTATCAAATGATTCACATGGAAAACTGTCTGGAATGTGGCGACACCGTTATCGGAAGAAGCGATAAAAAATTCTGCAACGACGGCTGCAGGAATGCCTACAATAATAAGCACAACAAAGATTCGTCAAATCTGATGCGCAACATCAATAATAAACTGCGCAAAAACCACCGTGTTCTTTCTGAACAGAAATTCATTGAAGGAAAAGCAAAAACGACGCGTAACAAATTAATTTCCGAAGGTTTTGATTTCGAATATTTCACGAGTCTGAAAATCTATAAAAACGGTGCAGAATACAGATTCGTTTATGATATCGGATATAAGTTGTTAGAAGAAGAATGGATATTGCTCGTAAGGAAAGAATAATTTATATTTGAGCATAATTTATTTGATGAAAAAGAAAACTGAGTGCGATACTTACAAATTCCTGAAAGACGAAAGTCAATAAGATACCGAAAAGCTATACATTGAAAAATGCAGAAAATAATTACATGTTTCGAATCCTATCGTCGCGATAATAAAAAGAGCAGAAATTTCTGCTCTTTTTTTATCTTTAAAAGTGACTGTATAATTTAGTCCTCTGTAATCAATCGAATTTTATCTTCCAAAATTTCAATTTTTTTATCGCGGTACAAACCGCCGATGGCTTTTTTGAAATTCTTCTTGCTCATTTGCAATTCGTCCTTAATTTCCTCCGGTGTAGATTTATCTGACAGATAAATTAAACCATAATTCAGTTCCAGTTTATCAAGGATAATTTTCTGGAATTCGTCAATATTTTCATAACCTTCCGGCTGCAGAGAAACATCTATTTTCCCATCTTCGCGAATCGTTTTTATATAACCAATTTCTTCAGATAAAGGGAACAATTTTTTATAAACATCTGACGTATAAATCAAGCCGACATATTCTTTATTAATAATCACATTCCAGCCCAGTTCACTTTCTCCGGCAATAATCAGATTCACTTTTTCACCTCTTTGAAAAGGCAGATTTTCATAATGTGGATTCTTTTTATATCTGGTCGTTCCGGTAATTAAACCTAAAACATCATCGACATAAACCTGAACCAAATAACGTTTACCTTCCAGAATTTTTGCGCGCTGCTGTTTATACGGAACAAATAAATCTTTGATAATTCCCCAATCCATAAAAGCGCCGGCTGGTAAACTTTGTACACAGGTCATCACGGCAAACTCTCCTACTTCGGCATTGGCTTTTTCAGTGGTTGCTTTTAATTTGTCATCATCCTGATACACGAAAACTTCCATTTCATCACCAACTTCAGCATCTTCAGAGGCGAAAATTTTTGGCAGAAAAGCTCTTTCTCCGTTTTCATCTTCCAGAAATAATCCGGAATAGTTTTTTTCTGCGATTTTTAAAAGTTGAGTTTTGCCGATGTTCATAATGAAAGGTAACTAAAAGTAAATATTTATAAGGTGCAAAGATAAGGTATTTTGAAGGTTTACAAATTAAATGATACTCAAATTCTAAAGCGATCAAATTTATTTCTCAGAATAAACTGCGGAAACATTTTTTGCCAACGTTTTGAAACGGATACCGTTTTCCTGCAAAACGGTGATCGTTCGATGTCCTGTTTTACTGAGATGTAAATCCTGAACTGTTCCGGATTTTCCTTTGTGTGTTCCGCCTATAACTTGGCAAAAAACCCCATTTTTTAATTGGCTTTTCTCGTCGTCCACTTTTTTTTATTTTCATTAAAAATACAAAAAAAAAGAGAAGCCAAAACTTATCTAAGCGGCTTAAATACTCTAAATTATTTTGCTGCGAATGCACGAATTTGTTTAAAAATATTTCTATGCTGCCTTTATACTTGTACAAAATTTCATATAAATTTTTTCGTTTTTTTAAATGCGATAATCTTAAGATATTAAAAAATACTTCGTGAATTAGTGGTTTTAAAAACTTTCAAACAAAAAAAGAGAAGCCGAAACTTCTCTTTAATATTATAAGTTAATCCAAACCGCCGGAAATATTTTTACTTTATTAATCCTTGGGCTCTTTTTACTACTTGGCTCTTAAAAATGAATCGCTCTTTTCCCTGTAGCATCCAGCGCTGCTTCTTTCATCGCTTCCGCATACGTCGGGTGTGCGTGAGACATTCTCGAAATATCTTCTGCACTTGCCCGGTATTCCATTGCTACCACTGCTTCTGCGATCAAATCTGCAGCTCTCGCTCCGATCATGTGAACGCCAAGAATTTCATCTGTTTTTTCGTCAGCGATCACTTTGATGAAACCATCAATATCGCCGGAAGCCCGGCTTCTTCCCAAAGCTCTCATCGGGAAATTACCAATTTTAACGGCAATACCTTCCGCTTTCAACTGCTCTTCTGTTTTGCCAACAGCAGCAACTTCCGGCCAGGTATAAACAACACCCGGAATCAAATTATAATTGATATGTGGTTTTTGTCCGGCGATCAATTCAGCAACCAAAGTTCCTTCTTCAGAAGCTTTGTGCGCCAACATTGCACCTTGTACAACATCACCGATGGCGTAAATATTCGATACATTGGTTTGTAAATGTCCGTTCACTTTTACTCTTCCTCTTTCGTCCAAATCAACACCAGCTTTTTCAACAGCAAGTCCGTCTGTATATGGTTTTCTACCCACCGCAACCAAAACGTAATCGCCCTCGAAAACTACTTCATCGCCTTTTTTATCTTTCGCCGTTACTTTTACCGTATCTCCGTTTCTTTCAACAGACTGAACTCCGGTAGAAAGGTTGAATTTCATTCCTTGCTTTCTCAACACTTTGTTCAGTTCTTTTGATAAAGCACCATCCATGGTCGGAATAATTTTATCCATATATTCCACCACCGTCACATCAGAACCGAGTCTTTTATAAACAGAACCCAATTCCAAACCGATTACTCCACCACCGATTACGATAAGATGTTTCGGAATTTCTTTCAAATTTAAAGCTTCCGTAGAAGTAATAATTCTTTCTTTATCTAAAGTGATAAAAGGAAGCGAACTTGGTTTAGAACCCGTCGCAATAATGGTATATTTTGAATCAATGGTTTCTGAAGAACCATCACTTTTAGTCACTTTAATCTGAGTCGCCGATTCGAAACTTCCAACGCCTTCGAAAACAGTGATCTTGTTTTTATCCATCAAAAACTGAATTCCTTTGGTCGTTTGTTCCACCACTTCATTCTTACGAGCCACCATTCTAGTGAGGTCTGCCACAGGATCATTAATGATAATTCCGTGATTGGCGAAATTGTGTTTTGCGTTTTCGAAATGTTCAGAACTGTCCAAGAGTGCTTTACTCGGAATACAACCCACGTTCAGGCAAGTACCGCCCATAGTTGGATATTTCTCGATAATTGCTGTTTTGAAACCTAACTGCGCGCAACGGATTGCAGCAACATAACCACCAGGACCGGAACCGATTACGGTAACATCGAATTGACTCATATTTATCTTTTTATGATTTAATTAAAAGTAGAGGCAAATTTACGATTTCTAATACAAAGACACAAAGATTTTCCATGAAGTTCAGAAAACTGATTTCGTGTTCTTTGTGATTTCCTTTTCGTATTTGTGGTTAAAAATTTTACAGAGAAGTTAAACCAATTTTCCGGTTCAATCCCACTTCAAAAAGTCGGAATAAGGTTGAGAGCTGCATATTTTCCTTGCCGTTTTCAATTTTCAAAATATAACTTTTATTCCTGCCTGTTTTTCGCTGCAAGCTGTCCTGAGTCATGTTAGGCTCTTTCCGAACTTGTTTTAACATTTAATGATAATAAACATTTACATTTTCTTCATCTTCTACAATCCCGCTACCCTACAAGACTGGGGAATTTTTCCGCCAACAATTGCACAAAACCTCACTCCATTTTTTGAGTTTTTCATTTTAAATTCTTAAATTTGAAATGCGTAACAAATTGATTTACAATTACAATCATTAAATTTAATCCGATTTTTTAAGATAAAAAAAATGAGCAGCCAAACCGGATATGCTGCACTATTACAGTTTAACTGTTCTTAACTAAAAAATAATTGATAAGAAATGAAATAAATGTGGAGACCAGAAACCACTTAAAAAAAACGGGGCAAATTCCGAAAAGCCAAATGATTTGGAAACAACAACGCAAAAACAAAATGACATGAAAAAAAACAATTTTAAAGTTTGGGCATTAATTGTAGCAGGCTTTTCACTTTTTTATAATGCATCATGCTCAAAAGCTAAACAAGATTCAAGTGATGAGAATGCTAAGGTGACTCTTAAACCTGAAGATGTTGTGAAACGAGGCAAATATCTGGTGACAACTATGGGCTGCAATGATTGTCATTCTCCCAAAAAAATGGGTGCGAACGGTCCCGAAATTATCCCGGAATTAATGTTATCGGGTTTTCCTGCTGACCGGCCAATTGTGAAATTTGTTGACCCTATGATTAAACAGGGATTTGGAATGTTCTATCCTGACCTTACGGCTGCTGCAGGACCATGGGGAGTTTCTTTTGCCGGCAACCTAACTCCTGACGAAACGGGTATCGGAAACTGGACAGAAGAACAATTCAAAAAGGCAATCACTGAAGGTAAGTTTAAAGGAGTGGACGGCGAGCGGATGCTTTTACCACCGATGCCGTGGACAAATTATACCATTTTGACAAATGAGGATATTCATGCGATTTTTATGTACTTAAAAAACATTAAACCCGTTAGAAACGTAGTACCTCCACCAATACCACCAGACAAAATGTAATGCAAGTTCATTTTTATTAATTGAAAAAAAAGACGCAAAAATTGCGTCTTTTCATTTTTGTAGAAATATAGTTTTACCCGCACTTACTATTCCCACAATTCTTGCAAGTCAAACAACCTTCCAGTTAGTTACTTGGTTGGAACAACAGTTATTTTATAAAAAAGTCAAACCAATTCGCCTATTCAATCCCACTTCAAAAAGTCGAAATAAGGTAGAGAGTTGTATATTTCCTTTCCCATTTTCAATTTTCGAAATGTAACTTTTTTTTGTACCTGTTTTTTCGGCCAATTGTTCCTGGGTCATGTTTGCTTCTTTACGTGCTTGCTTCAACATTTCGCTGATAATAAACATTTGAGCCTTTTCTTCATACTCCACTCTGCTTTCAGTTCCAAGTTTTCCGTGCTCTAAATCGATGAGTTGGTCAAAAGTTTTGATGTCTTTATATTGGTCCATTATTAATCTTTTTTTTTCTCAAAATATTCATTTTTCAATCTTACCGCTTTGTCCAGTTCTTGCTGCGGAGTTTTCTGTGATTTCTTTTGAAACGCATTGAACAGAATGACTAAATTTCCTTTATCAAAACAACAGAATATCCTGTAAATGTTAGACTGATATTCAATTCTGATTTCATAAAGTCCATCTGTTCCAGACAAATGTTTCAAAAATTTTTCAGGAACTCTCTAGACCTGCTTAATGAGCTCAAGGACATTTTTAATTTTAGATTTTACCTTTTCATCCTGAACTTTATAAAAGTCCAAAAAATGATTTTGGTAAAATTCTATTATCCTACTCATTGTACAAAGTTAACGCTAAAGATAACTTTATGCAAATTATGAAAGAAAATTATTATCGAACGTACATGAACTTAGAAGAAATTAAAAACTAACCTTTTTACTTCTAGTTTAATTAAAAGGTCCAAAAAAAATCTATATTTGAGAATTAATTTATCATCACGCATTTCCAAAAATAAATCCCTGATTTGCTAAACTTTAAATTTAAAACAGAACAAATCAATATGAAAAATCTAACATTTCTTCTGCTGCTTATTTTCATTGGTTGTAATTCAATTCAAAAAATATCAACTTCAGAACGAGAAAAAATAATTTCTGAATTGGAATATATAATGCATATTGATCAAAAATATGCAGGAATTCCATCAGAAGAATTAGATAATAGATTTGGTCGTGAAAAAGCGTGGAAAATTTTTGAATCTAAAAGAGACAGCGTTGGGATTGACAACCAAAATAGAATAAAAATTCTATTTAATAAATTTGGCTATTTAGGATTTAAAGAGGTTGGCAAGGAAAACGCGAATAATTTCTGGATTACAATTCAGCATGCTGACAATGATGTCGAATTTCAGAAAAAAATGCTAAAGGCTCTAAGAAATGAAATCAAAAAAAATAATGCCTCGCGAAGCAATTATGCGATGCTGGAAGACCGGATTTCTGTTAATACAAATAAAAAACAAAGATTTGGATCACAGGTAACATATAATGAATTTGGACAAGCGATTCCGAAAAATGGTTTAATCGATAGTGTAAATATTGAAAAACTGCGCAATGGATACGGTTTGGAAAATTTCAAAGTTTATTACAACAGAATGACAATAAATCATTTTAGAATGAATAAAGAATATTTGCAAAAGCAAGGAATATCTGAACCTAAGCTTTATGAATAAATGCAAATAATTGTTTTCCCGGAAGTAATCAGATCAATAAAAAAGACGCAAAAATTGCGTCTTTTCATTTTTATAGAAACATAGTTTTACCCACACTTACTATTCCCACAATTCTTGCAAGTCAAGCAACCTTCCTGATAAACCACCTGATCTGAACCACAGTTAGAACATCTTCCGCCGGCTTCAGTTCCATCTGGGATATACCGTTTCAAAGCTCGTGCAACTCCTGCTTTCCAGTTGTTGATCGATTCCGAATCGAGTTCTAAATGGTTGATTAATTCCACCGCATTTTCAATCGGCATTCCGTGGCGCAAAGTTCCGGAAATCAATTTCGCATAATTCCAGAATTCGGGTTTGAACTTGTGCGAAAGCCCTTCAATCGTCGTTTTATAACCACGGAGATTTTTGAACTGAAAATCATAGCGCGATTTTCCGTTTTCGTCCTGGTTTTTAATAATCACTCCTTCATTCACCCACCGTGGAAGCATAATGCCTTCTTCATCGTCTGCCAAACCGGTGAAAATCTCATAAGGTTTGCCTTCAATTAAACCAACAAAAGCGATCCATTTTTCTTTATTATTTTGAAAACGAACGACATCTGCCTGTAAAACATGCGGCCTTTTGGTAGGAAAAACAGAAGTAATCATTTCGTTTTTGTCCTCTTTTTTATCGTCCGCCGAAATGAGAACTCCGGAACGGGAACCGTCGCGATAAACTGTAACTCCTTTGCAGCCTACTTCCCAAGCTTTTATATACAGCTGATTCACCAGTTCTTCGGTCGCATCATTCGGAATATTAATCGTCACAGAAATCGAATGATCAACCCATTTCTGAATCGAGCCCTGCATTTCTACTTTGCTCAACCAATCCACATCATTCGAAGTGGCTTTGTAATAAGGCGATTTTTCAATAATTTTATTCAATTCATCTTGAGAATAATTTGTTTCGGTGTCGATCCCCTGAATTTCCATCCATTCTTTAAAACGGTGGTGGAAAACCAAATATTCTTCCCAGGAATCACCGACTTCATCCACAAAATCCACGCGGATATCCTGATCATTTGGATTTACTTTTCTACGTCTTTTATACACCGGAAGGAAAACAGGTTCAATTCCCGAAGTGGTTTGCGACATCAGCGAAGTGCTTCCTGTGGGTGCAATTGTCAACAACGCAATATTTCTTCTGCCAAATTTCACCAAATCTTCATATAATTTTGGATCAGCTTCTTTTAACCTTAAAATAAATGGATTTTTCTCTTCTCTTTTGGCATCATAAATTGCAAAAGCTCCTCTTTCTTTCGCCATTTCCACCGATGAACGGTAAGCCGCCAACGCCAGCGTTTTGTGAACTAAAGTCGAAAATTCATTCCCTTTTTTGCTTCCGTACTGAATATTTAAGGCTGCGAGCATATCGCCTTCTGCAGTGATCCCGACTCCTGTTCTTCTGCCTTCCATTGTTTTTTGCCGGATTTTTAACCAAAGATGTTTCTCGGTGAATTTAATTTCTTCACTTTCCGGATCGGCTTCGATTTTTGCAAGAATGGTATCGATTTTTTCAATTTCCAGATCGATGATATCATCCATCATTCTTTGCGCGTAACCCACATGTTCTTTAAATAAATCAAAATTAAATTTCGCGTTTTTCGTAAACGGATTTTCAACGTAAGAGAAAAGATTCACCGCCAACAACCGGCAAGAATCGTAAGGACACAAAGGAATTTCACCACAAGGATTCGTGGAAACGGTTTCGTAGCCGAGATCAGCATAGCAATCCGGCAAAGATTCTTTAATAATTGTATCCCAAAAAAGAATTCCAGGTTCTGCCGATTTCCAGGCGTTATGAATAATTTTATTCCACAAATCAGTCGCTTTTATTTCCTTTTTAAATTTCGGATTTTGGCTATGAATTGGATATTTTTGAATGTAATTTTCTTTATTAACAACAGCTTTCATAAAGTCATCATCGATTCTCACCGAAATATTGGCACCCGTAATTTTTCCCTGCTCGAGTTTGGCATTGACAAAATCCTCAGAATCCGGATGATTGATAGAAACCGAAAGCATCAACGCTCCTCTTCTGCCGTCCTGTGCCACTTCCCGCGTCGAGTTAGAATATCTTTCCATAAACGGAACCAAACCGGTGGAAGTTAAAGCCGAATTTTTTACGGGAGAACCTTTCGGACGAATATTGGAAAGATCGTGACCAACTCCACCGCGGCGTTTCATCAGCTGAACCTGCTCTTCATCAATTTTCATAATGCTTCCGTAAGAATCACTTTGCGTTCCACTACCGATGACAAAACAATTTGAAAGCGACGCAATCTGAAAATCATTTCCGATTCCCGTCATCGGACTTCCCTGTGGAATAATATATTTGAATTTTTTAATGAGGTCAAAGACTTTTTCTTCAGAAAGTGGATTTGGATATTTCGCTTCGACTCTTGCGATTTCAGAGGCAATCCGATGATGCATATCAACTGGATTTTGTTCGTAAATATTACTGTCTGAATCTTTCAGCGCATATTTACTTACCCAAACCTTAGCCGCCAGATCATCTCCGTCAAAATATTTTAAAGAAGATTGATAAGCTTCATCATACGTATAAATTTTTGATTTTTTTGCTAAAACTGCTGCTTCCATAATTTTCGTTTTTAATGAAATAAATATACAACAGTATCTTTTAATAAAAAAAAGTTCGCAAATAATTTAATTTAAGAGACTGATAATCAAAATAATAAATATTTTAAAATGTTAAAAAGTTAACTAAAACAAAAAAGTTCTTTGTGATTTAAATCATAAAAAAAGTAAATACAATCATACTTTGAGATAACAAACACTTCAGCCTTGCATGAAAGGGTTATTCCTTTAATTTTCCTATTCTCAAAAAAACATCTTCGTATTTCTTTAAAATAAAATCTTTTGCAAAACGGGAAGCGATTGAATTTTTAATGGCAACTTTATCGTGACTTTCTTTTAAAATATCGAGGATTTTCTCAGCGAACTTCTGATGATTGTCGATATTGCAAATTTCACCATTAATTTTGGGCTGAATGATTTCGGTAATTCCACCCGGACAATTATTCGCCAGGGAATAAGTTCCGCATGCTCCGGCTTCTAACAAAACATTTGGAAAACCTTCATAACGGGAGGAAAGAACGAATAAATCTGCAAATATTAAAAATTGATACGGATTTTTTTGCTGCCCGTGAAAAATTACATTTTCCAGATCTAAATCCTTTTTCATTTGATGCAGAAATTCTTTATCCCGTCCATCTCCTAAAATATGAAGCAGCAATTTTTCATTTTTTAAGTGAAAGAATACTTTCAGCAAATTATCGAAACCCTTTCTGGGAGACAGATTTCCGATGGCTACAATATTTTTAAAATCTGATGAATAGGATTCGGGTTTCTCCAAACCTTGCAACTTTTCATTAATAAAATCAAAATCGACCGGATTGTTTATTTTAATCAATTTCTCTTTTTTGATTTTAAAATTTTCAATCAGATCATTTTGCATATCATCGCTTTGACAAATAATCTTGTGATAATTATTGTAAAATTTATAGAAAAAACGGATTTCTTTTCTGGTGACATGTTGCGAAACAACATTGGTTTCTCTGGCAATGAATTTAGTTTTCGGGAAAAATTTAATAAAAAAAGCCAAATACGCATTCACTTCGCCAAAACCGCTGAACACAATATCGGGTTTTCTATTGCGTATTTCCTTTAAAATAGGCTTCAGAGAATGACGGATTCTGGGCGTTTTGGTATCGACAATCTCCACATCGTCTTTTAAAAATTCGAGATAACCACCTTCTTTTCTTAACAGAAGAATTTTCGGTTCAAACGTTGAACGCGGCAAATGATTTGCAATCGTAGTGACAATCCGTTCGGCACCGCCCATTTCGAGATCAGGGAGAATAAATAGAATGGAGATTTTCTTCATACTTTGTTTTTCAGAACGCTGACCAGGTTTAAAACTTTGACTTGGTTAATTGCTATTTTACAACAATTCCGGAAAGTCCTGCGAATGGTTGTTCAAAATATGGTTGATGATGAACCGATTGTCTTTTTCATCAAAGAAAATATACCAAAAAGTTTTATTGTTGGCTTTATATCTGAGATATTTCCTGCCAAATTTTTGGAAAGGTCCGGGAGAATTTTTAGTTATAGGTTTATCAATGTTTTGATCAATAAAATCAACAATCTTCATTGTATATTCTACTGCAGAGTTTCTAAAACCAAAATATTTAAAATCATAGAGCAAATCGACTAATTCCGTTAATGTTTCTTCTGCAGAATCAGCATAAATAATTATTTCTCCCAAGGTAAAGAATCGATATGTTGAATAATTCTTCTTCGAAATTCTTTAGAAGTCATCCCCCGCTCAAACCGTTCATCAAAATCGTCTTTCACAGTGTACTCTGACTGCGCATCAGAAAAGGATAAAGCGGTTTGATCAGCGTTTTTCAACTCCAATAATGATTGGATGCTTTCCAAATCATCAAGGTTTTTAATCCACTCGATTAATTCCTTTTTTATTTCAATAATTGGATTTTCCATCACTCAAATTTTAGTTCGCTACATCAGAAATAAATTTAATCCGTAACATTCTCACTTCTTCATCACTCAACTCATCACCGAATTCCGCCAAAAGAACTTTCATACTGTCGCTTTCGCTGTCACCCATAAATTCCATAAATTCCTCGACGATATCTTCATCAAAATTTTCATCAATATAATAATCAATATTCAATTTTGTGCCTTGATAAACAATCCGTTCCATTTCTTTCAACAGCTCATCCATTGAAATATTTTTCGCTTTGGCGATGTCTTCTAAATCGATTTTTTTATCGGTACTCTGAATAATAAAAACTTTGTGACTGGATTTATTGGCCACGGTTTTCATGACCATATCCTGCGTTCTTTCTATCTCGTTTTCTTCAACATACTTTTTAATAAAGTCTGCAAATTCTTTTCCGTACTTTTTAGCTTTCCCTTCGCCAACTCCATACACCTTTCCGATTTCTTCAATATTAATAGGATATTGAACAGTCATATCTTCTAAACTCGGATCCATAAAAACCGTGTATGGCGGAATACCATATTTCTTGGCCACCGATTTCCGCAGATCTTTTAACTGACCAAAAAGAACCTGATCCAGACTGCCACCTGCCTGGGTTTGAACTTTGTCGGAATCTGCTTTGGTCTGTTCCAGATTATATTCGCGGTCTTCAGCGATAAAAAATTCGGTATCCGATTTTGAAGAAAGTGTTTTGTTTCCTTTTTCAGTTAATTTTAAAACACCGTAAGTTTCAATATCCTTTTGCAGGAAATTTTGCACGGTCGCTTGTCTGATAATCGATTTCCAGAAATTTTCCGTTTCTTTTTTGCCGATACCAAAATATTTATTGGTTTCTAATTTATAAGATTTGGTCACGGGATTTTCTTTACCAACGATGACCGAGATAAGATCTTTTGTCTTGAATTTCTCTTCCAGTTCTTTTACTAAATTAAGAACCAGTTTCAATTCTTTTGATGCGTCTTTTAATTTTGGAGGATTCACAGAATTGTCACACATTAATGCACCGTCACCGCTAACGGGATCAAACTGTTCACCAAAATAACAGAGGATATATTGCCTTCTGCTCATTGAAGTTTCTACGTAACCTACTACTTCATTTAAAAGTTGCAGGCCAATTTCGCGTTCTGAAACCGGTTTCTGAGCCAGAAATTTTTCTAATTTTTCGATGTCTTTCGGATCATAAAATGCGAGGCAATGTCCTTCTCCGCCATCACGCCCTGCCCGACCGGTTTCCTGATAATAACTTTCCAGAGATTTTGGGATGTCATAATGAATCACAAAACGAACATCCGGTTTGTCTATTCCCATTCCAAACGCGATGGTTGCCACAATAATATCGCAATCTTCCATCAGAAATTTATCCTGATTCATCACTCTTGTTTTCTGATCCAGACCGGCGTGATAGGGCAATGCATTAATCCCGTTAACCTGAAGAACCTGTGCGAATTCTTCTACTTTTCTCCGGCTTAAACAATAAACAATGCCTGACTTTCCTTTATGAGAATTAATGAATTTTACGATTTCCCGATCGATATTCACTTTTGGTCTTACTTCATAAAAAAGATTCGGCCTGTTGAAACTCTCTTTGAAAACCTTAGCATTGCTCATTCCCAAAGTTTTCTGAATATCATCCTGCACTTTCGGCGTTGCCGTTGCAGTTAAAGCAATTACCGGCACATCTGCAATTTTATCGATGATGGTTTTCAGGTTTCTATATTCCGGCCGGAAATCATGTCCCCATTCTGAAATACAGTGAGCTTCATCAATAGCGACAAATGAGATTTTAACATCGCGCAGAAATTCCTGATATTCTTCTTTAATTAAAGATTCTGGAGCAACATACAGTAATTTGGTGACGCCCGATTTGATATCATCGAAAACCTGTTTGGTCTGGGTTTTATTGAGTGAGGAATTGAGCACGTGTGCTATTCCTTCCACAGAAGAAAGCCCGTTGATCGCATCTACCTGATTTTTCATCAGGGCTATTAATGGTGAAACAACAATCGCAGTTCCGTCCGAAATCAATGCCGGTAGTTGATAGCAGAGTGATTTTCCTCCGCCGGTAGGCATTAAAACAAAAACATCGTCTCCCTGCATCAGGGTTTTTATAATTTCTTCTTGTTGACCTTTAAATTTTGAGAAACCGAAATATTTCTTTAATTCCTTAGATAATTCGGTAGTTGGTGTATTCATCTTTTAAATTGACATTTTTTTGAGCAGCGTTTGTTTGTAGAATATCTTCATCTTCACTCTGCCTGAAAATTTGGATTTTAGGTTATGTTCTAATATTTCTTTCCTAAATTTGCATATTAATCAAAGTTAAATAATTATTATCACATTAAAAAAAAATGATATTTAATTTTAAATAAATTAACATTTAATATTTTTGTATTTTATAGAAATCCCACCTCTTTATTATTGAATTCTACCCGATAATTTTGATTAAAGTGGTGATGATCTTTAAATAAATGATGCACCCATTTTATGAATAACCAAGAAATACTTCAGCTCGCAAAAAATGCGCTGTCGATTGAAATTGCTGAGCTTGAACTTCTTAAAAACCGTCTGGACGGGCAGTTTCTAAAAGCCGTAGAAATTATTAATTCTGCAAAAGGCAAACTCATTATTGTAGGAATCGGAAAATCTGCACATGTGGGAAATAAGATGGTTGCGACCCTGAACTCCACCGGAACTCCCTCACAATTTTTACATGCTTCGGAAGCAATCCATGGTGATTTGGGTGTGATTCAAAAAACGGATGTCGTTTTATGTATTTCAAATTCGGGGAACTCTCCTGAAATCGTAAAACTCGCGCCTTTCCTAAAGCAATATTCTTCAAGTCTTATCGGAATGACCGGGAATTTAAAAAGCAAACTCGCTGAATTTTCTGATGTTATTCTCAACACATTTGTTGAAAAAGAAGCCTGTCCTATTAAGCTGGCACCCACAAGCTCTACAATAGTTCAAATGGCGCTGGGAGATGCTTTAGCGGTTTGTTTAATGGAGCTCAATGGTTTTAAAGAATCTGATTTTGCTAAATTCCATCCGGGTGGAAGTTTAGGAAAAAACCTTACAGCCAAAGTAGACCAGTTCCTGTCACCACAAAAACCGCACGTTTCAGAGGAAGCCAGTTTACGGGACATCATCATTTCCGTGAGCAGTTCGAAACATGGGATTACCGTAGTAACCAACGGGGATGATATCACCGGAGTTATTACCGATGGTGATTTGCGCAGAATGCTCATGAGCGAACAGGATTTATCGAAGTTCATCGCTAAAGAAATCATGAGTAAAAATCCGAAAAGCATCGATAAAAATGCTTTGGCAAAAGAAGCCATGCAAATTTTAAAAGACAAAAACATCGGCCAGTTAATTGTGACCGAAAACGGAAAATATTTTGGAATTATCGACATCCACAAATTACTGGATGAAGGAATTAACTAAAATCAATATTTCAATTCAGTACAGCGCCTACAAGTCGGCCGTGCATTTTTGACTCCTTACAAAGTCAATTAAATTAAACATTATTCGCTAATAATTAATTAATTTCGCACCTTCAAAAGAATTAGTTGTTATAAAATACACCATTATAAAACCTTAAAACAAAAATTTTCGTGAGCGAGAAAAAAGAAATGTCTTTTTGGGGACACATCGGAGAATTGAGAGCACACTTGATTCGCGCAATGATTGCGGTTGTAGTTTGTGCGGTCGTAGTTGGTTTTAATGTTAACTGGATTATGGATCACATTTTCTTCGGGCCTACAAGAAACGATTTTTTAACTTTCCGCGTGGTCAATCATTTTTCCCGCGAAATTGTCGGTCATGACAGCATCACGCTTCCCGCCCATTTTGCGGTACAACAAAAACAGCTTTTTCAGCAGTTTAATGTAATGATGGCGGTTTCTATCTTTGGAGGTATCGTTACCGCATTTCCCTATCTAGTGTGGGAGTTGTGGCGGTTTATTTCTCCGGCCCTGCATCCGAACGAACGAAAAAATTCGGTGTGGTTGATTAATTTTGTCTGGATTCTTTTTCTGACCGGAATTCTTTGTGGTTATTTTTTAATTCTTCCCTTTGCAATTAATTTTGGACTGTTGTTTAAAGTTTCAGATTCTATCACCCAACTTTTTGATTTGAGTGATTACGCAACTCTTTTCCTTCAAATTGTTTTGGGAATGGGAATTGTTTTTTTATTCCCCGTCATCGTGTATTTCCTCACTTCTATCGGAATTCTTACACCGAAATTCATGCGGACTTACCGTCGTCATGCCATTGTTTTGATTATGGTAGTGGCCGCGGTTATAACGCCGGCAGATGTTTTGAGTATGATGATGGCTGCATTGCCACTCCTTTTATTGTACGAATTCAGTATTATAATGAGTGCTTATACCTTTAAAAAAATAGAAAAAAGAAAGCTTGAAGAAGAAAAAGCAAGAATATAATCAATAGCTAAAAATAAAAAAACACGCTTCTTGGCGTGTTTTGTATTTTAAAAAAGAAGCGTTAATTCTCAACAAAATCCTTCAGACTTTTTCCGATAATTTCGTTCCAGCCATTTTCGAAACTTTCTTTCTGAAAATCTTTTCCAAGGTGGTCAAAGTTTTCTAAACCCTTGTGAGTAAGCGTTACCAAAGTTCCGCCTTCGTTTTCCTGAAGTTTCCATTTAACAATCGATTTATCTTTTGAAAATTCCGGATAGGTCCAGGTGTACTTTAATTTTTCATTTGGAATAATTTCTAAAATTTCTCCATGATGATGAAATTTCCGTTCTTCACCAGGTTCATAAAAGTTGAACTCATTGTGAACTTCCAAATCAAAATCGGGAATATCAAAATACCATTCTTTCATCTGCGCTTTATCGGTTATGGCTTTCCAAACCTTTTCAGCAGGGGCATTTACCCTTTGTTGAACAAGTACAATCTCATGCATAATTTTTGTTTTTTTGATTGTAATAAAGTTAGTATAATTTTCAGCAGAAAGAAAAAATATTCCTATGATATTTCGCATTCATCATTTTAAACTAAATTTGAACCCTATTTTAAAGTAAAATATTTTCTGAACCGTTCATCTCTATAACAACTTTTTTATAAAACTACTTTGGAGCTATTTAAAAATATGATGATTGCAGTACTGCTTATAGCAATCGTTTTCACCGCTGACCTTTTCCTTTTTATGCAACATCCTAAATTCGGGAAAGCGCCGACTGGAAAACGTTTGGAAAGAATAAAAAAATCCCGTCATTATCAAAAGGGAAAATTCGACAATATTAATTTTACACCGCAACTTGCAGAAGACGCTTCAATTCCGGGAGTGATGTTCCGCTTTTTATTCGGCAAGAACAAGAATTTAATCCCGAAGGAAAAATTTAATTTTGAAAAAACCGATTTGAAAAATTTGAATCCAAATGAAAATATTTATGTTTGGATGGGACATTCTTCTTATTTCATACAGATTGACGGCAAAAAAATCCTTGTGGATCCCGTTTTCAGTGGAAATGCGTCTCCGGTAAAGTTTGCCGCAAAAGCCTTTTCCGGAACCGATTTATACGCGGCAGAAGATATCCCAGAATTAGATTATTTAATCATTACGCACGATCACTGGGATCATCTGGATTATGAAACCGTGAAAAAGCTCAATCCAAAAGCAAAACAGGTTATTACAGGACTAGGAACCGGCGAACATTTGGAATATTGGAATTATGATCCTAAAAAAATTATCGAACTCGATTGGGGCGAAAATTTTGATTTGGGAAACGGGTTTAAAGTTTATGCAGAGACAGCACGGCATTTTTCAGGACGTGGTTTTAAGCGGAACCAAGCCATTTGGGCGAGTTTTATCTTTGAAACTCCGGAAAGAAAAATCTATATCGGCGGCGATTCTGGATTTGATAA
The DNA here is from genome assembly GCF_030815285.1 of Chryseobacterium sp. MDT2-18. Classification (NCBI taxonomy): domain Bacteria; kingdom Pseudomonadati; phylum Bacteroidota; class Flavobacteriia; order Flavobacteriales; family Weeksellaceae; genus Chryseobacterium; species Chryseobacterium sp. MDT2-18. The sequence continues at coordinate 172,847 of NZ_JAUSWQ010000001.1, read as the reverse complement.
TCACTTTGAAAAAATTGGCAACAAATATGGTGGTTTTGACTTGGCTATTCTTGAAAATGGCCAGTATAACAAAGACTGGCGCTATATTCACATGATGCCGGAAGAATTTTTGGTGGCTGCTAAAAATTTAAAAGCAAAAAGAATAACCCCAGTTCACAATTCAAAATTCACACTTGCCCTGCACGACTGGAAAGAACCTTTGCAAAAAATAACGGCGCTCAATGAAAAAGAAAACTTACGCCTGATTACTCCTAAGATTGGGGGAAAAACCGTTTGGCAAAATGACTCCACCGTTTATGAAAAATGGTGGGAATCCTACAAGTAGAATCACCAGAAATCTGTATTCCCAATTTTATCGCAGAATAAAGTTCTTTTGCTGTCGTAAAATTGACTAATTTAGAGTAATCAAACCCTATAAACTTTCTTTAAAAATGATAAAAAAACTGCAAATCGCCAATGGTTTCTTTCTGATTTTCACCATTATCTTTAATTATCTGAGCAATACCGGAATATTTAATGGAAAGACAATCGCCAATGTTTCTGATCAATACCACAATTTTTTTACTCCGGCAGGTTATGCTTTTTCAATTTGGGGATTTATTTATCTGCTTTTAATTGGTTTCGTTTTTTACACGGGCAGAAGTTTATTTAATCCTGCAAAAAATGAAGCGAATGGCTTTGTAGCAAAGATCGGTTGGTGGTTTGTTGTTTCCTGTATTGCCAACTGTGCCTGGATTGTCACCTGGCTTTACGGTTTCACGGGATTATCTGTAATTGTTCTGTTGGTCACCTTTATTTCGCTTTTAATCATTGTATTGGAAGCCTCAAATTACCATTCAAACGTTGGCGAAAAATGGCTCATCAATTTTCCTTTTCAAATTTATTCGGGCTGGGTAAGTGTCGCTCTAATCGCGGCTACAGCAGCTTGGTTAAAAAAAACCGAATGGAACGGTTTCGGAATTTCGGAAGTGAACTGGACTATTATTTTAATCATTACCGCGTCTTTAATTCACCTTTTTATGACGTGGAAAAAGAATGCACCGGTTTTCGCTTTTGTGGCAGTCTGGGCTTTAATTGCAATTGCGGTGGCAAATAAAAATGAAAGTCAGCAGATTTATTTCGCAGCATTGACGGCAGCAGGAATTCTTTTTGTAAGCAGTTGTTTCAAAATTATTAAAGGAAGTTTAAATAAAGTTAGATGAAAGGAAAATCATTTTAAAGAAGTCAGGATTTGCATTTCCCGAAGTCTTTTTAATTTTCTTAAATTTACACTCATTAAAAATAAAGAATGAAAAACGCCTATATTATCGATGGGACAAGATCGGCCATCGGAAATTTTAAAGGAAGCTTAGCCGCTGTGAGAACTGACGATCTGATGGCTTCTGTACTAAAAAGTTTAATCGAAAAAAATCCGGATTTACCATTAGATAAAATCGATGATGTTATCATCGGTTGCGCTAATCAAGCGGGTGAAGATAATCGTAATGTTGCCAGAATGGCTTTACTTTTAGCAGGATTTCCGGTGAATGTTCCGGGCGAAACGGTGAACAGATTGTGTGCCTCGGGAATGAGTTCGATTGTTCAGGCGATGCGTGCGATCCGTTCCGGCGAAGGTGATCTTTTTATTGCGGGCGGTGTTGAAGGAATGTCGAGAGCTCCTTACGTTCTTTCCAAAGCGGAATCTGCTTTTGGAACCGATTCTAAAATGTATGATTCGAGTTTTGGCTGGCGTTTCATCAATCCAAAAATGGAGAAAATGTACGGAATTGATGCGATGGGAAAAACCGCAGAAAATTTAGCGGAAATGTTTGAAATTTCACGTGAGCAACAGGATGAATTTGCCTTAAATTCTCAGATGAAAGCCAAAAAAGCGCAGGAAAGCGGAAGATTGGCAGAAGAAATTTCTGACCTTAAAATTCCACAACGAAAAGGAGATCCGGTTGTCATTAATAAAGATGAATTCATTAAACCGAACTCTACTTTAGAAATTTTAGCGAAACTAAGACCGGCTTTTTTAAAGGAAAACGGAACGGTGACCGCGGGAAATGCTTCAGGTTTAAATGACGGAGCTGCTGCCGTGATTATTGCTTCAGATGATGCGGTGAAAAATTACAGTTTAAAACCTTTGGCTAAAATCTTAAGTTCTGCCGTGGTTGGCGTTGAACCCAGAATTATGGGAATCGGTCCGGTTGAAGCAACTAAACTGGCTTTGAAAAGAGCAAATCTTACTTTAGACCAAATCGATATTATTGAATTGAATGAAGCTTTTGCCGCGCAAAGTATTGCGTGTCTGAAAGAACTCGGAATCGCCAATGATGATGCAAGAGTCAACGTAAACGGTGGCGCAATTGCACTTGGTCATCCACTCGGAATGAGCGGAACGAGAATCACGTATTCTGCCGCTTTGGAATTACAAAAAACAGGAAAGAAATATGCGTTGGCGACAATGTGCATCGGCGTCGGACAAGGTTATGCCGTAATTCTGGAAAATGTAAATATCTAAATTTTATCCATTTTATTTAAAAACCCTTTCAGTCTTTAAAAGGCTGAAAGGGTTTTTCGCTTTGTATTAAAGAGGAACAGTAGGGATTTTTTCTACTAATATTTCCTTCCCGCTTTTGTCGTAATAAGTACACGTCATTTTTTGTAAATCTACAATCCAGCAATCGATTCCATTTTCTGCGCAATCTTGGCAAAATGTTTGGAAATTGGTTCCGCCATTTTGATGCAATTTTAATCGTTCGAGAAATTTTTCTGCATTGGTATTTTCAGAAATTAGAAGATCGTGTGTAGCTTCTGAGGTGATACTTTCCTTTTCATCATCGAAGTAATCGGTGTGACCATCTGTAACGAAAGTGATAAAATTTACAACTCCCAATAATTTTAATTGCCGAATTAAAACCGGAAATATATTTCCACTCTCTGTTTGGGCTTCGTGGATTTGTTCTGATGTAAATTTCATTGTTTGTAAGTTTTAAAAAGAAAAACTGAACTTCATTCTAGCCCCGATTGCAGCGGCATCCTTTTGCGGAACGAAGTGCAGCAAAAGATAGAGCGGAAAGCGGGACAGGTTTTGTAAGAAGCTAAAATCCTGTTGCTTCAAAAAAAATTAATGCGCCTGAACTTTGGAAGGATCATCATAGTTCACCATCCAATTAATACCAAACTTGTCGGTCCACATTCCGAAATAAGCGCCCCAAAAAGTATAGTTGAGCGGCATAGTAACTACTCCACCTTCAGAAAGTCCGTTGAAAATTCGGTCGGCTTCTTCTTTGGAATCGGTGTTGATGGAAAGCGAAATATTATTCCCGATTTTATGATCGTGAATTCCTGGCATCGTGTCACTACCCATCAAAATGGTTTCCGCAGAAATAGGCAGCGTCATGTGCATGATTCTGTTTTTTACATCATCTGACATTGCGGGCATTCCTTCCTGTGGCGGCATATCGCCAAATCTTCCGACCATCGGAAAATCACCACCGAAAACGGATTTATAAAAATTGAATGCTTCTTCGCAAGTTCCGTCGAAAGTTAAATACGCGTTAATTGTTGCCATGATATTGTTTTTAAATTATTGATTTTTCCAGTTCGTCGGGTACTCTAAATTGCCGTCATAACTTTTCCAGTTGCCAATAAACTCGATAAATTGATTTTCAATTTTCTCGGTTTTTTTATTCCACATAAAGGTATAAATAAATTTTCCTTTTAAAATCCCGGAATGTTTTCCCGTGCCTTCTTCGGCCAATTCATATTCGCCGAAAATCGAACTTCGTTTTTGAGCGTCTTTATATTTGGTGATTTTCAGTTTACCTTCGAATTTGGTATTCGTTTTTTCTACTAAAGAAAATCCAGAAACAAAATATTCCTGATCATTTTTTTTATCCTGTTCCGAAATATTAATTTTCACCTTCATCGGAATTTTTTCCGCAGTGATGGTTCCTAAATAAGGCTCAGAATTGTTCATCCAAACGCTGGAGATATCGGGCATTTGGGCAGTAATAAAACCGCTTATTAAAAGCAAAGTGAGTAAAATTTTTTTCATGGTTGTGTTTTTAAAATTAAATAATTAGGCACCGAACTGATCCAAATGATGATTTAAATGTTTCGCAAACATATTGTTCCATTCCTGAGCCTTGAGTTTCCCGAAAGAAAATGATTCTTTTCCGTCAAAAGATTCCCGCCCTAACTGCTGTGTTTTCTGAATAAAGCCGATCAACCGTTTTTTTTCAGAATCAAAATCTTTGCTTTCTTTAATTATAAATTGTGGTGCAGTCGGAGAATTCTGAGAATAGGATTTTTCGCCTACCACTTTCGGTTTTACAAATCTTTTTAAAATAAATTTCGCAATTCCGCCCGATGCTTTATGTTTTTGCGGTTCATACACCATTTCATAAGTTACATTGCAATGCGCCAACATTTGATCCACGGACATTTTGCCCCATTTCGCTTTTGAATCTGGAGAAAGCTTGTTGATTCTGTCGATGTAATTCTGCGCTTCTTTCGCATTAAAAATATCTTGCATAGTTTAGTTTTATCAAACAAAAATAGAATTATTTTAAGGAATATTTACGATTTAAATTTCACTTCTGATTCTGCTCAGCGTTTCCTGTGAAATCCCGAGATAAGAAGCGATCATTCCCAAAGGGGCACGAAGGATAATGTTGGGGTTTTCCTCCAAAAGCTGCGCGTATTTCTCTTTCGCCGTCATGTGTTGAAGCGAACTGATCCGTTTCGACATCTGAGCCATTAAATTCCCCAAAAGAAACCGGCTGAAATTCGCCGAGGTCAAAGAAACTGAACACAGTTCTTCCAACTTTTTATAATCACAAAAGGTAACCGTACTTTCTTCCAAAGTTTCGATATTATAAATCGAGGGAACATTATTGAAAATCGTGTCGATGCTGCCGAATGATTTTCCCTCTGAATAAAAATTGGTGGTGATGTCTTTTCCTTTTTCAAAATAATACGTTCGCGCGAGACCATTTTCCATGTAATAAACATTTCGGTTATGAGTATTTTGATGGCTTAACAGTTCGCCTTTTGCGAAAATTCTGGTCTGCGTTTCATTGCGAAAAAAATCTTCGGTAACGGCGTCTGGTTTTATATATTTTGAAATTTGGTCGAGCAGTTTCACTTCGTATAGTTTTCACAAAAATAAAGAAAGAATATGGTAAAAAGACAGAGATTTTATATTAATCATCCCTAGTAAATGAAGCAAAATCTGCAGCCCGGCTTGAGTGAAACTCTTTTTATGCAACGAAACGGAATAAAAAAGCGGGAATCTCGTCCTTAAAGACGAGCGAAATGTCTGCCAAAAATAAAAAAGAACGTCTGTACTACAGCCCAGACGTCCTCAACAAACAAACAGTATGAAAACTGTTATTACTTTAAGTCAAAATTATTCCTCGGAAGAAATTAATTCCGATAACTCGTCTTTTTCAATATTTTGCGAGATTTTATATTTTTTAAAAAGGAAATGAATTTTAATTTTCAGGGCGATCCAACCTAAAATAAAATACACCCAACCTAAAATAAAGAGATGAACTAAATATTTTTTGGTTAAAACATCAGAACCATTTTGTACGACCATAATTTTCAACGCTTCCAGATAAGGAGTCAGCGGAATAATCGCCGTAAAACTTTTGATGAACGCAGGCATCGCATAAGTTGGCCACGTAAATCCACTGATGATAAACGCGGGAGATGCGATGACCATTAAAACTTGCGTTGCTTTCAGCGCATCCGGTACCAGAATACTGACGAGAACGCCTAGATTGGTTGCCGCCACTACAAAAACTGCGGTGATTAAAAAGAAATTCCAAACATTGTCGGGTACCGGAATTCTAAAATATAAACTGCACAGATAGAAAAACAAAATATTGAAATTCGCGAAAATCCAGATGGGCAGACATTTAATCGCCATGACGAAAACCGCATATTTTTCTTTTCCGGCAAAATCTTTTAGGAAAGATTCTCTTTTAAATTCTTCGGAAAAAGTTACCGCCATTGCGAGTAAAATCACCTGCTGTAAAACGACCGCCATCATTGCCGGCCACATAAAAACCAGATAATTACTCGTGGTGTTGAAGAGCGTAATATAGTTCGCTTTGAAAGGTTCATATTGGGTTTTCGCCAAATCTGCATTCATTCCTTTTTTCTCCAACGCTTTAATTTCGGCTCCCGCAGAAAAGGTTCCTAAAGTCAACTGAATGGCTTTGGTGGCAAAATTCGCCGTCAAAACATTTGAAGTGTTCACGTAAACATTCACCTCCGGATATTTTTTCTGAAGCATCATCGCTTCGAAACGTTCCGGAATGATGATTACCGCGGCAGCTTCTGTTTTGATGGTTTCGTCTTTCAGGTTTGCGGGTTCGTTGATATAATTTAATATGTTCAACGCTTTGCTGTCCTGCAGCATTTCTACCACCTGATTGGATAACGGCGTGTTGTCGTGATTCACCACGATGACGGGAATATTTTCTACTTTCCCGGATTTGTAGGTGAAACCGATGAGCAAAGCGTAAAAAACCGGTGCTAAAAAGAAAACGGAAAGCATCGTTCTGTTGGTGAAAAACAGGTGGAATTCCCTTTTCAATAAATATCTGATTTGTTTCATTTTCTGCGATTTAATTTAATTTTTGAATTACTTTAAAGTCACATTTGAATTCACCAAAATATCTTTCGCCGCCTGCTGATTTTCCGGCACCACTTTGATTTCGTAAATCGCTTCTTCCGGTTCATAATCCGGGAAAGCGGTGGTGATATCAGCGTATTTCGCCAGTTGTTTTATGGCGACAATTTTTCCCATAAATTCTTTTTTATTATAATTAACGAACATTTTCACGGTCATTCCTTTCTGATATTTCGCAATTTTAGACTCCGGAATGGTAAATCTGAAATAAGAAGTGTCGGGAATATAACCTGTGAAAAGCGGATAACCTGCGGTCGCCAATTCTCCTTTGTTGAGAGCGATGGTTTCGATTTCCATATCATTGGTGGCGATGATATACTTTTCGGAATACGCCACATTGGCTTCCTGCAAAGCACCTCGTGCCTGACTTTCCTGTCCCTGCGCCATTTCTATTTTTTCAAAACGGGTTCCTGATTCCACATCGTGAAGTTCCGCATTTACGGCATCCAACTGCGCTTTTGCTCCTTGATATTTTGCGTAATATTCATCGTAATTTTGAGGCGAAAGCAAACTGTCGCGGTACATATTTTTTGCCCGGTTAAAAGATTTCTGTGCATACTGAAACTGTTCATGCAAACCTTTTTGTTTGGCTCTTAACTGACGGAGCTGATCGGCTGTCGCACCGTTTTGAGCCATTTGAACCTGCGCTCTTGCAGCGGAAGTTGCACCTTTTGCCTGCGCAATTTTTGCAGAAACTTCGGGAACGTCTAGAATTGCGAGCGTATCACCCACTTTTACGGTTTGTCCTTCTTCCACTTTAATGGTTAAAATCCTTCCTGATAATTTTGGAGCAAAAGAAATAATTTCTTTTTTAGTTTTGCCCACAATTTCCCTTTCCGGTTTTGATTCTTTACAGCCCGAAAGTGCCAGCACACTTACCAAAGCCAAAGACGTTAATACAGTATTTTTCATTTTGATTGGTTGTTTGTTATGATTGGTTTCTAAAGAGAGTCTAAATGTTTCAACCGCAAAAGAGGCAAAAGTTTTATTTTAATGGAGGTATTTCAACAGTTTGCAAAATGTAAATACCGTAAATGTCTCAATTTTTGCAGACTTTTGAAAATCTTACTTCATTTGTCTTTTGTCTCTTTTGCGGTTAAAAGTTAAAGGTTTTGGATCTGCAAATTCTGAGTGGATTTCATCAGTTCGATTGCACTTCTTCTTTGGTTAAAAATTGCGGTTTGTAATTCCAGTTCCGCATTCTCCAAATCGTTTTCTGCATCAATTAAAGCGGAGGAAGTTTTGGTTCCGTACCGGAATTCTTTTTCCACCTGTTCTAAACCTTCTTTTGCAATTTCGCGGGACTTTTCTTTTAGCTTAATTTGAGCATTAGCAATCGTATAATTGGTTTGATTGTTAGCTAAATTAAGATTCAATTTCTTGGAAGCGTCACGTTTTTTATTTTCTAAAATTTCCTTTTCTATTTTCGCTTTTTCCACCAGATGTTTTCCTTCATTACCATCAAAAACATCCCATTTAAATCCAATTCCCGCCTGAAATAATGGAAAAACACTTGTATTCGCAGGATTCAGATCGAGTTTCTTTCCTGTGTTCGGCAACAATTCTTTGGAAGTCGAAATGTTACTATTGAACAGACCGAAATAACTCAGTGAAGTTTGCGCCTGAACCTTCGGAACCCACCATCTTTCCTCAGCTTTAATTTTATAATCGGTGGCCTTGATACCGTGATTCAAAGCCTGGATTTCTACTCTATTTTCAATATTCTGATCGAGAACTTCGTAGGAAATTGTTTGTAATTGCGGTTGAATTAAAGCAATTCTTTCTCTTTCGATTCCGGTTAATATTTCGATCTGGGTAATCAAAAGTTCTTTTTTTCCTTCGTACTCTACTAATTTCGAATCCAAAGTTGCTTGCGCCAGTTCAATTTTTTTTCGGTCGTACGGCGTAATCAATCCGTAACCTAAAGCTTTATCGGCGGTTTTTCTGTTGATGTCCAAACGTTTTTTTGCTTCATCTAAAACTTTTTTGGATTCTTGCACCAAAGCCATTTGATCATAGGCTTTTGAAACTTCGGTGATGATTTCATCCCGGCTTTTTTGCATCAATAAATTTTCAGAAATATTTTTTTCTCTGTTGGCTTCTTTCAGATATTTCACTTTCCCGCCGGAATAGAGAAGAACGCTCGCTTCAGCTTTTGCTAAAGCAGAAAGTCCCGAAATATTAAGGTTATTGTCGAGCTGACCTTCTGGAATTACAGCGCCCGGAAAAACTCCTGGAATGGGAGGAATACCAATTTCCGGAGATTTTAAATGAGCACTTGCGTACAGATAACCAGCTTTCCCCGAGATATCAACTTTCGGAAGAAAAACATCTTTCAATTTTTGATCATCCAGTTTGGTGTATTTATTTTCGAGGGTTTGTTGTGTTAAACTTCCGTCATTAACCAAAGCACTGTCAATCAGTTCCTGTAAAGTTGGTGCCTGTTGGGCGGAAAAAACCAGCGGAAAAAAGAGCAGCAATTTGCCCAGATTATTTTTAAAGGTTTTCATTTTCTCTATTTGTTTGTTTGATGGTACAAAGTTGCGGAGAATAGAAATCAAATCCTTTGACATTTGTCAAAAAATGAATTTTCCTTATGAATTTGAGGAGATAAATATTGACTTATCCACACCAACAATTCATAAATAAATTTACGAAAAAATATGTGGTTGAATTTTTCGGATAAAGCAAAAAATCCGCTTCAAAACTTGAAGCGGATCTCTTTAAAAGTTTTAACAAAAATTTTAAAACTTTGTCAAAGTTGATTATTCGGTAATTGTAACTTTCGTTCCTTTCGTATGCGCATTCATTTGCGGTGCATAATAATTCTGCAACGTCGTCATTCCGTTACTAAACGTTCCCGATGCATTGCAGATGTAATCATACTCGAAAACGTATTTCCCTTTCTTCATATTTTCGATGTAGAAGTTTGTGGACGCATCTTTCGTGGATTGATAATAACCCAAGCCATTTTTCCATTCATACCCGGAAATCACGTTTGAAGGTTCAAATCCTGCAGCACGCATATCTTTTAAATGAATGAATTGCATGTTTCGGTCGGTGTTTAAAATCATTCTTACCGTGACTTTATCGCCGATTTTTAATGGCGAATTTTCCGCAATTTTCACCAATTCTTCACCGTTTACGGTTTTCACTTTTTTGTACAATTCTTTCACGATTGAAAGATAAGATTCCGAAGATTTTATTTTATCCAAATCTTCATAATACTGCCAGAATAAGCCACCCTGAACAATTCCTGCACCAGGTTTCGTAATCGTAACGGTTCCTAATTTTTTGTCGATATTTTCATTTTTAATCGTCGATTTCACGTAACCTGTTGCTTTTGTATCCGGATTGGTGAGTTCTTTTCCGCCCCAAGCAATGGTGGCTTTATCACTGTCACTTGAAGTCCATGATTTCCCTGAATTTAAAATAGTGAAAATCACTTCTGCCGTTCCGCGCGAACTTCCCCAGGAATTAACTTCTTTTTGAGTGATGAGCCAAATTTTCATTTCTTCAATAAAATTCGTATCGTTTGGCGTGAGTTTATTAAATGCTTCCAAAGCTCCTGCGTGATTCACGGTTTTGGAATTATACCAACCCCAGTTATCGAGATTCTGTTTCCAGTAAATCCCCTGCGTTTCCGATTCTGTGGAAGTTTCTTTTAAATAAGTCAGGATTTTTTTTGACAGATCTTTCACTCCGTAATCATCAAATAACAGCGCCAAACGGTGCAATCCAAAGAATGTGAAATCGGTTATTTTTTCTGTTTTCGCTTTAGCAATAACTGCATTTTTCAACGCTTTCCCTTTTACATTTAAAGGATATTCTTTTTCCCAATAATTTCGGGTGTCCAAATAATCAAGAACGTAATTATTCACCACGTCTTTTCTTTCAATTGGTCCATATTTATTGACTTCAGAATCAACATAATTAATGAGTTTCGAAACCATTTCTTTCTCTTCCTTAGATTGATAATCTGCCACGTTTCCTTTCAGCCATTCATTAATTTTCCCTAAAGATTTAAGAATATAAAGCGAGTTATAATACGAACTCGGATAACCTTGATACCAGGAAAATCCACCATCCGGATTTTGCAGTTTCTGCAATTCGCTCCAATCTTCATTAATGGAATTCCGCATATTATTAGCATCGAACAAACGTGCTAACTTCTCCATTTGTTCGGTTTCATTTTTACTTTCTAAAACCCACGGCGTTTCTTCCAAAAGCAATTGTTTCAGTTCCTGATTTTTATCCAGATTAGATTTCAATAAACCTTTCGACTGATATTCTTCAAATACAGTTTTCAGTTTCGGATTGGCTTTAAAAATTTCGGAAGCCAAAACGTCTGCAAACCATTTGTTAAAAACTACATCCGCAGAATTGTTCGCGTCGTTTTTCAAACTTGGTAAAGCGAACATAATCTCCCAAATCGGATTGGTCGTTAATTCCAAAGTATTTGAAAAATTGATGGCTGTTGTCGAAGTGTTTTTTACCAAATTTTCTAAGACAAAAGTTTTCGTCTGACCTTCTTTTACAAAAATCGGAACAGCATCGGTAACCAACATTCTGTTTGGCAAAATGGCGATTGCTTTTTGTTCACCATCGGAAAAATCACCCGCTTTTGCGACAATTTTAAATAAAATGGAAGAAACGTTATTTGGAACTTTCACGGTCCAGTTCACTACAGAATTTCCGTTTTCAGTTAAATTAAATGATTTTTGAGTTTCCTTTAAATTAAATTGAGAAGAAATATCTTCATTCGTAAACGCATCTAAAATCTGAAGCTGCGCTACTCCACTTAATTTTTTTTCTACTAAACTCGACAATTTCGATTGCAAATTCAGTTCATCACCTTCACGCAAAAAACGTGGATAATTTGGCGTTACCGAAAACTCCTTCTGCGTAACCACCGATTTTTCCAAAGTTGCCGAGCGCGCATCTTTAGTATGTGCCAAAAACATCAGTTTCCATTGTGTTAATGCTTCCGGAGATGTAAATTCAAAGGTGATATTTCCGTCTTTATCGGTTAATAAATTGGGGTAGAAAAATGCTGTTTCATTGAGGTTTTGACGGACTGGAATTTTATCTAAGTTTTGCTTTCCTTCATCGATTTTTTTCCTTGGTCTAACTGGCTGGCCATTAATTTTAATAATGTATCCATCAGCGTCTACTTCTTCAACATCAGTATAAACTTGAGTTGTTGAAATTTTTGCACCATCCTCACTTATAACAGAATCTGACATCACCTCCTTTTTGGCTGCTTTCGTTGGAGAAGGAACCACACTGTATAAAAAATTTCCATAAATTCCACCATCAAACCAATTAAATTCAGGGACATTTACATTTTTAGTTTTCAAATAAGGAACTCTTTTACTGTAATTTTTCTGTAACAAACTTTCATTAATATCATAGGAATTCATGATGAAATACTGCTGATATAATTTCTGCCACGAGAAAGAATTGCCAGCAAACTGATCCAAAGATTTATCGTACATATTGGCTAAAACTTCAGCGTTGATTTTCTCTTTATCCTCGCCTAAAACTTTTACCGTCCATTTTTCTTTTTGTCCGGGTTGTAGTTTATCGCGGAAAGTGACGGTTTCGATACGCAATGGTTTTTTGTCGGAAGCAATACTTAAATTGATGTTTTCCGTTTTTACGTCATTAAAAGCAACCAACTGAAACTGAACATTAATCTGATCGATACTTTGATTTTTCGGAAAAGAAACTTCATATTCCAAAACGCCGTTCTTCAGTTTTTTCTCTTCCGTTACAGTTTCTCCGTTTCCGTTTTGCAGATAAATTTTTACCAAAGCATCAGGAATTGCCGAATAAACATAAATTTTCGCTTTTTCATTTCTCTGATATTCGGTCTTTGAATTGATGACTTTCAGGAAAGGTTTCTGTGAATCGCTCAGGAATCTTTTATCATAAACTGCGAATGTTTTTTCTGTTTTAATGGTGTCTTTTCCTTCGATGTTGAAGAGTTCGAGTTTGTAATTTCCGGCACCTAATTTCCCTAAATCAAGAGATTCTTCACTTCGTTTTTCTCCGTTTAGAATGACAGCTTGTGTTTTACATTCCTTTTCTTCCTTCGAGAAATAATCGTGCGGGAATTTTTGAATGAATTCTGCTTTCGAAAACTTCGGCAGATCCTGAATTTGATTTTCAAAATTGGTCCGGAAAATTCTTTCTTTCGGCTGCATTTTCGACAATTTTACCTGATAAGATTTCTTGATATTCTGATCGTTGTAATTTTTGGTTTCTACCTTAATTTTAATGGGTTCATCGGTGAAACTATCTTTAATATCATCGGTTTTGATGTAATGAGAAACCGAGGCTACTTTTACATTTTCCGTCGCAGATTGTGTTTCACCATTAATATCCGTGACCGAAGCATTGATTTGATAATTGTCAATCTGAATTCCTTCTAGAGTTTCATCTTTTTTCAAATCAATTTTAATAATAAATTCTCCTTTATCATTGGTTTTGACTTCGCCTAAAATGGAATTTTCGTTATCATTTCCCCGCGGATACCACCAAAAATATCTCCAGCGGATATTCTGTTTTTTGATTTCATAATTAACGGTTGAATTGCTTAAAGCCACGCCGGAAAACATCATCGCTTTTCCTTTCAGTTCAATAGTTTCGCCGTATTTATATTCCGATTTTATGGGTTCGAAAGTCACTTCAAATTTCGGCCGTTTGTATTCTTCAACCTGAAAATATTTGGTCGCATCATCATCTAAATCATCAGAATCAACTTCTAATGAAAACTGACCGTTGAGTTTTCCGTTCGGCAAAGTGAAACTTCCGTTATACGAACCGAATTCATTGGTCGTAAAAGTCTGGGAAGAAATTTCCTGACCATTCGCATCGTTCAATGTTATTTTCTGTTTGATTCCAACTGCGACAGATTCTTTATCCATCAACAGTTTGGTGTTAATTACTTTGAAATAAACGATTTGTCCCGGGCGATAAATTCCCCGATCGATAAAAATTTGGGCAAGATTTTTCTCTTCTATTTTTTTTGGTTCATTATAATATTGATTTCCATAAACCTGCATTAAATTATAATCATTCGAAGAAGGTTGCTGCACCAAATAGTAGCGGTAATACTGATTATCTTTAGAAACCGGAAATCTAAAAAGCGCAGACTGATCCGTTTTTACACTAAAAGAATTGGCTTTGTTATCGTTGGTAAATTCAAAAATTTTCAGATTTTCGTTCGAAACCGATTTCCCGTTTTCGCGGTTTACAAGTTGTAGTTGATTGTCAATACTTTTACGGTCATCTTTTTTGTTAAAAATAATTCGTGAATTCGTGGCGATAAAATAGAAATTCTCCTGAATCGCGTTTTCCACCACATATTCTGCAAGATAAATTCCGGACGGAAGCGGTTTTATTTCCAGAGAAGTTTTGTGATTCTTATAATCTTTCAAATCCTGTAAATCAAAAGTTTCTTTCCGAACCAAGGTTTTCTTCACTGCCGGAAAACGGGTTTTATCATATGAGTTTGCCACATATTTCAGAAAATTCTGCGGGTCATCTTTAACTTCATAAATATTTAAAGAAAATTTTGAAACGTTTTTCGCATCCGCAACCAAATGAATCGGCAAATTTGCCTGCGTATGTTTTTCGTAATTTAAAGTTAAACTTGGCTGCAAAATACTGTTTTCGCGGTTGATAATACTGTTCAGAAATTTAGAATTCGGATATTCTTGCTTCGTATTTTTAATTAAAGCCAGCGCTTCTGCATATTTTTGTTCATTCATTAACTGATCAATAATTTCGGTATTAATCAATACTTTATAATCACCTTCCGTTGAAGATTTAACGAGGTTTTGAAGTTGCTGTAATTTATCTTTACATTTTGAAAAACCACAATCGTCATTTAATTTCTGGTGCTGAAAATAAAGTTTTGCATTCCCAGTATTTTTCTGAATGAGTTCTGAATATAAATCTGAAATTTTCGATTGATTGACTTTCAGTTCATTGGGCGTGAACAACTGAGAATTGTTGTAGAACTTGATTTCGTTCATCGCATTCCAGTCAAACAAAGTTGGGAAATAGTCCAGATTTTCTGTTTCATCAAAAATTTCTTTGTATTTCGACATTTTCACTTTTTGAAGTTCAACTTTTTTCGTTTCTAAGTTTTGAAAATGTTGGGTTAAATAATTTTTAAAATCCAGTTTCGACCAGGTTTCAATCTGGGTAAAATCCTGATTATTCAAATTGGTTCTCTGATTGATCCGCCATTGATTCTGATTGTAATAATCCGTAAAAAACGCTCCAAGTAAAACCTGATATAATAATTGATCACCGCCTTTTAACTTCGTTTGCAAACCATCAATTTTGGTGAAAAATTTGCCCGAAGAATCATTTTTCGCATCATCGGAAGTTTGATTAACGATGCTGAATTCTGCTTTTAGCGAACGGATGAGTTGAACCGCATTCTCTTCTTTCATGGCGTGACTTTGAATTTCTAAAATTAAAGGAAGATTCGATTTAAACTTTCCGGTTTTGTAATTTTCGGCCACTTTCTTCCACTGGAGGTCATAATATTTCTGTGCGAAAATTCCGTTGAAAGCAAATAGCAGAACGAGGAGTGCGAAAATTTTATTTTTCATAGATTTGTTTACTTATTTAAAAACTTCAGCGTTTTTGAAACACCTGAAGGCGATTTTTATGAACAGTTTAAATTTACTAAAAAAATACCTTATCGACAGTCAACTGTATGTTTCTTTGATGGGGACTTTTTTTGCTGTATTTTTTATGTTGGAGGAGAATATTATCAAAATACCGACCATTGCATTAATTTTCATCACTTACTTCAGCGGCTATCTCTACACAAAATACCAAAACACAGGAAAACTTTTTTACAGAATCCTGATTTTCAACGTGATATCCGGAATTATTTCGGCCGTTTTAATTCTGTACAATCACAATGAAAACAGGTTGATTAAATGGGCCATCATCGTAGTTCTAGGGCTTTTATACGACAGTACCTTTCTGAAATTTTTTGTCCGGAAAATCCCTTTATTCAAAATATTTTATGTGGGTCTGACCTGGGCATTAATCAATTCCTGGCTGATTTTGCCGGAATTTAACCGAGAAATTTTCTGGATTAGCTGGCTCTTTATTACTGCGCTGGTTTTGCCATTTGATATCCGGGATGTCAACTCTGATACGATTGTAACTTTCCCACGATTAATCGGCATTCAAAACACAAAACACTTTGCTTATATTTTGATTTTTATCAGTGTAATGATTGCCATCTTTTCCTTAAAAACTGAGTTTTCTTTTGCCTTTTTTTTAACCTCGATTATAACTTACCTTCTGATTTATTTTTCGGAGAACTCAAACAAAGAAACCTACTTTTCTTTTTGGGTAGAGAGTTGTAGTGGAATTCCTTTCCTATTTATTATATTAAAACATCTTCTAAATTGATGTTCCTTTCTGCTTAAAAAAATCAACTTTCTTATAAGGCATTTAAAAAGATCCGGCACCGATATTCCCCATTTCGTGAATTTCGAAAACTAAAACTCAACGCTCTTTTTTGAAAGCATTCTGAAATGAAATTTTTACCTTTACAGAAATATTGAGTGATGGAAAATTTTGAATTTCTAAAAAGTAAATTAATCAGAACAATCAGTGAAAGTTCTGACCGAAATTTGATTTTAAAATTGTGGGAATTGATCACTGCTGAGAATGTAACATCCGTCACTGAAACTCAATCAATCTATGAATCCGAAAAACCAATGACCGAAGAAGAAGTAGAAGAATATTTCCGGGAAGAAGAAATTGTTTTGCCAGAGGCGGTTTTGAAAATGATTGAAAAAGGATTAGATGACGTGAAAAACGGAAGAGTGATCGATAATGAAGAGGTTGAAAAATATTTTGAAGAATGGCTAGAAGATTAAAGTGGGCTATTTCTGCCAAAATGCAGCGGAAGGAAATTCTAAGATACTGGACTGAAAGAAATAAATCCAAATATTCAAGAAAGCTCAATAATCTCTTCAACAGATATGCATTATTAATTCTTGAATACCCTGAAATTGGCATCAAAATTAAGAACACCGATTGTAGAAAACGATTAATTAAAGATTTTTATTTTATATATAAAATTTCAACCAATCAAATTGAAATCATCACCATTTGGGATACCAGACAACCCTGAAAAACTCGAAAACATTTTAGGATTATGATTATTAAAAAATTATCCCTTATCAACTTTAAAAACCATCCCGAACGAAATTTTGAATTTTCAGCACAAATTAACTGTTTTGTGGGAAATAACGGCGCGGGAAAAACCAATATTCTGGATAGCCTTTATTATTTGTCGATGGCAAAAAGCTTTCTGGGAAACAAGGATCTTAATAATATTAAAACGGACGAAGATTTCTTCACCATCGAAGGAGCGATTGATGATGGCGAAAAAGAAAACATCATCAAAATTCAACAGCCGAAAGAGGCTAAAAAAATCATTAAAAAAAATGATAAAACCTACGATCGGATGTCAGATCACATCGGATTTTTGCCTAGTGTAATCATTTCTCCCTACGATTCCAATCTGATTTCAGATTCGGGCGAAAGCCGCCGGAAGTTTTTAGATTCAATGATTTCGCAGACCGATTCTGATTATCTTTTTAACCTAATTCAATATCAAAAAACGGTTCAGCAGAGAAATGCATTATTAAAAGATTTTGCGAAAAACAGATATTTCGATTTTGACAGTCTGGAAATTTACAATGAACCTTTAATAAAATTCGGAACCAAAATCTTCGAAAAAAGAAGGGAATTCACCGATTCGATTGTGCCTTTAATTCAGAATTATTACGACATCATTTCTAAAGGAAAAGAAAAAATTACGGTCATTTATGAATCGGATTTAAGCGACCAAACCTTCGGCACTTTACTTCAACAAAATTTAGAAAAAGACAGAATCCTGACTTATACCTCCAAAGGAATCCACAAAGATGATCTCCTTTTTGAAATGAACGGAACATCGATGAAGAAAACTGCAAGTCAGGGACAACAGAAATCTTTTTTGATTGCACTCAAACTTTCGCAAATGAACCGCATTAAAGAACTGACCGGAAAAACACCGATTCTTTTGTTGGATGATATTTTCGATAAACTTGATGACACCAGAGTTTCACAATTGATCGAACTCGTCAATCAGGAACATTTCGGACAAATTTTCATTACCGATACAAGCAGAGAAAGAACGGAAAATGTGGTGAAGAGAATTAATGAAGAAAGTAAAATCTTTGAATTGTGAAAAAGAAAAAAAGAGAATTTCAATCCTCAGAACTCGTGAAATCATTCGCAAGACTTTACGGTTTCGAAAATAAATTGCTGGCTTTTGAAGTCAAGGATTTTTTGCATGAATATCTGAACGACGCTCTTTTCAGTGAAATAGAGTCTGTTAATTTAAACAGGAAAATTTTAGAAATCAGAATAAAATCGCCTTTGCTGAAAAATGATTTCAGAATGCGGAAAACCTTTTATTTAAAGAAGTTTAAGGAGAAATTCGGTGAGGAACATTTTATTGATCTTCTGGTTTTGTAATCACGGTATTATCCACCATTTCTTTGGTACTGGTATCCAATTCTGAACGGATTGGCAAAAAGAAACGCAGTGGATTTTTCATAAAATACCTGAATATTTCACGGTAAATTTCTTTTACTTCACCAAAATTCACCTTTCTGGAGCGGAATGCCAATATCATCGACAAGCCGAAACTCACGGCAAAATTAAAAAATCCGATCAGAAATACGGTTACAAAAGAAATCCAAAACGTTGCACTGCTTACTGAGAAATCAGCGCCGTACAGTCCTAAAGCGAAATTTCCGGAAGCGAAAGTGATATGCCGGATATCTAAATCTAAACCGAAGAAAAGACCGATAGGACCGGTAATTCCAAGGAAAATACCAAACCAGAAATTAGAAATAATTCCCGCCCAATTTTTCGCGTAATACTCAGAAAGCCCTTTTGCCGTATTTTTCCCGACAAAATAATTAAGGAAAGGGTTTTTTTCTATTCTCTTTGGAATATGATAAAACACAGAACTGTTCCCAACATTACCGGAAATAATCCCGGAAATAAATAAGAAAAATCCGGCGATACACGCATGGAAAATAGCTTTCGACTGCACGGGATCCAAATCTCTCAATAAGGTAGCCGATTTTTCTACTGCAAAATTCTGTTTAAAAATAACATCCATTCCGTAAATAATCGCAAGTGCAATCGGGAAAGCCAGCAAAACATTTCCTACAAAAGCGATAAACTGCGAGCGAAATAATCTGGAAACCAAATGCGCAAAATCCACATAATTTTTACGTGTATTTTCTCCTTCAGAAAGCACTTTTGCCATTGTAGCAGCCGTCATTGCAGGCTGTTTCGTGGCCAGTGTATAATTCATCAGATAAATCATGATGAATCCCATCGCATAATTAAACGCATAGTAAAACGCATGCGAAAAATCACTTCCCGGAATATAACCGTATAAGAGTTTCAAAACACAAAGCGCTCCCACAATGACGCCGCCGCCACTTGCACGCCAAAACATGCTCATATAATCTTTGGACGTAGAGGTAATATAGTGAGAACCGGTTTCTGCGGTATGATTGGTAATCAGGTGAGATTTCAGTCTTGTACTGTCTGAAATTAATTCCCGTAGATTATTTTTATGAGATTTATATTCTAATATCTTAAAAAACAATCTTTTAGAATTCTTTAAAACGTCTTCTTCTTTGTCAAAAATCATCACCGAAAGAATGTCTGACATTCGCTCCAACTGTTGTCTAATCTTCATCAAAGACTGATTGATTTTCCCCGAAATACCGTATTTGGAAGAGTTTTTAAAAGCGAGCGCCACGAAATCCAGGCATTGCTGCATCAGCACTTTAATCTGTTTATAATTGACATCTTTTGAAGTCAATATAAAATCCGGATTCTCTTTATAGCTTAGGTTTAACAGATCAATTTCATTTTGCATTGCCAAAAACGGATTGTCAAAATTTCGATATTCAGGTGCCATATTCATCACCTGCACATCCAATGCATTCCCGATAATACGCCAGCAAAGTATGTTTAATGAAAAGAGCAATTCATTTTTCACACTGCGTTTCAAAATATACCGATCGACCTTCAGCAATCTGAAAATCTCATCTAAACTCTCTTTCTGCAGGTTCCTAAAAAACGCTAAATCAACTTTCGGGCGAACAGAAACCGTATCTACCAAATACCAAATTGTTTCTTCATTCTCCACACTCGGCAAAATTTTATCGAGAAGTCTTTTCTTCAGTTCAGGATAAAAAGCGTTTTCTGACAAGATATTAGCTTCGGTCAGCGAAAGGTTAAATGGTTTGCCTTCAAACAAATTGCGGATATAATATCCCAAATTTTCGGTAACTTCATAATTTTCACGCAGAAAATCCAAAACCTCATGAAAATCCTCTGAACGAATACTTGTAAGTAATTCAATGAGGGGATCCAACGATTTGGTCTCATTTTTAAAACTGAAATATTTGGTCAGAACAGTACTGAAACCTTCTCTATGTCGAAAAATAACTCCCATAATCTCCGTAAAGATAAATTATTTAAGCGTAATGTTATTCATTTGGCGCATAATCCTATTGTGCTTTTTATTGAGATAAGGAGATGGATTTTTGGGATCGTATTTTTGAGGATTTGGTAAAATAGTAGCAATCCAGGCTGCTTCACTTTTGGTTAAATCCCGGGCACTTTTATTAAAGTAATATTTTGAGGCAGCTTCAACTCCAAACACGCCACGTCCCATCTCGATCGAATTCAGGTATCTTTCCAGAATAACATCTTTCCCCCAAACCAATTCGATGATAAAGGTGTACACGGCTTCCAAACCTTTTCTAATCCAGCTTCTACCCTGCCACAGGAAAACATTTTTTGCCGTCTGCTGGGAAATGGTACTTCCTCCGCGAATCTTTTTCCCCTTTTGATTATGCTGCATCGCTTTCTCAATGGCCTGATAATCGAAACCGTTATGATCAAAAAATCTTTGATCTTCTGCCGCAATCACTGCCTTTTTTACATTATCACCCATTTCACCGTAAGAAATATAATCTCTTTTCAGTTTTCCAAATTCTACCAAACCACCGATTTGAGTAAAAGTAATGGGCGGATTAAAAAATTTACCCCAGACAATAAACAGAATATTGGCCAGGATAATGATATAAATAAGTTTTTTAATTTTCTTCCACATAAACGCTGAATGACTAATTTTTAAAGATGCAAAAATAGAAATAATATTTACTTCAGCTCCCTTAAATACGTTAATTGATAATTTGGCAACAATTCAGGATGAAAAATTTTGATATAATCTTTGAGCACCAAATCGGCCCTCACCACTCCGCTTTCGAAGTAATCATTTGATTTCCCGACTTCTCTGCCATTAACTGTGTAGAGTTTGCCGTCATTAAAAACCGGAAGTTTGGTGTAATTTGGATTGATTTGAAGGAGTTCTTTTTTATTGACGTGATTCCCAATATTCACCCAATATTCAGCTTTTTGAGCTTTTGCAAAAACTTCCTCAAAACTCATCGGGATTGCTTTTGAATCTAAACTGCCAGCATTAATATAAGTTGCATTGGCATCAGAGATAAATTGAGCTAAATTAGATTTCCCGCCCGGTAAAAACCATTGGTTGCCATACATTTCATTGGCCAAAACCACCGGCTTATTCACCGATTTTTTCGCTACCGTTTTCAAAGAATCATACCTTTTTTCGATGATTTCAAAATGAGCAACAGCCTTCTTTTCCCGGTTAAAGAGTTTCCCAAACAACACTAAATATTTCGATTTTTCTAAAGGATTCTGTTCTAAATATTCATCCAAGAAAATAATTTCGATTCCGTTTTTCTTAATCAAATCATAGGTATTCTCAAAACTTGCGATGTAATTGGTGAAAATAACGTCAGGTTTTAAAGCGATAATTTTCTCTAAATTATATTTCTGCTCATTTCCGACATTTTGAATTTTTCCATCGCTAATCATTTGTTGAACTTTTTTCGAATAGACATATTCCGGACTGGAAATTCCGATGATATTTTGTTCTGAATTAAGTTCTGTAAAATAACCAACCAAACTTGCATTCAACAGAATCACCTTTTTAAAAGGAAGTTTAGCCATGGGAACAGTATAATCGAATTTCCCTGATTTCAGATGAAAAACATTGCCTTCATCTTTAAACTGAACATTTTCAGAGATGATTTGCCAGTCGTTCAGTTTTGCAGAACTTTCTTTTTTGCAGGCTAAAAAAAGAAAAAGTGTAAAAATTGTAAAAAAAGTCGCTTTCATTATTTGAAAAGAATAAAAAAGTGTTATATTTGCAGACCTAAAAAAAGGCCTCGTGGCGCAACTGAATAGCGCACCTGATTACGGCTCAGGAGGTTACAGGTTTGAATCCTGTCGAGGTCACTAAAACCTAGCATTTCGCTAGGTTTTTTTTATTTCTCTAACAGTAAAGAAACCCACTCTTCTCTTTGTAATTTCTTTTTCAAAGTCAGTTTCTGTTCATTACAAACCTCCAGAATATCATCTACATCGAAGAAACATAGTCCGGAAAGCAATAACTGTCCGCCATTATTTAAAACCGCAACATAAGTTGGAATATCTGAAATCAAAATATTTCTGTTGATGTTGGCTAAAATAATATCGAAATTTTCGCTTCCTAAATTATCGGCAGTTCCTTGAGAAATTTCAAGCTCTACGTTATTTCGTGCAGCGTTTTCAATGGAATTTTCAACTGACCATTCATCGATATCTATTGCTACGGTTTTTCCGGCACCCTGCTGTTTGGCGAAAATCGCTAAAACGGAAGTTCCGCAACCCATATCCAAAACGGTTTTGTTTTTGAAATCCATGTCGAGCATTTGCTGAATCATCAAATAAGTTGTCGCGTGATGTCCGGTTCCGAAAGACATTTTTGGCTGAATGATAATTTCGTGCGGCAAGTTTTGGTTCTCATGAAATTCGGCACGAATAGAAACCTTGTTTTCAACGTTGATCGGAGAAAAGTTTTTTTCCCATTCTTCATTCCAGTTGATATTCGGCATCTCCTGAAAAGTGTAGGAAATTGCAATTTCTGGATTTTGAAGTAAATGAACTTCTTTCAGTTCTTCTTCTTTGAAAAGTTCTGTTTGAATGTAGGCTAAAATCCCGTCGTGTTCTTCAGTAAAACTGTCGAAACCGATTTCGATGAGTTCTGCCATCAAAATCTCGTTCCAAGGTTGAAGTGGCTCAATTTTAAAATTAAATTCTAAGTAATTTTGCATGAATATCTTTTTGCAAAAATAGGGATTTTATGTAAGAACCCTTTCAGCGTTTTTTCAATTGAAAATAAGATTATCAAAGGACGAAACGCTGAAAGGGTTTTGTTTTAAAAAAAATAATTTCTTTAAAAATGTTTCGGAAATGCATCTTCGGGTTTTTGGCGGAAAACGTTGAGTAAAATCCACGATTTCAGAAAACCATAACCGTAGGAGAACATTTGGATATATGTAGAAATAATCGCCATTGCGGCAATGCTGATGTTTCTGGTTTTGTATAAAGCGTGGAAGAAAACGATGAACGTGTAGAGTCCGTAAAAACCTAAAATCAGTCCTTTTTGGAAGAAAAAATACTCGATAAATCCGAGGAAATATCCCAGTAAAAAAAGCGATGGAAAGGCAAAGGAAATCTTGGTGTATTTCGGATGGCGCTGATTGAGAATCGGGCGCGCACAACCAAATTGATAGACTTGTTTGGAGAACTTTCCAAAGTCGACACGGCGTTTATGATAAACACCAATATCGTCGAAAAACGCTGTCGTGAAGCCGTTCTCCCAAAGTCGCATTGAAAGATCCGGATCTTCACCAATGCGCATTTCGGAAAAACCACCAACCTTTTCAAAAGCCGATTTCCGAACGCCCATATTGAAACTTCGGGGTTGAAATTTAGTTACCGACTTCTTACTGCCACGAATTCCGCCCGTTGTGAAAACGGAAGTCATGGAATAGGAAATGGCTTTTTGCATCAGATTAAAGCCTTTGTGGGCTTTGTCTGCGCCACCAAAAGCATCGCACGGAATTTCGGAAATATTCTTTTTTATATTTTGAATATAATCGGTTTCGACAATCACATCGGAATCAACGAAAACGAGCCAATCGTTTTTGGCTCTTCTTGCTCCGTAATTCCGTGATAATCCCGGACCGGAATTTTCTTTCCGGAAAAACTCAATTTTTAAACTTTCATTGAACAATTCGGCAGTCGGACGCAAATTAATCAACGAACCGTCATCAACAATGATTACTTCAAAATCTTTATCGGTTTGGTGGGATAAAGAATTGAGAAGTTCGAAAAGTTCGTCTTTCCGGTTATAGATAGCGATGATGATGGAGATTGACTGCATAGTTTATTTAACCACAAAAGGCACAAAAGTCTTATTTCTAAAAATTCTTAAAAAATTCAAAAAAGTAAAAATGGAATTGATTAACTGTCTCCTTCTCTCCCTTCCAATTTATGAATTTTCTTCGTCCCTTCATACATTTCATACTGCATAAAACGGCATTCCAGTTTTCCGTTAAACAGTTTAATTTTACGCGAAGGCCGCAATCCTACTCTTTTCAATGAATCTAAATCGGAAGAAATTAACCAAGCCAAAGTATTTGGATAGTTTTTCTTAAAGGTATCTCCAATTTTAGCATAAAACTCGTCATCATTAATTACTATTCTTTCATCATAAGGCGGATTGAAAACCATCATTAATGGAAATAATTCTTTTTTAGATTCAAAGAAATCCTGATGTTTTACTTCGATAACATCCTCCATTTCGGCAGATTCGATATTGATTCTCGCAGCGTGAAGCATATCCGAATCGATATCGTAACCGATAATTTTTCCAGTGAATTCTTTTACACGATTAAGACGGACTTCTTTAATTGTTTTGAATAATTCTTCGTCATAATTCAACCAGTTTTGAAAACCGAATCTTCTACGGAAAGTCTGCGCCGGTAAATCCATAGCAATCATGGCGGCTTCAATTAATAAGGTTCCCGAACCACACATTGGATCCAGGAAATTTCCTTTTCCGTCCCAACCTGCTAATTGTAACATTCCTGAAGCAAGCACTTCATTCAATGGCGCTTCTCCCTGTTCTTTTCGGTAACCTCTTTTAAATAAAGGATCGCCGGAAGAATCCAACGAAATTGTCACCAATTCTCGGTCAATATGAAGATGTATTTTGACATCTGGATTTTGCGTATCAACGCTTGGTCTTTTGTTGTATTTAAATTTAAAGAAATCTACAATCGCATCTTTCATTTTTTGAGCCATGAACTGAGAATGCGAGAATCTTTCTGAATAAATCGTAGTGTCAATTGCAAAAGTCTGATCAACCGTCATATATTCATCCCACGGAAAATCGAACAATTTATCATAGAAACGGTTTTCGTCCCACGCTTTGAAAGTGAGCACGGGAACTAAGATTTTCAAGGCCGTTCTTGCTGAATAATTTATTTTGTAAAGAAAGCCCAAATCTCCTTCGACATTCACCGCACGGTTTTTTACTTCGACATTTGTTCCGCCGAGTTTTCTGATTTCTTCTGCTAAAATTTCTTCGAGGCCGAAAAACGTTTTAATCTGTATTTTTAAATTTTCTGTATCCATATAGTGATGACCAACAATTTGTTGAATTATTTAAGGTGAATTGAGTTTATTATTAAAGGTTCATTTAAAATGACCTATTGCTGTTTTTGAAATTTTTTAAAATATTTGTCAAAAGAAATCTTTTTACAACTTCTCGTTTTGCAATTGCAAATTTAGTTATTTTTGCAGAATGGCATGGTTTGAAACTTGGTTTGATACTCCTTATTATCACATTCTTTATAAAGACAGAGATTTTGCAGAAGCAGAAAACTTCATCACTCTACTAATCAGTAACTTAAATATTCCGAAAGATTCGAAAATTATTGATCTCGCTTGTGGAAAAGGACGACATTCGGTTTTTTTGAACAAAATGGGTTACGAAGTTTTAGGTTTAGATTTATCTCCGCAGAGCATTGAACACAATAAACAGTTCGAAAATTCGGATTTGAAATTTGAAGTTCATGATATGCGCGCAGAAATTTTTCCTGAATTATCAGTAGAAAAAGCAGATGCTGTTTTGAATCTTTTTACGAGTTTCGGTTATTTCGAAGATGAAAATGATGACAGGAAAGTTTTTCAATCAATCTCCAATATTTTGAAAGACGGCGGTTATTTTGTTCTGGATTTCCTGAATGCGAAATGGGTCGAAAATACTTTAATTAAAGAAGATCAAACAACTAAAGAAGGCATTGATTTTACAATTAAAAAGAAAATTGAAGACCAACACGTCATCAAAGATATCTTTTTTAAAGATCAGGGAAAGGATTATCATTTTTTCGAAAAAGTAAAACTGCACACTTTGGAAGAAATCAACAGTTATGCTCTGGAGTTTGGTTTTGAACGGGTTCAGATTTTCGGTGATTATCATCTGAATGAATTTAATTTGGAAAGTTCTCCGCGATGCATTAATGTTTTTAAAAAGAAAAGTCACGACTAAAATTGAATTATGATTATTATTTTATTAATTCTCAGTGTTTTAATTGGAGTTTTTCTGGGAAAATTTTTCGGAGACCGGGAAAAATTCGCCAAAAATCTTTTGATTGTAAGCGCCGGATTTTTAATCACCATTTGTTTAAACGAGGTTTTTCCGGAAGTCTATTCGGGCGAACATCACAATATCGGACTTTGGGTTATTGGAGGCGTTTTGCTCCAGATGTTATTGGAAAATCTGACCAAAGGTTTTGAACACGGTCACTTTCATGATCATTCCGAAGGAAAAAACATTCTTCCTGTCGCTTTAATGGTTGGACTTTTTATTCATGCATTTTTAGAAGGAATTCCTTTGGCTAATGAAGAGGTGGTCTTGAGTCCTTATTTAACAGGGATTTTGGTTCATAATATTCCGATTTCATTTATTTTGGGCGCATTTTTGGTGAAGAATAAAAAATTCTCGGCTTCGGCTTTTTTGATTATTTCGATTTTCGCGCTGGCATCGCCTTTAGGTTTGCTTTTAGGCAAATATTTTAATCCAAATCTTGAAGTGTATTTTCTGGCTTTGGTAGGCGGAATATTTCTTCATATTTCGTCGGTTATTATTTTCGAAAGCAATAAGAATCACAATGTCGACTGGAAGAAAATTGGTTTTGTAACATTAGGTGTTTTGCTAGCAATGACCAGTCACCTTTTCCATAATCATTAAATTGTAAAGCAAAAAAAGACTCCAAATTAATTCGGAGTCTTTTTTATTTTTAAATTGTTTTTCAATTAGAATTTCCAACCGAGCGTTATAAAGAAATTATCTCTCTTATTTTTTACGTTTGAAACAATTGCTGCATCGGTTTCTACAACATTCTCGTTAGAAAAATATCCCGTATTATTTGAAGCATAACCTCTTAATAAAGGACTTTTATATTCTGAACTCAAATTTTGATAAGCCGCATCAATATAGAACGATTTAAAATCATAACCTATTCCTGCTCCAACTGTAGATCTTTTCCCTACAATTAAATTGTCATAAGAATTATTTCCTACAGTTCCATTATCTGAAAACGCTGAAATACTCACGGAATCAAAAGGACTTGTGGCAAAACCGTATCCTCCTCTTAAACGGAAAGCCTGAATTCTGTACTCTGCTCCTACTTTTACTTCAGATAAAGTTTTAGAATGGTCACTGAAGAAGTTATTCAATTCAGTTTCAGCATTTCCATAGACTTTATATTTTGGCTTTGTCAAACCTAAACTATAATCTACGTTGATTGCAAAACTTTTACTAGGAACAAAAGCTGCACTTAAAGTAGCCTTCATTGGCGTAGAAAGATTTCTGTCCTCGGAATAAGTTCCGTCTGTTGGGTTTTCATATTCTGTATAGACTCTGGCAATACTCCACCAGGTTGGTGTTTCTAAAGCCGCTCCTAATCTGAACTGTGGATTTATTTTTCCAATAATCCCTACGGAAGCAGAAAAACCATTAGAGGTTTCAGAAAATGGGGTGTATTGTTTGTTGTAAATACTGCTGGTATTATTTGTGCTGGAATCAAATGCAGCGGAATCGTATTGGTCAATAACTGCACTGTGAAAATTTAAGCCTGCACCAACATAAATCCTGTTGTCATAATTTCCGCCAGCTGCAACGCTCATTTTCGAAAGGTCGCCATATCGGTTGTAGGCATGACCTACAAATGCAATATTATCAACTAATTGATTATCGCTGTTATAAAGATTGAAATTCACTTTGTTGTTTCCCGGCGTTTCAGAATAATCCTCAATTGACTGGTTGGAATAATTGACTCCAATATTCACAAACTTCCATGGAGAAGAGCCATCAATTTTTAATGCCATAACACCTCCCACATTTCCAAGGTCAGTGCGGTTCACTTTATAATCGATTGATTTTCCTGCTAATGAAGTGGTGTTCTTACTGTTTTGAATAGCTAAAGTTCCTGACATTTCACTTGCGATACTCACTCCAATTCCGGCCGGATTCGAGTGTAATACCGAAAAATCTCCACCTAAAGCTCCCATAGATCCGGCCATTGCATTGTATTTTGCTGTTCCGTTTAAAGACGAATTAGAATAAATTTCTGCCGTATTCCTAAGGGTGGAAATATCCTGGGCATTCACAAAATATGCTGCGGAAATCCCCAAAATTATAAAAGACTTTTTAATCATTTTTTAAAATATGCTTGAATTAAATATTATCGTCTGAAACCTCCTGAAGATCTTGTAGACCCAGAACTCGAACTGGATGATCCGCTGCTGAATCCGCCACCTGAAGTCCCGGATCTGAAACCACCACCATTAGAATTATTTCTGCTTGGCTGGTTATAAGTAGGTGCTTCCTGTCTCGGCGTATTATTTTGTCTCGGTGTTGAATTCGGTTGAGGCGAAGTTCTATATCTTGGTTGACTGTTATTTTGTTCCGAATTATACCGTGTATTATTCTGCGGTGTATTAAATCTCGGATTATCATTTCTAAAACCTGAACTTTGATTACTGTTCTGCCTTACCGCAGAATTACCGTTTCTAAATCCAGAACCGTCCGAGCCACTTCTTTTATAATTAAATCGGGGTGCGTTATAACTGTTGTACCCACCATATCCGTATGGCGAATAGTATCCGTAAGGACTGTAACCGTAATAAGGATTATAGTAGCCGTAATAAGGATTGTAATATCCGGAGAAAGGACTGTAGCCGAATCTCCACGGATTATAATAACCGCCAAATCCCCAAGGAGATCCAAATCCAAAGCCCATCCCAAATCCGGAATAAAATCCGTAAGGATATCCCCAGTCCGTATAATAGGTCTCGGTTCCGGTGAAATTCCCCCAATCGGAATTCATGGAATCTTGCCAACTTTGATTTCTATTTTCGGAATTCAGATATTTGTTTTGGTTGTCAGTTTGCTGATAGTCATAATAATTCCCCACTTGATTTCCGTTGTTCATCACAATTCCCTCTGGAATGGTATCTTTATTAGGGTCGTAATATACGCCATCGGTCTCACTATAACCACCCATTGTCGTACCACAAGAGGCTAAAATAAAACTGCCGAATATTGCTAAAACCGCTTTAGATTTCAGCAATCCAATTGAATTTTTATAAGTAATTTTTTTCATGATAAGGTGAAAAAGTTTTAATTTGATTTATATTTGCAAATTACACCAAAATTGTACCAATTATTGAGTAAAAATTTTGAGTAAAAATAGGCTTTTTAAATTAGATAATAAAAGCGAGTACTAGTTAAATTAAAAGATAAAATATAATGGCAAAAATTACTTCGAGAGCTGAAGATTATAGCAAATGGTATAATGAATTGGTTGTACAGGCTGATTTGGCAGAAAATTCCGGAGTCCGTGGCTGTATGGTTATTAAGCCTTATGGTTATGCAATTTGGGAAAAAATGCGGGATGAACTTGACAAAAAATTCAAAGAAACTGGTCATCAGAATGCCTATTTTCCTCTTTTTATTCCGAAGAGTTATTTCGAAGCCGAAGAACAGAATGCAGAAGGATTTGCAAAAGAATGTGCAGTTGTAACCCATTACCGTCTGAAAACAGATCCTGATAATCCTAAGAAATTAATTGTCGATCCTGAGGCAAAATTAGAAGAAGAACTCATTGTCCGTCCAACATCCGAAGCTATTATCTGGAATACCTATAAAAAATGGATTCAGTCTTACCGTGATTTACCAATTTTAATTAATCAATGGGCTAATGTGGTTCGGTGGGAAATGAGAACACGTTTCTTCTTGCGGACCGCAGAATTTCTTTGGCAGGAAGGACATACCGCGCATGCGACCAAAGAAGAAGCCATTGAAGAAACTGAAAAAATGATCCATGTATATTCAGACTTCGTAGAAAATTTCATGGGCATTCCTGTGATTAGAGGAATTAAAACCGCTTCAGAAAGATTTGCAGGTGCAGATGAAACTTATTGTATAGAAGCTTTGATGCAAGACGGAAAAGCTCTTCAGGCAGGAACATCTCACTTTTTAGGTCAAAATTTCGGTAAAGCATTTGATGTAAAATTCACCAATAAAGAAGGAAAAATCGAACATGCCTGGGGAACTTCCTGGGGAACTTCTACCCGATTAATCGGTGGTTTGATTATGACCCATTCTGATGATTTAGGATTGGTACTTCCTCCAAGTTTAGCACCAATTCAGGTGGTAATTGTTCCTATCTTTAAAGGGGAAGAACAATTAAACCAAATTAATGAAGTCGCATTTGAAATTCAGGAAAAATTAAAAGCCAAAGGCATTTCTGTGAAATACGATAACCGAACCGATAACAAACCGGGTTGGAAATTTGCAGAATATGAACTGAAAGGAGTACCTATCCGTATTGCAATGGGTGCCCGGGATTTACAAAATAAGACGGTAGAAATAGCGCGTAGAGATAATTTAACTAAAGAAACACAACCTTTAGAAAACATTGAGTTTTATATCGAGGAATTATTAAAAACAATCCAAAAAGATATTTTCTCTAAAGCATTAAATTATAGAGATTCGCACATCACGAAAGTGAATTCTTACGATGAATTTAAAAAAGTGCTCGAAGAAAAAGGTGGATTTATTTCTGCGCACTGGGACGGTACGGCTGAAGAAGAGGAGCAAATTAAAAACGAAACAAAAGCCACAATCCGTTGTATTCCTTTAAATAATGAATTGGAAGATGGCATCTCTTTAATTACCGGAAAACCTTCCAAACAAAGAGTGATTTTCGCAAAATCCTACTAGTTAGCCATAAAGTAAGCTGAATATTTTGAAATGTTAATGTTTTAATAAATTAGTTAATAGATAAGTTTTTGGACTAAACTTTGCATATATTTAAACAATTAACCTTAAAAATTAAACTATTATGGCATTAAACATTATTGATCTTATTAAAGGACAATTAGGTCCGGCGTTGATTTCGCAAGCTGCCTCTCAATATGGAGAAAGCGAATCAGGAATTTCGAAAGCGATTAGCGGGTTACTTCCAGCGGTAGTTGGTGGTATGGCTAATAATGCAGAAAAGCCAACGGTTCTTGATGCAATTACCGGCGCTGCCGGCAGTGGCATGCTTAGCAATTTATTAGGTGGAACATCAAACAATTCTTTAATTACAACAGTACTAACCGCGATTTTTGGAGATAAAACTGCAGGTGTTGTGAATGCCATATCAACTTATTCCGGCGTCAGTAATTCAACATCCTCTTCTTTACTGAATATGGTCACAGGAGCGACTTTAGGTTCTGTTGGGAAATATGCGGCAGACAACAATATCGGCGCATCTGGGATTACCAGTTTACTGAATGACCAAAAAGGAATCGTTTCTTCATTACTTCCCGCTGGCCTTTCTTTAGCCTCATTAGGGATCGGAAATATTTTCGATGAACATGAAGCAGAAACCGTAAAAGTAACTTCTTATGATCAACCCAAAGTAGAAGTTAACAGAGGCGGAAATACTAATTCCCATCCGGCGCCTAGCGATAGTAACAATGAAGGAGGATCTGTCTGGAAATGGTTATTGCCTCTTGTATTACTGGCTTTAGCAGCTTGGTTCCTTTGGAAACAATATGGTAAGAAACCCGAGCCTGCCACTGAAACTACGGAAATCTCAACTATAGATTCATCAATGTCTACCGCTAAGGACACCGCAGTTGTAATGACACCCGCAAAAGAAGTTACAGACATCGACTTAAACGGAAAAATGATTAAAGGTTATGCCAACGGAATGGAAGCATCAATGATCAGTTTCTTAAAATCTGACGGTTATAAAAACGCGGCAGATGATGCAGCATTGAAAGATACCTGGTATAATTTTGATAATGTAAATTTCAAAATTAATTCAGCTACTGAACTGGAACCAGGATCAGAAGGCCAAATTAAAAACCTGGCAGAAATCTTAAAAGCCTATCCTGACACTAAAATAAAAGTTGGCGGTTACACCGATATCACTGGTGATGCTGTACAAAACAAAGAGCTTTCTCAAAAAAGAGCAGACTTTATTAAAGCTGAATTAGCTAAATTAGGTGTAGGCTCTCAGGTGATAGAAGCAAAAGGTTACGGAAGCGAATTCGCTAAAGTTCCCGCTACTGCTTCTAACGATGAAAGAGCTGTTGACAGAAAAATGGCCGTGCGATTCACAAAGTAATACTTTAAAATCATATCATACAAATCCCGAAATTTTTTTTCGGGATTTTTTCTTTTTTATAAGTGATGCTAGAATTTATTTAATTATTTTTGTTAGGCCAATCTAACAATAGTGAAGAATCTAAAAACCCCTTGGAGAAGAGAAAAGCACTCCAATTCTTTACCCGAAGTTTTTTCTTCTATCAATATTCCAAAAGACGCGGGCTTTTGGAAGAAACTCTTTGCGTTCGCTGGGCCGGGACTGATGATTGCCGTGGGCTACATGGATCCCGGAAACTGGGCTACAGATATTGCAGGAGGTGCAAAGTTTGGATATACTCTACTTTCCGTGGTTTTAATTTCAAATCTTTTTGCCATGGTTTTACAGCATTTATCAGTAAAATTAGGAGTTGTTGCAGAACGCGATTTGGCGCAAGCTTGTCGGGATCATTTCAATCCTACCACCAATTTTATTCTGTGGGTACTCTGCGAGATTGCCGTCGCTGCCTGTGATTTGGCAGAAGTTATCGGGTCGGCAATTGCATTAAATTTACTTTTCGGAATTCCTCTAACTTGGGGAGTTGCCATCACCATTGCAGATGTTTTCATTATTCTTTTCCTTCAGGCAAAAGGTTTTCGTGTTATTGAAAGCATTATTGCAGGTTTAACTTTTGTTATTTTGGCAAGTTTTGCTTACGAAATCATTTTAAGTAAGCCCGATATTTTCCCGCTTCTTGCAGGATTGGTCCCTCAGAAAGAAGTGATCGCCAATCCGTCAATGCTGTATATCGCGATCGGAATTTTGGGAGCTACTGTAATGCCACACAATCTATACCTGCATAGCAGTATCGTGCAAACCAGAAATTACAAAAGAAACGACGACGGAAAAAAAGAAGCGATAAAATTTGCCACCATTGACAGTACAGTTTCTTTATTCATCGCATTTTTCATTAATGCAGCGATACTTATTGTCGCCGCTGCAACTTTCCACACCACCGGAAATCACGACATTGCCGATATTCATGATGCTCACCAAATGCTGGCACCCATTCTTGGGACCAGTTTTGCCAGTATCTTCTTTGCTATTGCATTATTAGCATCAGGTCAAAATTCCACTTTAACAGGAACACTGGCCGGACAAATTGTAATGGAAGGCTTTCTCAACATCCGTTTAAAACCCTGGTTAAGAAGATTAATCACCCGCTCGATTGCGGTAATTCCTGCTTTAATAGTAACAATATTATATGGCGAGAAAGGAACTACTGATTTATTGGTTTTAAGCCAGGTCATCTTATCGATGCAATTGAGTTTCGCAGTTATTCCACTGATCATGTTTACCAATTCTAAATTAAAAATGGGCGCATTTGTAAACAAACCATGGCTTCAGGTTTTAGTTTGGATTATCTCGGGAACAATTCTCACTCTTAATATTATTCTGCTCTATCAGACATTTACTGAAATGTAACTGCATTATTTTCTTATAAATCTGCCGAAATGTCCTAAAGTCTTTTTTGGCAAAATCTTTGTGAAACGTTCGGTATAAAATTTAACATTATGTCAGACAACAAAGATATTTACGAAGAAAACTTAAATCCGCAAGACGATCTTACTCCAAACACTTCAGAAGAAACAACTGAAAGCGTGACAGCAGAGCCGTCTTCAGAAGACCTTTTGGCAGAAGAAAGAGACCGTTATATCAGACTTTTTGCAGAATTCGAAAATTACAAGAAGAGAACATCCAAAGAAAAAATGGAATTCTTTCAATATGCCAATCAGGATATGATGATTTCTATGCTGGATGTTTTAGATGATTTCGAACGTGCCTTAAAAGAAATTGCCAAAAATGGCAATGAAGCAGATTTGAAAGGCGTAGAACTTATCTATCAAAAATTTAAAAATAAATTGTCTGATAAAGGGCTGAAGCCTATGACCGTAAATGTTGGTGACGATTTTAATGTTGATTTCCATGAAGCAATTACGCAAATCCCAGCTCCTTCTGCTGAATTAAAAGGTAAAATTGTAGATATCATTGAAACGGGTTATCAACTGTCTGATAAAGTGATCAGATTTGCTAAAGTCGTTACCGGAAACTAAACTTTAAACAGTCAAATTGTGCAGTTAAGCTTATGAAGTGCTGATATTTCAGCCTTGGAAAATTGTTTTGCAAAAAAAGCGCGAACCCTTGCGAAAAGACAAAAGAATAAGCTGCCCAAATAAAATATATTAAAATATTTTCAGTCTTTATCTGAAGATTATTCACTCATCATTATTATGTCTAAAAGAGATTATTACGAAATTCTGGAAGTATCTAAAAGTGCTTCTCCAGAGGAAATAAAAAAAGCCTACCGCAAAATGGCCATTAAATTTCACCCGGATAAAAACCCAGGTGATAAAGCCGCGGAAGAAAAATTTAAAGAAGCTGCAGAAGCGTACGAGGTTTTGAGCGACGGCAATAAAAAAGCACGTTATGACCAGTATGGTCACGCCGGAATGAACGGTGGCGGCGGATTTGGCGGCGGCGGCTTCGGTGGCGGAATGAATATGGACGATATTTTCTCCCAGTTCGGTGATATTTTCGGTGGACATTTTGGCGGTGGCGGTGGTCAGCAAAGACAACAGCTTCGCGGAAGCAATCTGAGAGTAAGAATTAAACTGAACCTCGAGGAAATGGTTAATGGTACGCAGAAAACCATTAAAGTTAAAAAAATGAAGCTAGCCCCCGGTGCGACTTCTAAAACCTGCCCTACCTGCCACGGATCTGGCGTACAGATGAAAGTGATGAACACCATGTTCGGACAAATGCAAACACAAACGCATTGTGGAACTTGTCAGGGCATTGGTAAAATTGCCGATAAAATACCAGCAGGAGCTAACTCACAAGGCTTGATCAAGGAGGATGAAGAAGTAACCATTAATATTCCGGCAGGAGCAAGAGAAGGCATTCAGCTGAATGTTCGCGGAAAAGGAAACGACGCACCATTCGGTGGAACTCCCGGAGATTTATTGGTCGTTGTAGAGGAAGAAGTTGATGCACACATCAAAAGAGAAGGCGATAATCTTCATCAGGAATTATACATTTCTTTTGCAGAAGCGGCTTTGGGAACTCATAAAGAAATTCCGACCGTTGGTGGAAAAGTTAAAATAAAAGTGGATGCAGGAACACAGTCCGGAAAAATATTAAGACTTTCTAAAAAAGGCTTACCAAGCATCGACAGTTACGGGACAGGCGATATGTTTGTTCACATCAATGTCTGGACTCCACAAAATTTATCGAAAGAACAAAAAGATTTCTTCGAAAAGCAGTTGGCAAACGGCGATATGGTCGCTGAACCATCAGGAAAAGAAAAGACATTTTTCGAAAAAGTTAGAGACTTATTCGATTAAAATAAAAAAAGAGATTTCGAAAGAGATCTCTTTTTTTATTGAATGAAAAAGAAACAAAAACTTTAGAGCCTGTTTAATATTGTTTTAAACCACGAAGTCATAAAAGCTATTTCCTTTTTTAGGTTTTTCAAAAGATGAAAAAAAAAAAGAGTTCTAAAATATTATTTTTTATCCTCTTTTGGCGGCTTTTCTTTTTAATTTTTTTTCGGCTTTGTGGTTTAAATATTTTTTATCATTTTTATACAGGCTCATTTTCTAAAAACTTTCAAAAGTTTATAAAAGATACAAAATCTGGACTTTTTCTTTTTTAATGATTTTTGACCACATTGATCTGCGGTAAGAAATCCCGCAAAACCGTTCGGAATCTGCCTAAAATTCACTACTTTTGTGCTTAATTTTAAAATTAAAAATCAAATATAATGGCAGAAAAATCAAAAATTGTCTACACTTTGACAGACGAGGCGCCAATGTTGGCTACTCATTCTTTTTTACCTGTTGTACAAGCGTTTACTAAAACTGCAGATATCGAAATTGTACCCAAAGACATTTCACTTGCCGGAAGAATCCTGGCGAATTTTCCGGAGTATCTGAAAGACGATCAAAAAGTAGAAGATGCCTTGGCTGAGCTCGGTCAACTGGCAACCACTCCGGAAGCCAATATTATCAAACTTCCGAATATTTCCGCCTCAGTTCCTCAGTTAGATGAAGCGATTGCCGAATTACAGAAACATGGTTTTGCCTTACCTAATTATCCCGCGGAACCGAAAACTGCAGAAGAAGAAACCATTAAAAACAAATATGCTAAAGTTCTTGGCAGTGCTGTAAATCCTGTTCTTAGAGAAGGAAACTCCGACCGGAGAGCACCGAAAGCGGTGAAGAATTATGCCAAAGCAAATCCTCACAAAATGGGAGTTTGGTCAGCAGATTCTAAAACTACCGTAGCAAATATGAAGAGTGGCGATTTTTATGGTACTGAAAAATCAGTGACGATAGAAAATGACGCTCAATATAAAATAGAATTCTTCGGAAATGACGGTTCTGTAAAAGAACTGAAAGGATTATCTCCTTTGAAAGCCGGAGAAATTATCGATTCTTCTGTGATGAGTCTTTCTGCACTGAAAGGTTTTGTTGCCGATGCCATGGCAGAAGCGAAAGCTGCAAATGTGCTGCTCTCAGGACATCTGAAAGCGACGATGATGAAGATTTCTGATCCTATTATTTTTGGAGCTATTGTAGAAACGTATTTCAAAGATGTTTTCGAAAAATATAAAGATACTTTCAAACAATTAGATATTAATCCAAACTTCGGATTGGCAACGCTTTTTGAAAAAATCTCCGGCAATGAAAAAGAAGCTGAAATCAAAGCAGATATTGCAAAAACCATTGAAAACGGACCGAGAATCGCGATGGTAAATTCCGACAAAGGAATCACCAACTTCCACGTTTCTTCTGATATTATTGTTGATGCCTCTATGGCTGCACTTATCAGAGGCGGCGGTAAAATGTGGAATGCAGAAGGAAAAGAAGAAGACACGGTTGCGATGATCCCGGACAGATGTTATGCCGGATTTTACCAAGCTGCAATTGATGATATGAAGAAAAACGGCGCACTGGATCCACGAACAATGGGTTCTGTTCCCAACGTTGGATTAATGGCGCAAAAAGCTGAAGAATACGGTTCTCACGATAAAACTTTCCAACTTTCTGCCGCCGGAACTGTCAAAGTTTCTGATGCTGCCGGAAACGTTTATATGGAACAACCTGTTCAGGCTGGAGACGTTTTCAGAATGTGCCAGGCGAAAGATGCACCCATTCAGGATTGGGTGAAATTGGCCGTCAACAGAGCCAGATTGTCAGACACTCCTGCTGTTTTCTGGTTAGATAACCAAAGAGCACATGACCGTGAAATGATAAAGAAAGTAGAGAAATACCTGAAAGATTATGACACCAACGGTCTTGATATCCGGATTATGAATATCGAAGATGCGATGGCTTTCACTTTAGAAAGAATCAGAAAAGGGCTAGATACGATTTCAGTTTCAGGCAATGTATTGAGAGACTATTTAACGGATCTTTTCCCGATTTTAGAATTAGGAACTTCGGCAAAAATGCTTTCTATCGTTCCTTTAATGAATGGCGGTGGTCTTTTCGAAACCGGAGCCGGTGGTTCTGCACCGAAACATATCCAGCAATTTATTCAGGAAGGTTATTTGCGTTGGGATTCTTTAGGAGAATTCATGGCATTACAGGCGAGTTTAGAACATTTAGCCCAAACCCAAAACAACCAGAAAGCCCAGATTCTGGCAGATGCTTTGGATATCGCCAATGAGAAGTTTTTGGCTAATGACAAGTCACCCTCAAGAAAAGTAGGTTCTATCGACAACAGAGGCTCACACTTCTATCTGGCAATGTATTGGGCAGAAGCATTGGCTTCTCAGACGAAGAACGCTGATATGGCTGCTATTTTCGCTCCTGTGGCTAAAGCGATGCACGATCAGGAATCAAAAATTAATGATGAGTTAATTGGTGCACAGGGAAAACCTCAGAATATCGGTGGATATTACCAGCCAAATTCAGAGAAAACGGATGCAGCGATGAGACCTTCAACAACTTTGAATACCATCATTGATGGAATTTAATTAGTGATCTTCGCTAAATAAATTTTATATAAATTTAAAACACTCTCCAAATTTGGGGAGTGTTTTTCTTTTTAAATTTCAGAAAAATATGA
The DNA here is from genome assembly GCF_030815285.1 of Chryseobacterium sp. MDT2-18. Taxonomy (NCBI): domain Bacteria; kingdom Pseudomonadati; phylum Bacteroidota; class Flavobacteriia; order Flavobacteriales; family Weeksellaceae; genus Chryseobacterium; species Chryseobacterium sp. MDT2-18. The sequence goes on along the minus strand of NZ_JAUSWQ010000001.1, from coordinate 134,315 downwards.
TACCCACAACTTTCTTAATAATATAAGCATTCCTCATCAAATTCCTCAGTAATTTATTAATTTTAAATATCACCGTTATTCAATAAATCCTCGTTTCCGTTCAGATTTAAAAAATGTAAAAAAAGCTTTTCTTTAAAATAAAAAAAACTACATTAAAAGTAAAACCCCTTTCTGTACAAAGCAAAAAGGGGTTTTGTTATCTTAAATTTCTTTAATTTTAATTAAAAAAATTATAGCATTTTCAGGTTATTCACTTCCAAATCAGTTAAGATTCTCCAGTGACCACGTTTGATGTTTTTCTTGGTTAATCCGGCGAACAATACACGGTCAAGTAATTCAACTTCGTATCCTAACTTCTGGAAAATACGACGTACTACTCTATTCCAGCCAATGCTCAATTCGATTCCGATTTCATTTTTCGGTTTTCCTTCGATATAAGAAATGCTGTCAACTTCGGCAATTCCTTCTTCCAAACGGATTCCCTCCTGAATCATATTTAAATCTGCTCTGTCTAATTTCCGATCCAAAGTCACGTGATAGATTTTCTTCATGGCAAAAGATGGATGCGTCAGTTTCTTCGTCATGTGACCATCGTTGGTGAGCAGGATTACTCCTGTCGTAGAACGGTCTAATCTTCCCACCGGGAACAATCGGTAAGGGGATGCATTGGCTACCAAATCCAACACCGTTTTTCTGGCTTTGTCATCTTTGGTGGTAGAAATATATCCTTTTGGCTTATTCAATAAAACGTAAACCGGTTTCTCTGGCGTAATTCCCTGTCCGTCGAAAACCACTCTGTCGGTTTTCTGAACCTGGTAACCCATTTCTGTTACTGGCTTTCCGTTCACTTCTACCAAACCTTGCATGATTAAATCATCAGCTTCTCTACGGGAACAAATTCCTGAATTCGCGATGTATTTATTTAAACGGATTGATTCTTTTGGAGTTTCTTTGGCTAATTTATCAAACCTTCTTTTTTGTACAAACGAACGCGTTTTCTCCGCTTCATCAACTGGTACGAAAGGTTTTTTGTAAGGCTTTTTAACGCCGGATTTCGCAGGACCTTTTTCGAATTTACTGCTGCTGTCAAAAGATTTTCCTATTCTTTTTCCCATTTTTCGGGAAGCCGGTTTATCGAAAGTTTTCTCGTAAGATTTCGCTTCCGACTGAGACATCAGTCTTGGTTCTCTCGGTGCTTTTGCTTCTTTCGGCTCTTTTCTTTCTACGGGTTTTTCAGTTCGCGGACGGGCAGATTTTGTTCCTCGTGGTTTTGGGGAACTTCCTGAATTAGAAATTTTGCTGATGCGTGGCTTCTTATTACCATTACTGTCTCTGCTCATGTTCTGAAAAATTTATCTGCAAAGATAAGGTATTTTTTGTTTGTTTAAATAAGACTGTGCAATAAGATAAAATTTAACATTTGCAATCTTAAGAAAATTTAATATAAAAAATAAGACCGTTGCTCAGAGATTATTAAAAAAACTTCAGTTTTAAATAAAGTAATGCTGATGAATTCCGTTGGCCAACATGGAAATAATGCCCACAAAAATCCAGATTCGAAGCATATTCAAATTGACAAACTTCGAATATTTGGTTTTATTTAAAGCTAAAAATACGGAGATGATTTGAATAAAAATACTCGCTGCAAAATAATAACTCATAATACTGTGCAAGCCCATTTTCCAGATAATCAATCCGGAAGAAATCTGCGCGACAATTAATAGCGTTACTATAAAAGCACCTGAAGTAGAAGAACTGAAATAATTGGGAATGGTAGTGTAACCAAAAACTTTGTCTGCATTTTTGGTTAAAGTATCTTTTATAACATCAATAATTAAAAGCATCAGGAAAATAAAAACAGACATCAAAAAGATCTGGACTGAAAAAGTTTTATAATAAAACAACATTCCAAAAAAAGGATATAACGATAAACTTACAAAAGTTAAATTATTAATAATCAATAACTTACTAAGTTTATGACTGTAAAACCACATTAGAAACTGGTAGATCAGAAAGAAAAAGAAAACCCGCACCGAAATCATTCCCGCAATTCCCAGCGAAAACAGATTGAGGATGATGTAGGCATAAAGAAAATACTTCTGCTTAAGAAAATTTTGAATTCTTGTCCGGAACGGTTTGGTCACCTGATCTTTTTCGCGGTCGTAAAACTGATTGATAATTCCTCCTGCCAAAATACTTAAAACGCAGCAAAAAATAATGCTGTGGACTTTAAAATCAAAGACAAAATTCCGCAAACTTTCTTCCTGATTAAAGAGAAAAAAAGTAGAAACATATAAAGCAAAAGTAAGCAGTAAAGCCACGAAAACCCGCGCGCCCATCAAAAAGGCAATGAATTGAGAAAACCGATAAAGTAAGGGATTTTTCATGGAACGTAAAGTCACAAACTGCTTAATTAAAATGGAATTCAGACCGGTGGTTTTCGACTTTTACGAAAAATCTAGAACCTGTAAATAACTTCTTTGTGGAAACCTTCCAGCATTTTTTCTGCTTTTTTATAGTCTTTGGTAAACCCCAAAATATAACCGCCGCCGCCGCTTCCGCAAAGCTTTAGGTAATAGGCATTGGTATCCAACCCTTTTTTCCAGGCATTATAAATACTTTCGGGAATCATTGGTTTGAAATGTTCGTAAGCCCAGACAGAAAGACTCTTTAGGTTTCTAAAAAGTGGAGTCATTTCTTTTTTCAGGAAAGCATCAATACAGGCATTGTTGTAGCGGATGAATTCTTCTTTCATCGTTTTGCGGAAACCTTCCGTTTTCATTTTTTCAAAGAAGATCTGAACCATCGGTCCAGTTTCGCCAGTCATCCCGGAATCGATTAAGAAGATCGCTCCTTTCCCTTCATGACTTGCCGGAATAGCAACTTTATCCACGCTTTCTTTGCTTTCGATAAGAATCGGCAGATTCATATAACAGATCAGCGGATCAATTCCTGAACTTTTTCCATGGAAATAACTTTCCATTTGACCGAAAATAGTACGGAGATTCATAAGTTGATCTTTAGAAACCTGTTCCGGCTGATAACTTTTTATCGAATATTTTTCAAAAATAGCGGCAACTAAAGCCCCTGAACTTCCTACCCCATATCCTTGCGGAATATTGGAATCGAAGAACAATCCTTTTTTGATATCCTTTTTAAACTTAGAAATATTGAGTTGAAAAACCTCTGGAAGTTCTAAATCTTTTAAATAATCAGAATATTTCAGCAGCGAATCATTTGATTCTTTATCAAAATCGCTTTTTAAATCAGAAAATTTTAATGTTCCTTTATAAAAACTATAGGGTAAAGTAAGTCCCTGCGAATCTTCGATAATACCGTATTCGCCGAACAAAAGAATCTTTGCGTAAAATAAAGGGTTGGTCATATTTTAATTTAATCCATTGATTTACAGTTGCAAATGTACGTAATTTTAATTTAACAACTCTGCAAAAATAAGCAATTATTAAGCTAAAATTACAAAAGCAATACCAATCTGAAACTGCTATTTTTCTTTCCCCATTTTTACTTTCAAAAACCGGATTAATACCAGTCCTACAAAGAAAAAGGCCGACATCGATAAAGCGGAATATCTCATATTATGGTATTTTTCAATGATGGTTGCAAAAATGAATGTCCCAATAATGATAGCTATTTTTTCCAATACATCATAAAAACTAAAGAAGGTCGTATTATCCATACTATTTTCCGGCAATAGCTTTGAGTAGGTAGAACGCGACATTGCCTGCAAACCACCCATTACCAAACCTATAATTCCGGCTATTACGTAGAACTGGATTTCTACATTTGGATTTTCTTTGTTGAGGAAATATGCTGATAAACAGGCTACAATCCAAAGTACAATTGCAATCGAAATTACATTCTTATTCCCAATTTTGCGGGATAAGCGTGAGAAAACAACTGCTCCGATAATCGCTTCAATCTGAATTAATAATAAAGTCATAATTAATTTATCCTGTTCCAGATTGATTTCGCTCTTCCCAAAAAGTGTCGCCATCAAGAAAATGGTTTGCATTCCAACGCTGTAAAAGAAGAAACTCGACAGGAAAAATTTCAAATTTCTGTCCTTAAATAAAACCCGGCCAACTTTAAATAATTCCCTAAAGCTTTGCTTAGCAATATCAAGGTAAAAGTGAAGATTATCATTTAAAACCACCCAAATTCCCCCTTGTTCTTCATGTTTTTCAAAAATATTTTTATAATTCAACAGCACCAAATCTTTTGGTAATTGTTCTTTAATATTACCAAATTGGGGCAAATGCTTGAAAGTGTACTGGGAAAAACCAAACCACCACGCTCCTGTTAGCAGAAAAGAAATTCGGGTATAAATTTTCGCCTGCTCCGCATCTTTAGCAAAAACCTGAATGAGCAACAAACAAATTACCACTAAAACAACAGAACCTAAATAGCCATATACATACCCTTTTGCAGAAAGTGCATCCTGCTTATCGGGAGTTGCAATATCCGGCAAAAAAGAATTATAGAAGACTAAACTCCCCCAGAATCCTACACTGGCCGTAATGCTGAATAATAAGCCCAGAAATACATTTTGCATTCCCGTAAACATCGCTAAACCCATACAGGAAGTGGCTCCCAAATAACAAAAAAATTGCAGAAATGATTTTTTGTTCCCAATCGTATCTGCCAACGATGACAAAAATGGTGACAGCAAAACTACAATCAGAAATGAAATGGTCAAAGAATATCCGTAAATCGCATCTGGCTGATACTCTTTTCCGAAAATCTTAATCATGTGCCGAACAGGAACTTTAATCCACTGTCCGGTTTCTTGCACGTACTCGCTTTTCTCAGAGGCCGTGGTAAGAATCGAATAATAAATCGGGAAAATAGTCGATGTAATGACCAATGAATAAACAGAATTTGCCCAATCATACAAAGCCCAGGCTTTCATGATCTTTGGATTATTCTTGATATTTGGAGTTTGTAGAGATTCGTTTTCCGACATTTTTTTAATTTATTAAACAAAAGTAACAAAACCATTAAGAATCTGCTGAAAAAATAAACAGTTATTCTTAATGGTTTGATTGAAAGACTATTAAATATTCTATAAGTTTTCGATAACAATGGCCGAAGCTCCGCCGCCGCCGTTGCAAATCGCCGCTGCACCGTACTTGCCGTTGTTTTGTTTCAAAACATTAATTAAAGTAACAATAATTCTGGAACCTGAACTTCCAAGCGGGTGACCTAAGGAAACCGCTCCACCGTTCACATTCACTTTAGAACTGTCAAGACCCAAAATTTTATTATTTGCTAAACCCACAACCGCAAACGCTTCATTAAATTCAAAAAAGTCGATATCTGAAATTTCTAAATTGGCTTTTTTCAACGCGATAGGAAGTGCTTTTGAAGGTGCCGTTGTAAACCATTCCGGAGCCTGCGCCGCATCAGCATAAGAAATAATTTTTGCTAAAGGTTTTAATCCTAATTCTTCCATTTTTTCTTTGGACATCAAAACCAAGGCAGATGCTCCGTCATTTAAAGTGGACGCGTTTGCTGCAGTTACCGTTCCATTTTCTCTTTGGAAAACGGTTGGCAAAGTCCCGATTCTGTCGAAGTTTACTGATTTATATTCTTCATCTTCAGAAAAAATAATTGGATCCCCTTTTCTCTGTGGAATTTCAACGGAAACAACTTCGTCTTTAAATTTACCTTCGCTATAGGCTTTTGCCGAACGTTTGTAAGATTCAATTGCGAACTGATCCTGATCTTCTCTCGTAATTCCATATTCGGCTGCACATTTTTCTGCACAGACTCCCATGTGAACTTTATTGTAAACATCCGTTAAACCGTCGAGCACCATTCCGTCCAACATCTTAACATCGCCTAATTTAGTAGCATTTCTTGCATTGTAATAATGTGGAACTGAAGACATATTTTCCATTCCACCTGCAACGATTACGTCCTGGTCACCTGCTTTGATGGACTGTGCAGCCATCATCACGGCTTTCATTCCTGAGGCACATACTTTATTGACGGTTGTGGCGGGAGTTTCATTGGATAAACCTGCTCCCATTAATGCCTGACGAGCGGGTGCCTGGCCTTCTCCGGCCTGCAGAACATTTCCCATATATACTTCCTGAACGTGTCTCGGGTCAAGATTTATTTTGTCTAAAGCACCTTTAATTGCAGTTGAACCTAATTTTGTAGCCGGAACTGAGGCCAAACTTCCCAAGAAACTTCCCATTGGAGTTCTCACTGCTGATACGATGAATACTTCTTTCATTATGTAGAATTTATATTTATTTTAAGTACGCCAAATTACAAAAAAAAACACACTTTGAAAAAGTGTGTTTGGTATTTTAAAAATTAGTGCGTTAGGTCGGCAATAACTTCCGGATCGTGCTTATGTTTAAACATTATGGCAAATAATATCGTAATTACTAAGGCATAACCTGCGAAAACAAGCCAGATTTCCTGCCACATTTTATCACCATTTTCGAGCGTGAAATATTGTTGGATTAACCAACCGCTTAACAGACTTCCACCAATTGCACCGAAACCATTAGTCATCATCATAAACAGACCTTGTGCAGATGAACGGATTTTATAATCAGTTGTTGTTTCCACGAAAAGAGAACCTGATATATTGAAAAAGTCAAATGCCATCCCATAAACGATACAGGAAAGAATGATCAATCCTAAACCAAAACCTTCCGGTCCGCCATAAGCGAAAAATCCGAAACGTAAAACCCACGCAAACATCGATAATAGCATCACATTTTTAATTCCGTATCTCTTTAAAAAGAAAGGAATTGCCAAAATAAATAACGTTTCTGAAATCTGCGAAATTGACATGATCAACGTGGAACGTTTTACGACAAAACTGTCAGCATATGCCGGGATTTTCCCAAAATCTGATAAGTAGGTATCGCCGTACATATTGGTCAACTGCAGCGCCGCACCCAGAAACATTGAGAATAAAAAGAACAACGCCATCTTGTAATCTTTAAGTAAAGAAAACGCATTAAGTCCTAATTTTTCTGATAAAGTAGCATTGGCAGGAATTAAATTCTGCGGCGGACACTTTGGCAACGTGAATGCATAAATCCCTAAAATAAAAGCCACAACAGCCGCAATATAAAACTGAGTTCCTGAATCTTTATTTCCTGTAAGATTGGTAATCCACATGGCTACAATAAATCCGATGGTTCCCCAGACACGAATCGGTGGGAAAACCTTTACAACATCGTAATTATTATTTTTCAGAATGTAATAAGCGATAGAATTCGACAGAGAAATCGTCGGCATATAAAACATCATCGCGATGAGCATGATCCAAAAGAAATTTTCAGGAGTCGAGATAGAAGGCAAGAATACGAGAATAATCCCGTAAAGAATATGCAGGATACCGTACAGTTTTTCTGCATTTACCCACCTGTCAGCGATGATTCCTACAAGAGCAGGCATTATAAGAGAAGCAATTCCTAAAGTCGCAAAAACTTTTCCAAATTCCTGACCACCCCAGTGTTTTGTTCCGAACCAGTATACGCCAATAGTAATCAGCCACGCTCCCCAAACAAAAAACTGCAGGAATGACAGAACGGTTAGTCTTAATTTTAAATTCATAATATTATTAAAATTTTAGTCGATTTTATTTTTTCTACGTTTTATTTCTTCCTGAATTTCTAAAGCTGCATCGAAATCTTCGTCTTTCACAGCATCTTCCAGCAGTTTATTGAGTTCTTCTGAACTGAGTGCGGCCAAATTTCCTTCTGGCTCCGGTTGCTGATCTGCATCAGTTTCTTTTGAAGGCGCATCGAGTTCCAGTAAAATACCTGCTTCATTTAAAACCTGTTGTGTGGTATAAATAGGTGCATCAAAACGGACAGCCATTGCTACAGCATCAGAAGTTCTTGCATCTAAGATAAGCTCCTCTTCCGTCGTCTTATTTTTAAAATTGATATTAGAGAAAAATACGCCATCAATAATTTGATAAATAATGACGGAAGTGATCTCAAAATGAGTGGCCAAAACGAATTTGGAAAATAAATCGTGCGTAAGGGGCCGCGGTGGATGAATATCTTTTTCTAGACCTAATGAAATAGACTGTGCTTCGAAATTACCGATTACAACCGGCAGTTTGACATTGCTTTCCTCATGTTCCAAAAGCAGGGCATAAGCGCCAGATTGCGTTTGGCTGTAGGAAATTCCGCGAATGGTTAATTTTTTATAATCCATGAGACAAATATAAATGAAATTTTCACATTATGAGTTTTGATCCGTCTTTTTTGTTAAAAAATAAAACAAAAATCATGAGTAATTTACAAAAAAAAAGTCCAAAATAAATTCTGGACTTAAGTTGATATTCAAAAAAGGGATTTATCCTTTCAAGGCTTTAATTTTCTCAGTTAATTGCGGTATGATCTGGAATGCATCTCCTACGACTCCATAATCCGCAGATTTAAAGAAAGGAGCTTCGGGATCGCTGTTGATAACCACAATTGTTTTAGAAGAATTCACTCCTGCCAAATGCTGAATTGCACCGGAAATTCCGACCGCGATATATAAGTTGGGCGAAATTGCTTTACCGGTTTGTCCCACGTGTTCAGAATGTGGTCTCCAGCCGATATCAGATACCGGTTTTGAACAGGCGGTGGCGGCACCTAAAAGATTGGCCAGGTCTTCAATCATTCCCCAGTTTTCGGGACCTTTCATTCCACGACCGGCAGAAACTACGATTTCCGCTTCTTTCAAATCCAGCTTTCCTGAACTCTGTTCGTGAGAAATTACCTTGGTATCTTCATTTACTACCGATAAATTTTTCACTTCTTCTGAACCTGAAACTGCATTTTCTTTAATACCGAAAGCATTTTGAGAGACAGTTACAATAACTCCAGCCGCGTCTGCCTTAGCGTGCATCATTCCTTTTCCGGAAAAGGCTCTTCTTTTGACCTGGAAAGGAAAAAGGCTTTCTGGAGTTTCCAAAGCGTTGGTAATCAGAGAATAACTCTTCATAATTGCCAACATCGGTGCAACAGATGAAGCGTCAGTGGTGTGTGGGAATACGATAATATTTCCGTCTGCAACTTCGTTTACCGCCTGTGCATAAGCTTTCGCACTGAAACCTTTTAAACCTTCATCTTTAATATTAAGGACTTTATCTGCTCCGTATTTATATAATAAATCTGAAGAATCTGTAGGATTGATGGAAATCGCGGTAACGGTTTCTCCATCTTTATCAGCGATTGCTTTTGCATAAGAAACTGCCTCGAATGCTGCTTTTTTATAGATTCCGTTTATATTTTCTGCATATACGTATATTGCCATGATTGATTTTGTTTAAAGGTTAGAATTAAATTACTTTCGCTTCTTCGTGAAGTAATCTTACCAGTTCATCAAGGTTGTCGGGAGCCACCATTTTCACTGCTGCTCTCGCCGGCACAGCATCAAACGAAACTGCGTCCACTTTTACTTCATTATTAGCCGGTTCATGAACGGTTAAAGGTTTTGATCTGGCAGACATAATTCCACGCATATTCGGGATAATTAAATCTTTCTCATCAACCAATCCTTTTTGACCCGCGATCACCGCCGGAAGTTTTACCGAAATTGTTTCTTTACCGCCTTCAATTTCTCTTACTGCAGTGGCTTCAGCACCGCTCACTTCCAGGCCAACACAGGCATTTACGAAAGGTTGATTTAATAACTGAGCTACCATTCCCGGAACCGCTCCACCATTATAATCGATAGATTCTTTTCCACAGAAAATCAAATCGTAACCACCACTTTGCGCGATATTTGCGATTTCTTTTGCAACAGAATAGCTGTCTTTTGGTTCAATATTTATTCTGATGGCATCATTTGCGCCGATGGCCAAAGATTTTCTAATCACCGGTTCAGTAGTGGAATCACCTACATTTATTACCGTAACGGTTGCTCCTGCCGATTCCTGCAACTTGATTGCTTTGGTTAATCCAAATTCATCTAAAGGATTAATCACCCACTGAATTCCATTTTTGTCAAAAGCAGACTTGTCTGCTGTAAAATTAATTTTGGAGGTAGTATCTGGAACACTACTGATACAAACTAATATTTTCATGTGCTAATATTTATTGTTTTACTGTTGGCTAAGATAAAAAATTATTTACTATGCATGCATAGTATTTTAGAAAAAATTTATATTTGATACATAATTTAACCCTTTGGTTTTAAAGGTCTAATCTCAATCTTGCTTGGTAAGGTGCGCGGATTCATTTTCAGAATATCCATGACAAGCTCACCAATATCTTTTGGCTGTATTTTCCAGGCATCTTTTTCTGAAGGCTGATTTCCATTAAAATGAGTGGAAACTGAGCCCGGCATGATGGTAGAAACTTTAATATTATATTTTCTTAAATCCATCATTGCTGCCTGTGTAAAGCCCACTGCACCAAATTTCGAGGCGTTATAACCGGAACCGTTTTCGAAAAAATTGGTTCCTGCTAAACTCGAAATAGTGATGAAATACCCTTCTGTTTTTTTAAGCTCTTCAACCGATGCTTTCAAAGTGTGAAAAATTCCGGAAAGATTAGTATCAATCATGGACGACCATTCTTCAACAGACAGTTCATCTACGGGTTTAAAAATTCCAACGCCCGCATTTGCAATGACGTAATCAATTTTTCCGAATTTTCTGGTAATTTCGACAACTGCATTTTTTTCGTCTTCAAAGTTTTTCACATCTGACCCAATCCCAAAAACAGGTGCTTCCATGGTCGATAACTGTTCTGCAACTTCTATCGCATCCTCTTTTCTACGTCCGGAAATTGCAACGGTGATTCCATGTTTATGGAGTACTTCTGCGATCCCCAAGCCGATTCCCTTTGTTCCGCCGGTGATATATGCTACTTTATTTTTCATGATGTATTATTTGCTTAAAGATAAAAAAAACGTCCCAATTACGGGACGCTCTTCTACCTATTTTTAAAATAACTTATTCCTTAATAAATTTCAGAGACTGAATTCCTTTTTCGGTTTCAAACTTAATCACGTAAATACCTTTTGCAAGGTTTCTCACATCTAACTTATTGTCAACCACTTGCGGAAAATTAGCTTTTCTTCCTGATGCATCGAAAATCTGTACAGATTTTACTTTCTCAGTGAAGTTTATATAATCTGAGGTTGGGTTTGGATAGACACGAATTCCACTATTAATTGAAGAATCTGAAGCACCGAGCATTGTCTGCGTAACCAACACATCATCCATTAGGAAGATATTTTGATCGAAAGAATCAAAATGTCTAAATACTAATTTAATTGTTTTTCCGGCCAAAGTTGATAAATCTGCTGTTACTGTAACTGCTTCTGCAGAAGTTAAAGTATTTTCAATAAGTGGTGTTTCTGATCCCGTGAATACTGCGGTAGATAGTATCGCATATATTGCATAATGATCATCAAAATAATCTTCATCTACTGATCCAACTTTTACACTAAAGTTTAATGTCCCGCCCGTCGGAAGTACAATATCTGGAGATATTAATAAATTGTCCGGTGACAATGGTCCTTCTGTACTGCTCCAAGAACGCGAACCTGCTACTTGCCCTACGGCAAAGCCGTTAAGAGGCGTAGTGAGATTAAATATGCCCCAGTTATTTCCATCACCATCTCTGTCTGCAACACTCCAACCAGCTGCTGATGAGAAATCTGCCGAAAATATTGTTGTTTGTGCAGAAATTAACGAAGTAAGAGCTAAAGCTCCAATTAGTAAAAGTTTTTTCATAATATAAATTTTTAATTATTTACGAATATATAATTTTTCTTACGAATAATAAAAACTTTTTGAATAATTCTTAAAATAACTGCAAACTAAATACTGTTTACAATTTAACAAATACCTCTAATGTTTTTAAAACTTATATCAATATTATTAATTTAAATCTGATAATATGACTAATAAGCAAACAAAATGCATAAATCACCTATCTGCCAAATATACATTCATTTTTATGAGTTAAATAATTCGGAATTAAACTCAGGCAAATAAAAAGCATCTTCCGGAAAGGAAGATGCGCAAAAAGATTTCTTGCTCACTAATGCTATTTAGTATAATTCTCAAAGAACAACGGAATACTTTCAATTCCTTTATAGAAATTAAACAAGCCGTAATGCTCATTTGGCGAGTGAATCGCATCGGAATCTAAACCAAATCCCATCAACACGGATTTTGCTCCCAGAACCTGTTCGAACATCGCAGTGATAGGAATACTTCCACCACTTCTGTACGGAAGAACTTCTTTTCCGAAAGCTGTTTCCATGGCTGTTTTCGCCGCTCTGAATTCTTTGGTATCACTTGGCAAAACATAAGGCATCCCGCCGTGGTGCGGATTTACTTTAACTTTAACATTGGCTGGCGCAATTTTTTCAAAATATTTTGTGAATTTTTCCGTGATTTCTTCCGGCGTTTGATAAGGAACCAATCTCATTGAAATTTTAGCAAAAGCTTTCGAAGGAATAACTGTTTTCGCACCTTCACCGGTATACCCGCCCCAAATTCCGTTGCAGTCTAAGGTCGGACGTATCGAAGTTCTTTCTAAAGTCGTATACCCTTTCTCCCCTTCTACTCCATTCAAACCGATTGATTTTTTGAAATGTTCCTGATCGTCTTTTAACTTGTTCATTTCAGCTCTTTCTTCATCAGAAACAGTTTCTACATTATCGTAAAACCCGTCAATGGTGATATGTCCGTTTTCATCAATTAAATTGGCAATCATTCTCGACAGAACGTGAATCGGATTGGGAACCGCTCCTCCGTAAAGACCGGAGTGTAAATCCCTATTTGGGCCTTCCACTTCAACTTCTACATAACTTAAACCTCTCAAACCGGTGGTTACCGTTGGTTGTTCGTTGGAATAAATATGGGTATCGGAAATTAAAATAACATCACACGCTAATTTTTCTTTATTTTCATTCACAAAATCCTCCAGACTTTTTGAGCCGACTTCCTCTTCGCCTTCAAAAATAAATTTCACGTTACATGGCAAAGTATCGGTTTTCATCATTGCTTCAAAAGCTTTGATGTGCATGAAAAACTGACCTTTATCATCGGCAGAACCTCGTGCGAAAATGGCACCTTCAGGGTGAATTTCAGTTTTTTCAATATAAGGTTCAAACGGTGGTTTGGTCCACAACTCCAGTGGATCTGGCGGCTGTACATCGTAATGGCCGTAAACCAAAACCGTTGGTAAATTTTTATCGAGGAATTTCTGACCAAAAACAATAGGATATCCTTTGGTCGCACAAACTTCTACATCATCTGCTCCGGCATCTTTCAAGAATTTGGCCACTTCATCAGCACATTTCAGAACTTCCTCTTTATAAGCAGGATCCGCACTGATAGAAGCTATTTTTAACAATTCAAAAAGTTCGTCAACATAACGCTGTTTATTTTCCTGAATGTAATTTAAGGTTTCTTGCATTTTATTTTAATTAAAATTATTGAATATCGAACTTTGTAAAAATAAAAAAAATGTCCCGCCGAAGCAAGACATTTTCTAATATGTTTTAAATACTTATTTCTTCTCCGCAGAATCAGCACTGTCTTTTTTAACGGTAACTGCCGGCTGAACTGTAACTTTCGTACTGTCTGAAGTCATCATTTCGGCAGCTTTTTTAGCGTCTGCCGCCTGCACCGCCGCTGTTGCTTCATCGCTCATCACATCATCGCTGTATCTTTCGACACCGTCCTGCATTTTCAAAACTCCTTTATTTCCTCCTGCCGGAACTTTTTTACAACTGATGGCGAAACCTGCGATTGCAACGACTAAAATAATTTTTTTCATATCTACTTGATGATAATTAGGAATTTTTAAAATTTTCAATGCCCCAAAAGTAAGAAATATTAATATTTACCACAAGGTTTTCGATGAATTCTAAACACTTCTTAAAATAATTTTATTTTTCTGGGTTTGAGTAAAAATTAAATAGCCGGTTCCACCATCCTTAATTTTATACTTCTTCTTGATTTCATCTGGTGTTAATGGATAATTCTTTGAAATAATATTGAATTTTTCTCCTTTCTTAATTTCTTTAGAATCAATGATTTCAACCTTTAAAATTCTGCCCGGGAAACTTTCCACCAATTCATCGGAAGTATAAAAATGCGTATTGGGATGAAGTTTTTTTAAAGCAAATTTTTCCGAAACACTATTAAAACCACCCGATTTCAACACGGCATTATTGGGAATATATAAATACTGAAGGGGTTCTGAATATTCTGAAACTGCAGATCGCTCTTCTTTATAATGAAACGAAAACACATTTTCTTCACTTTCAAGATTGATTGCAGTAATCCTGGTTTCCTCTTTTTCTTTATTTGAATTAATGAAAACCAGCAATTCCTTCACTTCATTTCTCACTGCGATAATCTGAATTTCGGCAATATTCTTTATCACCGAAACCAAATAAGAAACATCGATAAGTGGAGAAAGTTTAATGATAATCTGATCAGAAATTTTCAACAATTCATCTTGAATTTCCAGAAGATTGGGAGACAAATCTTCGAGTAGGAATTTTTTGTTTTTTTCGGAATCTCGTCTGGCAGGATCGAGATAAATCAAATCAAATTTTTCTTTATTTTCAGCCAAAAAATGTTCTAAATTTTCATTAATAAAGTCTGCTTTTCTCCCGAAAATCCCCCAGTTATGTTTTACAATTTCCAATAATTCAGAATTCTGCTCGACCAATGTAACTTCTTCAAAATTTTTGGATAAAAAATAAGCGTCAATTCCAAAGCCTGAAGTCAAATCAACAAAACTTTTTCCACTTAAATTTTTAGCTTTAAATTCAGCAGTTGCCTGCGAAGAAGCCTGTTCCAGATTTAAGTTGGGCGGGAAAATAATTCCGTCTTTCAATAAGTAAGGAAACTTTTTCTGAGCCACTTTTTTGCCTTTGATCTGCTGCACTATTTCCTGCATCGAAACTTCCGGAAAAGGCGATTTTTTCAATAACAAAGAATGCAAATCCGTTTTTAGATTTGCATTGATAAATTCCTGAACTTTTGCGTCTAATATTTTATGTCCCACGTATTTAATTTAAAATTAAATGCCACGAATGCACGAATTAATTTAATATCGGAATCTGTAACCAGGTACAATTTGAAACCATAAATAATTCGTTTATTTGTAGCAATCTATAAAACAATTCTTTTATAATTCAGTTTTTCTTCGCCAAAATTCACAATCAAAGCTAATCTGTTTTCAGAAACTTTTAAGTAATTGATAGCCTGAGACAAATCAACATCAGCAATTTCTTTTTTCCCTTTAATTTCTAAAATAATTTTATCAAAAACAACAAAATCGGCGTAAAACAGATGCGGCAAAACAATTCCCTTGTAAACAACCTCATATTTTTTTTCCCTCACATAATCAATTCCTGCATTCCTAAACTCAATTTCCAGCGCGTCTTTATAAACTATTTCTGAAAAACCAAAACCTAAATAATTATGGATTTCCATGCAGATTCCAATAATTTCGTATGATTCTTCTTTATTAATAATTGCCATAAAACTGATTTTAGAAGCCAAATTAGTGAATTCGTGGCAAAAAACTATTCAAACATTTCTGCCAGACGAACTGCTTTAATTTCACCTGACGAATACATTTCTGCCGCAGATTTCGTCTTCTCTAATTTCGGATAAAGATTAACGCCGATAATTTTAATTTTCCCTTCTTCTACCCAATTCTGTTCTTTAATTGCTTGCTCAAAAATTTGTTTTTGAATCGAACCATTTTTCAAAAGCTCACAATAACCGCCATCATTTTCAATTTGCAGGAACATATGCCAGGATTTTTCCGCGAATTGCTGCGTTAAATTTTCGATATAATAACTCCCGTTTCCTGCGTCTTCAAAAACATTGATAATGCTTTCATAGGCTAAAACAATTTGTTGTTTAAATGAAATTTCCTCGGAAACCGAATCGGATTTTTCTAACTGATAATCATTACTGAAAACTGCATCTGCTCCGCCAATCATCGCCGCAGAAAGCTCCAATGTGGAACGGATCAGATTATTTTCAGCATCGTTTTTGGATTTATTCCGCAAAGATGTTTCCGCAAAAATATAGGGAATTTCATCTAAATCAAATTCTTTTGAAAATTGATTGAAAAGCAATTTAAGTGCTCTGATTTTAGCAATTTCAAAGAAATAGTTTCCACCAACAGCGACTCTAAAAATAATTTTATTTAAAATTTGCAAACCGAAAATCTCTGTCAGTTCTGTTGTTTTTGCCAGCGCGATTGCCAGTTGCTGAACGATTGTGGCACCTGCATTTTGATGCAGAGAAACATTAATGCAAATATTTCTCTCGAAATCTTTTGCTAGAAGTTCTTTCACCAGTTGCTGATTTAATCCGCCCTTTTGATCGTCAGAAAACACATCGATTAATGAAAAATAACGGTTGCTCTCCTCCAGGGAAATATGTTCTGCCAAATCTTTATTGTTAACAAAAATCACTTTCTCCTGAAGGTTTTCGACATTATCATTTAAAAGAAAAGCGAAAATATTTTCCTCTGAACTTTCGTGGTAAGGGGAAACAAGATGGGTAGATTCTTCCACTTTCGGAAGATTGCTTAACGGTTTCGCGACAGAATCGTAATAAGGCTTAACGGTAATTCCCTCGAGGTTTTCTTTGGATAAAATCTCATAGATATTTTCTGTTTTCAGTTGTTTCTGAACAACAGATTCCCAGTCTTGAAGTGAAGTTTTTTTAAACATATTTTTGATGGTTTCAAAAGTTGGTTTTTATCTAATGAGTTATCTGTTAACTGCTTTCGTACTGTCTACAACCAAAATAAAAATTTCTTCATTTGGTTTTTTCATGAAATAATTTTCGCGGGCATATTTCTCTTTTTCTTCTTTATCATTCATCAATTTTTTATAAAACTCGTCATTTTTATGATATTCTCTTTGATAATATGCGAGCTGACTTTCGTAGCGGCTCACTTCACCATTCAGTTCATTGATGACTAAAAAAGAAGTACTGTCAAAGAAAATCATCCACACCAAAAAAAGAAAAACAGTCACGAAATATTTATTCACAAAATATTTCCGGATGAATTTTAACTTTGCCGATTTCGGTTTGATTTCTTTAATTAAGTCTTCCATTTTAATGTGTTTTTTTCAGCGTATTATTGATGACAGTAGAGAGAAAGTCGATGGCAACGGTATTTTGTCTCATATTGGGAATAATTAAATCCGCTTCATTTTTCGACGGTTCTATAAATTCCTGATGCATGGGTTTCAATGTGGTTTGATACCGGTGCAAAACCTCCTGCAAATCGCGGCCCCGTTCCTGCGTATCACGACGGATTCTGCGGATCAGTCTTTCATCGGAATCGGCATGTACAAAGACTTTCAGATTATATTCTTTTAAAAGTTCAGAATTGGTCAATACCAAAATCCCCTCTACAATCAAAACATTTCTGGGATCGATAGACACATGATCTCCCGTTCTGGAATGTGTTACAAAGGAATACAAAGGCTGCTCAATCGTTTCCCCGTTTTTCAGTGCTTTTACATGTTTGATAAGCAGATCAAAATCGATGGATTTGGGATGGTCATAATTCAAAACCTCTCTTTCCGACAGGGTAAGATTCGGATTATCATGGTAATAATTATCCTGAGAGAGCACATTCACTCCTTCGATATTCAGTTGTTGAAGAATTTTATTGACTACAGTTGTTTTTCCTGATCCGGTTCCTCCTGCAATTCCGATTACGAGCATATTTTTTGTTTTTACAAATATAAGATTTTGCCGTAAATTACTTTGCTAAAACTGTATCTAAATTATGACCGCACTGCATTTATACTTTTCGCTCGATATTGAGAAGGTAATAAATCACCGCAACCACGCGTGCTATAAATTCCCGGGACTGATTCCTGTAATAACTGTTATTGGTCAAAACATCCTGTGCATCAAAGCCAAGCGCATTCATTCCGCTGTTTCTGGCGTAGAATAAAGCACGCAGATTATGAAAACCCTGGGAAACAATAATGACCTCTTTTTGATGATAAACCTCCATGCAGTTTTTAATGCTGGTTTGGGTTTTATAACCTTTCGGATCTTCAGTGATAATATTTTCCGGGACACCTTCCTGATAAATCAGGTAATTTTTCATGGCCGCAGGTTCATCATAACCTTTGCTTTTTTCGCCGCTTACAATGATTTTTTTTATTTTTCCGTGATGGTACAGAAGTGCGGTTGCATCCATCCTCGCTGTAAAATAAGGATTGGAAACTCCGGATTTCATTCTCGGAGAAGTTCCTAAAACAAGCGCCGTTTCTCTGGGTGGGATTTTCGATATTTTGGTGTAGGTTTTTCCATTCGTTACCGCAAAAACCCAGATATTAGCCAAAAACATAAGTAAAACCCCAATTTCAATGAGGTTAAAAAATGATTTTAATATGTCTAATAATTTCTTCAAAATAGCTACATCAAGTCAAAATTAACTTTAATATTTTTACTTAAAACGATGGACATGCAGGCGAGTATTTTTCCAGATGCTTCCTCTTTTTCGGTCAGATATTCATTTTCTAAAAGCTCAACCTGGCCTTCTTCTAAAACACATTCACAACTGCCGCAAATCCCTGATTTACAGGAATAGGGAACCGGGAATTTCTGAATCAGCAATTGCTGCAACAGCCGCATTTTATTATCTTTTAAAGTCGTTTTATATTCTTTGTTAAAAAGTTTAAAACCGACCTCAATATTTTCCAGTAAAGGAAACTCTTTTTCGACCGGATAAATATCTTCATTAAATTCTTCAAAAAGTTCAAAATGAATATTTTTCTTGCGAATACCGTGTCTGTAACAGGCATTGGCAACCGACTTTATCATTTCGCCTTTGCCACAGATCAGCACTTCATCTACGGCATCCCAAATCGTACTCTCTTCATCGGTATCATCCAACTGCAAAATCTGATTGATAATCAAAGCGACTTTTTTCTCATTCAGCCGTCCTTCAAAAAGGCCGTTACCCACTTTTTCCTGTGAGTAAAAGTAGTGAATTTCCAGCCGATCCGGATGTTGATTCGCCAATTCTTCCAATTCATTTTTAAAAGCGACCTGTTTTTTATTTTTATTTCCGTAGAAAAGGAAAAGACGCGTTCTGGGTTCGGTGTGCAGTATATTTTTGAAATGACTTAAAATCGGTGTAATTCCGATTCCGCCGGCAAAACCTACGATCGTGCGAAATTCATGTGGCTTGGAACTTAATGTAAATCTTCCTCTCGGCTCTGAAACTTCAATAAAATCACCAGTTTTTAAATCTTTAAATAAAGAATTCGCAAAACTTTCTTCGCTGCTTATCTTGATTCCCAACGTTATTTTCTCTTCATAAGGTGCCGAAGTCATTGAAAAGTCCTTCTCTACAACCTTTCCGTTTACGGGAAATTGAAGGGTTACATATTGGCCGGCCTCAAAATGATATTGGGAAGATAATGCTGACGGGATTTCGAATTCGAGCGCAAAGGTACTTTTGGTCAGTTCTTGCTTTTTCGCTAATTTTAGCGGGTGAAATTCTATTGGTCTTGCTTTAGGTAAGAGATTTTCCATAATTATTAAGAATTCAAAAATAATAAAAATAAAATGAAAAAATTGATTTTGGGTGTCGTGTTATGCACTGCACTTTCGGCTTGTAAAAAAGAAGCGAAAGTAAATGAAACGACCGATACAACCGTAACGGACTCTGCCGGCGCAGATCATTCAGCAGCTGCAACGGAAACCGCCTTTCCTTTTAAACATGTTGAATTAAGTGCGGAGGAAAGCACCAAACTGCTGGGCAAAAAAGATAATGATACCTTATATGTAACCAATTTCTTCGCAACCTGGTGTGGTCCGTGTATGAGAGAAATCCCTCATTTTAAAGAAAAAATGGCGGAACTGAAATCGCAGCCGGTTAAATTTACCTTCGTAAGTCTAGATGAAAAAGGCGACTGGGACACGAAAGTGAAAAAGTTTTCAGAGGAGCAAGGTCTGTCGCAAAATGTAGTTTTACTGGACGGATCATTATTAACTCCCGAATTTTTTAAAGCAAACTTTAAAGAATGGGACGGCGGTTCAATTCCTTTCACCTTCATGAGAAAAGGCGATAAAACCGACGAAACCGTTGGAATGATGAGCGCTGAAGCTTTAACTGAAAAGATTAATTCTTTTAAATAATTTCAACCGAAAGTCGCAAAGATTGCTGTAAAACTAAGTAAAATGTATTTTGAAAAGCAGAGGATTTTTATCCTGAACCAGCTTTCAATTCCACATTTCTCTTTTGATAAAAACAGAATTTTTGTGATTTTTTTGTATCTCTAAAAATGTCGGAAAACTTTAAAATCACCGGAATATTCATCATCATCGGAATTCTTATTTCGGTACTTATCAATTTGAATATCGGTTTTATGAATTTAAGTTTTTCAGATTTCCTTTTTTCCGGTTCCGAAAACTCACAGATTGCGCAACTTCGCATCAATCGGGTTTTAGTAATGCTTTTGGCCGGAATTTCCATACCGACTTCGGGATTTTTACTGCAGGAATATTTTCAAAATCCTTTGGCCGGACCATCGGTTTTGGGAATTACTTCTGTGGCGAGCTTGAGTGTTGCTTTTTATATTTTCTTTTCTAAAGATTTTATCTTACCGGAATTTTTGCACAACAGTTTTTTAAGTTTTTCAGCAATTGCCGGGAGTTTATTATTAATGGTAATTCTTTTAGCGTTTTCGGGAAAATTTCAGGATAAATCGTTTCTCATTATTTTCGGCTTTTTAATTTCAGCTTTAGCTGGCGCAGTGGTTTCTATCCTTCAGTTTTATGCTGAAAATCAAAGTCTTAAAAATTATATTCTGTGGAGTTTCGGGGCGAATAACCAGGTTTCTACGAATCAGATTTTAGTTTTAACAATTATCGTAATCATCGGTTTACTGTTAAGTTTTAAAACCATTAAACCATTAATCGGAAATTCTCTGGGAACGGCTTATGCACAAAGTTTGGGCGTCAATTTAAAGCACTTAAAGTTTTTAGTCATTATTTCCTCGTCACTTTTGTCAGCTTCTGTCACAGCGTTTTTAGGTCCTGTTCTATTTATCGGGATTGTGGTTCCGCATTTTTGCAGAATGCTTTTTAATCCTGCGAAACTGTGGCAACAGTGGATTTTAAATATGCTTTTAGGAATATTAATTATGGAATTTTTCTCGATTATATCAGAATCTACGCAATTTCCTTTGAATGTAATTACCTCGTTATTCGGGATACCGGTGATTTTAATGATGATGATGAATAGTAAAAGAGCCAATTCTAAATGATTTAAAATAATCCCACCAATCTTTCATGAAATTAAAAATTACTTTAAAACAAATTATCTTAGCAAATCTTTTATTATTTGTTATAAGTTTTGCGTTTTTAAAATTATCTGATAGTTTCAGATTGACAATTCATTGGATCTACTCATTAGCAAATCTTTGGTGGTTATTTTTTGCATTTCCCTGTACAATGATTTTATCAATAAATAATGTAATTAATTCAGTTTTAAAACGAAATAAAAATCTCAAATATTCATTTTTTAGTTTGCTGCCAATTTTATTATTTACAAGTATTCATATTTATAATTTATGGAAGACAAATTAAAATCTGTGAAATCCGTGAAATCTGTGAGAAATAAATGTTTCTAGAATTAAAAAATACAACAATCGGTTACCAAACTCCTTTAATTAAAGAAGTTAACACTTCTCTGGGCTTAGGTGAAATCTGTCTTTTGATCGGAAACAATGGCGTGGGAAAAACCACTTTAATCAAAAGCATTCTCAATCAAATCGAATTGATAGAAGGCGCTGTTTTAATCAATGAAAAACAAACTCAAACACTTACCTACAAAGAAATTGCCGAGCAGATTGCCGTGGTTTTTTCCAAGTCGCAAATTCCGGCAAATTATACTTTATGGGATTTAATATCTTTCGGGAAATACATTCATTATCCCTATTATTTTGAATTAAACCATACAGACAAACTGGAAATTGAAGAAATCATTGAAAGCCTGAATTTAACGCAATACCGCGACTTTCAGCTAAGTCAGCTGTCGGACGGCAATCTTCAGAAAGCGTTTATCGGAAGAGCTTTAGCGCAAAATTCGCCGATGATTATTTTGGACGAACCTACCACTCATCTGGATGAAGAAAATAAAATCATCATTCTTAAGTTACTGCGGAATTTAGCTAAAACGCAAAACAAACTTATCCTGTTTTCTTCCCACGACTGGCGGCTGGCAAAAGAGTTTGCCGATAAAATATGGCTTATCAGTAACGAAAAACTGCACGCCGGAATTACGGAAGAGATTCTTTTGAAGCATAACGAACTGCTTAATCCTCATATTTTTCATTTCAACGAAGGATTTGTTGCGCCGCAAATTTTCGCTCCGGAATTACACAAAGAAATGCTCTACTCTTTTCTTCAAAAAAACTTCAAAAAAAACCTTTCTGAGTTTAAATTTGTTTTCAGCAATCCTTTCTGGGAGATTTCAACCCATCAAATTCAACAAAAATGCGATTCTTTTGAGGAAATCGCTGAATTTGTTCAAAACCTTCATTAAATCCTTATTTATTCGGTGTTTTCAAAGTACTATGCATGCATAGTATTATGCTTTTCATACCTTTTAACTGACTGATTTCTAGTTATTAACAAAGTTTTAACAGAAAAAATATACTATGCATGCATAATATTATTTATATTTGGATAACCACATTATCTCAATATTATGAACAAAACAAACAATGAAAAGGTTGAGAATATCGATCTTATCTTAAAGTCGACCTGGCTCGCTGTTTCTAAAATGTATTCAGAATTAGCACAGGACCATGATGCCACAGCAGTTCAGGCCTTAACTCTTCTAAAAATTGATCCCAAAGATGGAACCAGAAGTACCAATCTGGGACCTAAAATGGCCATCGAACCTACTTCTTTAACGAGAATTATTAAACTTCTGGAAGATAACGGCTATATCTACAAAGAAAAAACTACCAACGACAAACGCGAAGTCATCATCAAGCTTACCGACAAAGGTCTGAACAGCAGAAATTTATCCAAAGAAGTGGTGGTCAATTTCAACAAAAAAGTAATCGATAAAATCCCTGCTGAAAAAATGGAAATTTTCAAAGAGGTGATGACCGACATTTTGAAAATCGCCAACGAATTAAATAATAAAAAATAAATAGCAATGAAACGAAGAATTAAACACGTAACGGTTCTCGGTTCAGGAATTATGGGTTCCGGTATCGCTGCACACTTTGCCAATATTGGCGTAGAAGTACTATTGCTCGATATCGTTCCTTTTGAACTGACAGAAGCCGAACAGAAAAAAGGTCTTACAAAAGAAGACAAAACCGTACGGAACAGAATTGCAACGGAGAATTTTGTGAAATTACAGAAAGCAAGCCCGGCACTTTTATATTCACCGAAATTTGCCGACAGAATTACCGTTGGAAATTTTGATGATGATTTAGAAAAAATTAAAAAAACCGACTGGATTATTGAGGTTGTAGTTGAAAGACTCGACATTAAAAAATCGGTTTATGAAAAGATTGAACAACACAGAAAACCGGGAACATTGGTTTCTTCCAATACGTCCGGGATTCCGATTCATTTCCTGATTGAAGGAAGAAGCGATGATTTCAAAAAATATTTTGCGGGAACACATTTCTTTAATCCTGTAAGATATTTACCGCTTTTAGAAATTATTCCTACACCGGAAACCGATCCTGAGATCGTTAAATTCTATATGGAATATGGCGCGAAATTCTTAGGAAAAGCTACGGTAGAAGCAAAAGATACTCCAGCATTTATCGCCAACAGAATCGGGGTTTTCTCGATGATGAACCTGCTTCATGAAGTTAAAAATTTAGGCTTAAATGTTTCCGACATCGATAAATTAACCGGTCCGGTAATCGGCCGTCCGAAATCTGCGACGTTCAGAACGGCTGATGTTGTTGGTTTGGATACTTTGGTGATGGTTGCCAATGGCGTTCGTCAAAGCGGAGCCGAAGCCAACGATTTCAACGACGTTTTCAAACTTCCGGATTACATTCAGAAGATGATGGACAACAAATGGTTGGGCTCTAAAACGGAACAGGGTTTCTATAAAAAAGTAAAGAACGCCGAAGGTAAATCTGAAATCCAGGGATTGAATTTAGATACCTTCGAATATGAACTTCAGGGAAAATCGGACTTCCCTACTCTGGAATTAACAAAAAGCATCGATAAACCTATCGACCGTTTCAAAGTTTTGGTTGGTGGCAAAGACAAAGCCGGCGAATTGTACAGAAAATCTTTAGGCGCATTGTTCGCTTATATTTCTCATAAAGTTCCGGAAATTTCGGATGAACTGTACAAAATCGACGATGCCATGCGTGCAGGTTTCGGTTGGGAAAACGGACCGTTCGAAATTTGGGATGCTATTGGAGTTCAAAAAGGAATTGAACTAGCAAAAGAAGCCGGTTATGAAGTTTCTGATTGGGTGAAAAACGTAGAAACGTTCTATAAAGTAAACGAAGATGGTCAAAGTATTTACTTCGATAAAAACTCAGGAAACTATAACAATATTCCAGGTCAGGAATCTTTCATCATTCTTGATAATATCAGAAAAAACAAAACCCTTTGGAGTAATTCCGGATCCTCAATTCAGGATTTGGGCGATGGAATTATCAACTTTGAAATCCATTCTAAAATGAACTCTTTAGGAGGCGAAGTTTTAGATGGTTTGAACAGAGCCATCGACTTAGCCGAAAAAGATTATGATGGTTTGGTGATCGGAAATCAAGGTGCCAATTTCTCCGTCGGAGCGAATTTAGCCATGATTTTAATGATGGCGATCGATCAGGATTGGGATGATTTGAATATGGCCATTGCCTATTTCCAAAAATCAATGATGCGCGTTCGTTACTCTTCAATTCCTGTCGTTGTTGCGCCCCACGGAATGACTTTAGGCGGAGGTTGCGAAATGACAATGCACGCCGATCGAGTTGTTGCCGCAGCAGAAACGTATATCGGATTGGTAGAAACCGGAGTTGGTGTAATTCCTGGCGGTGGTGGTACCAAAGAAATGGCGTTGAGGGTTTCCCGCGAATTCCATGCTGATGATGTAAAAAACAACAGACTTCGGGATATGTTCATGAACATCGCGATGGGTAAAGTGGCCACTTCAGCTTATGAAGCGTATGATATGGGGATTCTTGAAAACCATAAAGATATCGTGGTCGTGAATAAAAACCGTCAGATCGCTGAAGCGAAAAAAGTGGCAAAACTAACCGCAGAATTGGGTTACACGCAACCGATCCAGCAAAAAGTAAAAGTTTTGGGCCGTGACGCATTGGGAATGTTCTTAGTAGGAACCGATCAGATGCTCACCGGAAAATATATTTCTGAACACGATAAACTGATCGCTGACAAATTAGCCAACGTTTTAGTGGGTGGAAATCTATCAGAACCAACCGTTGTTACCGAACAGTATTTATTAAATCTTGAAAGAGAAACCTTCTTACAATTATGTGGAGAAAGAAAAACTTTGGAAAGAATTCAATTCATGTTGACGAAAGGAAAACCGTTGAGAAATTAATTTTCAATTCCTCCGCCACGAAGTGGCAAGATCATAAGCATTGGGTGAAGCCCAATGAAATTAAAAAGTTTTTTTTGAAGCTACGAAGTAGCGTAATCAAATTTAAAAAAATTAAAAAATGTCAAAACAAGCATACATAATTAAAGGATTTAGAACTGCCGTTGGTAAAGCGCCAAAAGGAAGTTTAAGATTTACAAGACCCGATGTCATGGCAGCAACCGTTATCGAAAAATTAATGGCTGCCGTTCCGCAACTCGATAAAAACAGAATCGACGATCTCATCGTTGGAAACGCAATGCCGGAAGCCGAACAGGGCTTAAATGTTGCCCGTTTAATTTCATTAATGGGATTAAACACCGATCAGGTTCCCGGCGTGACGGTGAACAGATATTGCGCTTCAGGATCTGAGGCGATTGCAATTGCCTCTGCAAAAATTCAGGCAGGAATGGCCGACTGTATCATCGCAGGCGGAACAGAATCAATGTCCTACATTCCGATGGGTGGTTACAAACCCGTGCCGGAAAGCGATATGGCAAAATCCAATCCCGATTATTATTGGGGAATGGGTTATACTGCCGAAGAAGTGGCGAATCAGTTTAAAATCTCCCGTGAAGAACAGGATCAGTTTGCTTTTGAATCTCATCAAAAAGCATTGAAAGCAAATGAAACTGGTAGATTTAAAGATCAGATCGTTCCTATTCCGGTAGAATACAATTATCTGGATGAAAACCAAAAAATGCAGACCAGGAAATACGATTTCACGGTCGATGAAGGGCCGAGAAAAGATACGAGTCTGGAAGGTTTGGCAAAATTACGTCCGGTCTTTGCCAACGGCGGATCTGTAACGGCAGGAAACTCTTCTCAGATGAGCGACGGTGCCGCATTCGTAATTGTAATGTCAGAGGAAATGGTGAAAGAACTGGGTCTGGAACCGGAAGCAAGATTAGTGGCTTATGCAGCCGCAGGCTTAGAACCGAGAATCATGGGAATGGGTCCATTGTACGCCGTTCCAAAAGCATTAAAACAGGCAGGTTTAGAATTAAAAGACATCGACCTCATCGAATTGAATGAAGCCTTTGCTTCTCAATCAGTGGCTCTGAAAAAAGAACTCAATCTGAATCCGCATATCCTAAACGTCAACGGCGGCGCCATCGCGCTCGGACATCCACTCGGGTGTACCGGAACAAAACTAACCGTTCAACTCCTCGATGAAATGCGCAAACGCGGCAACATGAAATACGGAATGGTAACCATGTGCGTAGGAACCGGACAGGGAGCGGCTTCGATCTTTGAAATTCTTTAAGTAGACGGATAGATAATAGATGGATAGATAATAGACGGATAGATGATAGATGGATAGATGGATAGATGATAGATTAAAACTTTAAAAAATTTAATTATGAGTGATTTTAAAAGACACAATTTTAAGAAGTTGAAAATTTGGCAAATGGGGATGGAGATCGCAAAAGACGTTTCAGATATTACTGTTTCCTTTCCTTCCTTTGAAAATTTTGGTATGCGGGGTCAAATGGATAGATGCTCTGTCTCGATTCCATCAAATATTGCAGAAGGTTCAAGTAGGACAAATAAATCTTTCAGTCATTATTTAGACATCTCATTAGGTTCCTCATTCGAATTGCAGACTCAACTGTTATTGGCAAATTATAAAAAATATGTTTCAGATGAAAGCACTGCTGTAATTGAGTCTAAAATAGAGGAATTTCAACGGGCAACAATAGTATTTCAAAATACATTAAATCAATAAAAAAGACAAAAAGAAAATAGACGAATAGATAATAGACAAAACAATCAAAATCTATTATCTATCAGTCTATCATCTATTATCTCTAAAAAAAACAAAACAATGAGCGATACAAAAACAACATTAAAAGGCGGCGAATTCATCATCAAAGATATTCCTGCAGCAGAATTATTCAGTCTTGAAGAACTGAACGACGAACAAAAAATGCTTCGTGAATCCCTTCATGAATTTATGGAAAGAGAAGTCATTCCAAACAGAGAACGTTTTGAGCAGAAAGATTATGCTTTGACAGAAGCAACAATGCGCAAACTGGGCGAACTGGGAACGCTGGGAATCGCAGTTCCCGAGTCTTACGGCGGCCTTGGAATGGGCTTCGTGAGCACCATGCTGGCGTGTGACGTTGTTTCCGGCGCCAATGGTTCTCTCGCTACAGCGTACGGCGCACATACCGGAATCGGAACCCTTCCTATCCTTCTTTACGGAACGGAAGAGCAAAAACAAAAATACCTTCCCGCTTTAGCAACGGGTGAAAAATTCGGAGCCTATTGCCTGACCGAACCCGATGCAGGTTCCGATGCCAACTCCGGAAAAACACGAGCAGTCCTGTCCGAAGACGGAAAACATTACATCATCAACGGACAGAAAATGTGGATTTCCAATGCGGGTTTTGCCGATACTTTCACTCTGTTTGCACGGATTGAAGATGATAAAAACATCACCGGTTTCGTGATCAACCGTTCAGAACTGGAAGATCCAAACAGCATGACTTTCGGTGAAGAAGAGCACAAATTGGGGATCCGCTCCTCTTCTACCCGTCAGGTTTTCTTTAATGATATGAAGATTCCGGTTGGAAATCTTTTAGGCGAAAGAAACAACGGTTTCAAAATCGCATTAAATGCATTGAACGCCGGCCGTATCAAATTAGCAGCTGCAAACGTAGACGGACAAAGAAGAATCACCTCGCTTGCCATTAATTATGCGAACGAAAGAAAACAGTTCGGTGTTTCTATTTCAACTTTCGGGGCGATCCGTAAGAAGATTGCAGAAATGTCAACAGGAATATTTGTTTCTGAATCCGGCGCGTACAGAGCAGCAAAAAATGTAGAAGATAAAATTGAAGAATTGGTTACTGGCGGAATGTCACCCGAAAACGCAGAAATGAATGCTTTGGCAGAATATGCGGTTGAATGTTCAATTTTGAAAGTGTACGTTTCCGATTTAACGCAACACATCGCCGATGAAGGAATCCAGATTTACGGCGGCATGGGATTCTCGGAAGACGCTCCAATGGAAGCCGCCTGGAGAGATTCCAGAATAGGCAGAATCTACGAAGGGACCAACGAAATCAACCGCTTGTTAGCCGTAGGAATGCTGATCAAGAAAACCATGAAAGGCGAACTGGATCTGTTGAAACCAGCCATGGCCATCGGAAAAGAACTGATGGGAATTCCCTCATTTGAAGTTCCGTATTATTCAGAATATATGTCTGAAGAAAGAGCGATCCTTCACAACCTGAAGAAAGTATTCTTAATGGTTGCCGGAGCCGCGCTTCAGAAATACATGATGGATATTGAGAAACAACAACATTTATTATTGAATGCCTCTGAAATTCTGAACCAGATCTATATGGCAGAATCTGCAGTTTTAAGAGCAGAAAAACATTTCGACACCGATTCTGTTCAGGCAGCAATGGCGAGACTCAACCTTTACAAAGCCGTGGAAGCCATTACCACCGCAGCGAAAGAAGGAATCGTCTCCTTTGCAGAAGGCGACGAACAGCGCATGATGCTTTCCGGTTTAAGAAGATTTACCAAATACACCAATATGCCAAATGTGGTCGCACTTACCGAAAAAGTAGCTGCTCATTTCGTGGAAAAAGGATCTTACTAGCAATAGTTTGATATGTGGTTTGAACGCTCTGAGAAATCGGGGCGTTCTTTTTTATTTTTAATTAAAGAAAATCAATAATGAATTTTAAATCTGAAGTATTGAATTTACAACAAATAAAAAGTCCTTTTTGATGATTTATAGGAAATTATTCCTATTTTAGCGAAGCAACAATGGATGATGATAACCATACCTATACGGCCAGATTTGGGCGGCTTTGTATGATTGGGTCATACATATAAACAAGTTATAGCCAATGCTAAAAAAGACATCCATACAATACTTACTCGGACTTGGACTGGCACTTTTGACAATACCAATTGTCGAAGGGACGCTTACTGTGCTTCCTGACATTGGTTGGCATTTTATAACAGTTATCTACGTGACAATATTCGTTTTGCAAATCACTTTTTACTACCTGACAACAAACTACAAGTTTGGCTGGACAGCTTTAAGTTTTATTGTGAATTTCATTCTGTGGACATTTGAGCAAGTAGTTATTGAAAAGACTTTTTACGACTCCATTATCTATCCAGGTGAAAACTGGAAAATTGGCGCTTACGTTCTTGGCGGACTGCTTTGGGTGACAAATAAAATTCTTATCGACCAACTCTTAAACCTTAATAAATCTATCAATAGACAGACCAGCAAAATACATGTATAACGTATTTCTCATATTGCTTTTAGCCTCTCCATTGCTACTACTTGCGACATATTATTCACACATTGGTACTAATTGCATACATGACATTTGTGGTTAACTATTCCACGATGAATCAAGCTATTGACAGGACACGATGAATATGGACTTGGGCAACTTGGACTTGGAATTCTATTTATGATAGGACAAGTAATAATTGGCTTTGCTCACGGACTTTTTGTAACACTTAAAAGACGACAAACACAATGACGATTGAAAGAAGCACTGGCTATAACAGGCGTTTGGCTCAATGGCGGGTGACGTGGTTAATTGAACATTTTACCTCGCATCAACTTTTGTGGTGTATTGACAGTTTTGTGCTCCGAAATCCGCCACTGCGCCAAGCGCCAAACCGTTATCTGCAATTCCCCGCTGCGCAAAGTCTCCGACTTTGAGCCATAATACTCTCACTCATCATAATTATTATACTTCCAAAATTCACTTGTTTTCGTAGTATCTATAACCGGATGATCTGCCAATTCTATTTCCAGTAATCCTTTTCCAGTAACGTAATTGCTTGCCCCTCGCTGCGCAAAGTCTCCGACTTTGAGCCACCACAATCTCACCCCTCATCATTATTATATTTCTAAAACTCACTTGTTTCAGTGGTCTCTATAATCGGACAATCTGCCAATTCTATTTCCAGTAATCCTCCCGCTGCGCAAAGCCTCCGACTTTGAGCCACAATACTCTCACTCCTCATAATTATTATACTTCCAAAATTCATTTGTTTTCGTAGTATCTATAACCGGATGATCCGGTCTTGCGCCCCAATAATTCTGCAAATCACACATGCTTTGCCGTACTATAAATGTACCTCACTACTTTTTCAGTTTCATTAAATTCATTATTATCAGCGTTTTTTTTCTGCAGTAAGGTATTTAGCCTCGTGCGCTGATCAAATTTATTTTTTGAAATTTCCCGTTGCAATGTCCCTTAAAATCAGTAATTTGCATCTACCTATTTTCTAAATATAGTTCTCCGCATGTCTAAAGAAATACAACAGTGGTTCACCCAGTCTGTCCCGGAAACTTTAAATAAACTTTCCCTGGATTCAGACAATGGCCTGTCGGAAGCGGAAGCTCTGAAAAGGAAAGAACTTTTCGGGCCAAATGCATTAAAAGCGAAGACGAAAAAACCAGTCTATAAAGTTTTCCTTTCGCAATTAAAAGACTGGCTTATCTATATTCTTTTTGCGGCGGTAATCATCACTGTTTTCATGGGGGAATATATTGATTCCGGCATTATCATGTTGGTTATTCTCCTCAATGCCGCCATTGGAACTTATCAGGAAGTTAAGGCAGGCAAAGCCATTGAGGCGCTTTTGAAAATGTCATCTCCCAAAGCTTTAGTAAAGAGAAATGGACAAACGAAAGAAATCGACAGTGCAGAACTTGTTCCCGGTGATCTTATTATTTTAGATGCCGGTCGGATTATCCCGGCAGATTTGCGTTTGCTGGAAACGGTGAATTTACAGATTGAAGAATCGTCACTCACCGGTGAAGCGGTTCCTGTACTTAAAAATGCGGCCGCCACTTTTACAGATCCCAATTTACCAATCGCTGACCGGGAGAATATGGCTTTTATGTCAACGGTGGTTACGGCAGGTCGTGGCAGTGGAATCGTAGTAGAGACAGGAATGAATACCGAAGTCGGGAAAATTGCTGATCTTCTTGATAACGATTTTCAGATGAAGACTCCGTTGGAAAAAAAATTAAGCGATCTAGGGAAAACTCTGGGGAAAATTGCGGTAGGAATCTGTATCGTCATCTTTGGGATTTCCTGGTTTCAGGGACGGGATCCGGCCGAAATGTTCCTGATATCCGTTTCGCTGGCGGTTGCTTCTATTCCCGAAGGTTTGGCCGCAATTGTAGCGGTGGTACTTTCCATTGGTGTTACCGCCATGTCTAAAAAAAATGCGATTATCCGTAAACTGCCGGCGGTGGAAACTTTAGGTTCCGTGAATATCATCTGCTCGGATAAAACAGGAACATTTACGCTTAATAAAATGACCGTAACCGAACTCTATACCGCAGACGGTTTAGTCCTGTTGGATTTACTTAAAAAAAATACTGTTTCTGATTCCCACCGAAAATTATCTGAAGGGATGATTCTATGTTCAGATGCAACCTTGGAAAATGATGAGGCCACTGGTGACCCGACAGAAATTGCGCTGCTCATTCTGGGCGATCAGATCGGTCTTGACAGAACAGGATTAATAAAAAAAAATGAACGGATTGCTGAGAACCCTTTTGAAAGCAGCCGAAAAATGATGTCGGTTTTGATCAAATCAGGAAATGAGGTTACGGTTTATACGAAAGGTGCCTTAGACAATTTATTAAAACGGGTAACGAAGGTGTATGATAAAGATGAAATAAGAAACATCACCCCGGAGGATATTAAAAACTTTCGGCATGCGGCCAGAAAAATGTCGGACAATGCGTTACGAACACTCGCTCTCGCCTATAAATCTGCTGAAGTGAGCACTCCACGTGATCAAATGGAAAAAGATTTGGTTTTAATCGGTTTGGTGGGAATGATCGATCCGGCGCGTGAAGAAGTAAAACCGGCGGTTAAATTGGCAAAACAGGCGGGTATAAAAACCGTTATGATTACAGGAGATCACAAAAATACGGCTTTAGCCATCGCGAAAAATCTTGAAGTTGCCGATAATATGGATCAGGTGTTGACAGGTCCCGAACTGGATGAATTAAGTGATGAGGAACTACAGCAGAAAGTTGGAAACTACCGGGTATTTGCAAGGGTTTCACCACAGCATAAAGTAAAAATCGTTCAGGCGTTTCAGGCCAACGGAAATGTCGTTTCCATGACGGGTGACGGTGTTAATGACGGTCCGTCGCTTCAGATTGCAGACATCGGCGTCGCTATGGGTATTACGGGAACCGATGTAGCAAAAAACGCGGCAGACATGATTCTCACCGACGATAATTTTACTACCATCGTGGTTGCCATTGAACAGGGAAGAAACATTTTTAATAACATTAAAAAATCGGTCCTGTTTCTGTTGACCTGTAACCTGGGTGAAGTCCTCGCCATGTTTATCCCGCTTTCTTTAGGATGGCCTGCCCCCTTAATGGCTACACAGCTTTTATGGATTAATTTATTAACGGATTCGCTTCCTGCAATTGCTCTTGGAATGGATGCGGGTGATTCTGACGTAATGAACGATAAACCCAGAAAATTCAATGATAATTTCTTTTCTAATGGTGCCGGAATTCAGGTATTTTTAGGTGGACTTTTGATTGGGGCGATAACCATTTTCGCGTTCTGGTATGGATTTTATGAAATGGGATACTCCCCTTTTGATAAAAACATTCCGGAAGAGGTACTTAAAAATTCACGAACTTTAACATTCCTGGTTTTGGTATTTGCCCAACTCTTCTATTCGTTCGGTTTGCGAAACAGTAAAAAACCTTTTTATCAATTTAATATTCTTGGCAACAAATTTTTAAACAGTACACTTCTTTTAGGAATATTCCTGCAGCTGATATTGTTATTTATTCCTGTTTTACGTACTGCGTTCAAGCTCCACATCCCAGACGCAAAAGGTTGGATAGTCGCTTTATCACTCGGTATAATACCATTTATTGTCTTAGAAATTTCTAAAATATTTACACTGAAAAAAAACTAAGTCCATCATTTCATCTCAGATCCCAACAGGTAAGATTTGCAACTTCATTTATGTATATTTGATTAATAAATAAAAAGTGGTGAAAAATGTCTTTCAAAAAACAACAATTCAGCAAACACTTATCGTGCTGGCGCTTGTAATATTAGCGGTTGATGTTTTTGTTTTGCAATATTTTGTGTCGGGTCTTTTTGCCGCTATTACCTTTTATTTTCTAACACGTAAATTATACCGTAAACTGGTCGATCAGAAAAAGTGGAACAGCAATCTAGCGGTTACTTTTATTTTCACCCTGCTCATCATCAGCTTTGGCATTCCCCTCTGGATCTTAATTGATATTTTGGTGCCCCAAATAAATGAGCTGATAAATGATCGGAATACCATTATAGAAAAATTTCAGTCGATACAGGTCTTTCTTGAAAATAATGAATTTCTGCAGCGCTTTGATTTTAAAGTTACACATGAGCAGATCGTACAGCTCATTAATAAAGCGATCTCTGTCATTCCTTCCACCCTCAATGCAGTGGGTCAAATTTTCGCTAATATTTTCGTAGCTCTTTTCATACTGTACTATATGCTGTTGAACACCAGAAGCATGGAAGCTGATTTTAGGGAAATGCTGCCCTTATCGGAGCGGAGTAAAAATTATTTTATAAAAGAAAATGCAGGACTCA
Source organism: Chryseobacterium sp. MDT2-18 (assembly GCF_030815285.1). Lineage (NCBI taxonomy): Bacteria > Pseudomonadati > Bacteroidota > Flavobacteriia > Flavobacteriales > Weeksellaceae > Chryseobacterium > Chryseobacterium sp. MDT2-18. The sequence continues at coordinate 100,042 of NZ_JAUSWQ010000001.1, read as the reverse complement.
TCACATCCAATGCGTATGGTATTCCTATCATCGCTTTTGCGCAGGCAGTGGTTGCGATTATTGGTTATTTTATTTTTGATGTAAACAACGCTATTTTTTGGGGGTTACTTACCGGAGCGGCCTCTATATTACCGGTAATCGGCACCATGTTTATCTGGATTCCCATCTGTATATATCAGTTGGCAACCGGCGATATTCACAACGGATTGTTTCTGGGACTGTACTGTCTGATATTTGTGGGTTCTATTGATAATATTTTAAGGTTTACCGTACTTAAAAAAATGGCAGATATCCATCCTCTGATTACCGTCTTCGGGGTTTTGTTAGGTCTTAAACTTTTTGGAATGATGGGTCTGGTTTTTGGACCGGTGCTACTTTCCTTACCGGGTATTCTCTATAAAATTTTTAAAATGGAAACAGGCCAAAGCGAAAATATTAAGCTCACACCCAAAACGGATATTTTGCAAGAAGCATCAACAGATGAAGACCCTACTGCCCTTTAAATGGCAGTCTATTGCCATTATCATCTTCATCCCGCTGACAAAGTCTCTTGCATTAAGCCCCAATAATCTCGCTCATCACCTGCGGACAAAATCTGCGGATACCGAAAAGATTCATAGAAAATTTTTCCTATTTTAGCGAAGCAGTAATCGATCATTATTATCATACAATACGCCCAAATGGGTGGCTTTATATGACTTGACCCCATACCTATAAATAAAGTTTTAATTTTATAAAAGCATTCGCCCAATGAAAAACATTATCCCTTTTCTGCTTTTATTCTCTGTGAACTTTCTGTTTTCGCAAACAACCAGAGTTTATTATCAGTTTACGTATAAACCAAATAAAACTGATACTTTAAAACAAACTGAATTGCAAGTTCTTCTTTTTAATAATGAAAGATCATCATTTCAGTCCTATAAGCAACTCCAGCGGGATTCATTAATTTCTGTTTCTTTAGAATATAAAAACAAAAGTGGAGAATTTTCACACAACGATCAAAATTTTACCAAATCCATTATCAACCAATACATCATTGAAACCAACATAAAGGAAAAATCCTTACAATTCACAGATATTTTAGGAAATCAAATTTCTGCAAGTTATCAGGAAAACCTAAATCTGAAATGGAATCTTGAAAACGATAAAATGGATATTCTAAATATTCCGTGTCAAAAAGCATATACAAATTTTGGCGGAAGAAAATGGACAGCATGGTTTGCATCAGATTATCATTCCAGTTTTGGACCTTACAAATTTTTTGGGTTACCCGGGTTAATTTTGAAACTTTACGATTCGGAAAAAAACTTCGACTGGGAAGTTTACGGAATAAAAAATTACCATGATTCTCAATTGTATGAAAAAAATTATTTTGAACTGCAAGCCTTTCCCACAACTAAAATAGAAAAGAATAAATTTCTAAAAATGGAGCAACAGTTTAAAGAACATCCGATGGGAAATGTAAAAGAATCATTTCCAGATCTTTCAGGGGAAATGTTAAAAGATATTTTAGAACGTGAAAAGAAGGAAATTGAAAAAAACAATTATTACAACAATCCAATCGAAATATAAAAATTACAGCTAATCGACTTTGAGTCATAAATATTTCACTCCTTTTGATTTTTACATTTTCAAAAGTCACTTGTTTTCGAAGTATCTTAATCGGATAATCAGCAAATTGTATTTCCGATCATCCTTTTTCACGTAATGATCTGAACCTGCTGTTAAATAAGTCAGGATAGTCACGGCAATACGGCTGCAAATACATGTTGGTAAAGCAATTTAACCATATCTTTGATTCAGCGACAGCATTGATGCTTAAATATAAAATTTTAATTAAAAATCTATTATAAAATGTATAAACTGTTCTATACCGCTGCTTTTCTCATCTCCTTTCCTACTTTATTTCTAGCCCAGATGGACACCTTATATGTGTATGGTCCGGGCGGTCCTTTTGCTCCCATCAATGAATCTGCCCAGATTTTCGGTAAGAAACATCAACTTTCTGTAAAGGTAGTTGCCGGTCCGGAAGACCATTGGATCGCGCAGGCAAAACAAAATGCAGACCTCATCTACGGCGGCGCCGAATATATGCTGACTTCTTTTGCCATGAAACATCCTGATCTTGTCGATCCTACAACCAGACAGGAACTGTACAAAAGAGGCGCAGCTATCCTTGTAAAACCGGGAAACCCTAAAAATATAAGATCACTGAAAGATCTTACCAAAAACGGTATTGCGGTTTTGGATGTAAATGGTGCCGGACAATTGGGATTGTGGGAAGATCTTGCGGGAAAGCAAAACGCGATTGAAGGAATACAAAAAAACATCAAAAATTCTTTTGCCAATACGGCACTCGGAATTGCAGCCTGGAAAGCGGACCCGACCTATGACGCCTGGATCAATTATGAATCGTGGCATTATCTGTTACAAGACTTTACGCAGGTAGTGAAAATTCCAAAATTTAAAAATGTCTATCGCGGAACGCCCATTGCGCTCACAACCATTTCCAGACAAAGAACAATGGCGGTGCAGTTCATCGATTTTATGCGTTCCACAGAAGGTCACAGCATTTTTAAAAAATGGGGATGGGAATAAGTTCCTATTGGGTTTTCCCTAAAGTTTAACCGCCACAACGGACGCTCCCAAATTTCATCCTCTGGCAAAGCCTTTGAGCTACTATACCTCAATTATCATCATTACCACGAAGCCCCTCATTTATCTATAAACCCACACTCCCCTTTTGTTCGGTCTTTGCTCCACAATCCTTCCTCCTTCGTTCCATATAACGTCCTTTTTTCCGAAGGTCATACGAAGAAGGCAGGACAATGGCAGGACAGACCCAGAAGAGTCTATGCCGAAAGTACGGAACAACTACGGGTTAACCTCAGAAGATTACCATCGATAAAGGGATTAGAAAGAATTAACGGATGAAATAAGGACCTTTCAAATTAAAAACAGTAAAGTTAAGACACTGCTTATCAGTAGATTGTAAAGATAATAAAAATATTTCAATGAAATAAACTGACAGGATTAAACTCATTAAAATAAATACTTTGTCCAATCTCAAAGGGATACCGTCATTATAAAAAAAAGGATTTTTCCCACGGTATAAAGTCCAGAAAGTGGATAGCGGTAACCCCAAAATAATATGCTTTACTGAAGGTCATTGAGAAGAATGTACAGAAATTCTGCACTCCCGGCATTCCTGTGGGTTTTCAACATTTTAAGGAGCAACCTCTTCAATCTTCTTATTTTTTTATAAATTTGAAATGATTCTTAGTAAAAACACGATCATGGGAAAAGTACATTCTTTATTTGAGATCAGTGGAAAAGTAGGTGATTATGTATTTTATGAGCTTAACGGGCAGCAGGTGATACGCAAAGCTCCTTCGAAAAAGAAAGGCCCTAAAACAGAGGCGCAAAAAAGCGTTGCACTGCAAAATACCGAATTCGGAAAGGCCTCTTCTGCGGGAAAAATGCTGCGTGTCGCTTTAGCTGAAGAATGCAGCCAATTACACGACAGATACCTTTATCAGCGGGTTTCGAAACTCATGTTGCGCCTGAAATCCTGCGACGGTGCTCCTATTGGATCGCGTACCGTGCAGGGCGGGCTCACAACGGCAGAGGGTCAAGCTGCGCTGGCAAATTTCCACTTCCAGAAGGTGCAGAAGAATTTTCCCCAACTACTGAATGCGGTTTACAGACAAGGGAATCTTTGTCTCTCTCTTTTCTTTGCTAAGGACGCCGATTTTGCAATCACAGAACTTCAGATCAATTTTGAGACACGAAAGTTCCGGCGCTATAAGCATGGTTTACCCGAAGTTGAAAAGGGTACTCCGTTCAGTCTTAAAAAAGGGTTTCGCCACAAAAAGGGATTTACGGATTTGCTTATGATCTCGGGAGCAGGTTTTTTGCAGGGAGTGGTGGTTACGGCAGACCGTAATAAATAGGAACGCCAGCGGATTGCCAGTCTTTGGTATCGGGCCACACCGGTCTAAGCACGGATTTGATTAGAAATCCCCGCCAACAGATTCGTTATCGTATGATTATTAAAAACAGGAAAGTAGCTTAATCAGCCTTTTCTATAAAAGTAATAGATAAGCGATCCCAAAAACGGCATGAAAAGGCAAACAGCAATCCACAGTAATTTTGCCGACTTCGAATAAGAAGGGTTTTTCAGAATTGCTATAATGCTGATGATAAAAACTACAAGAAACAGAATCAGAAACAGGGAATAATAGACTTGAGTGCTCATGGTGAATTTTTGTCTTCTCCTTTTTTGTTAAAAAACAGAAGGATTGAGAAGCTCTTTTTTAAATCCAACTATTTTAAGATCTTTTTCTCACTTTTTTAATTTTTTCTTATTATTAATACTCAAAATTAAAGCTTTTTTGGTAATATTTATGATATCTGCTGAAGAATTTAATATTTAATCCGGTGCGTAAAGTTCGTCGGCTTTGCCCGTGCAAAAATTCAATCCATTATAAAAGTTTGCAGTGCGTCAATTATAAAAATCTGGATTACTGCAAATTGGAGGCATTTTTGCATTCAGAAAAAGGTATATTAATCAACTAAAACATCACATCATGTGGAAAGAAACCGATGGAAAACTGCAGCAGACTTTTAAGTTTAAAGATTTTTCCGAAGCATTTGCTTTTATGACCAGAGTGGCCTTGGCTGCAGAGAGTATGCAGCATCATCCCGACTGGTCCAACGAATACAATAAAGTAAACATCAGTTTATGCACGCACGACGCAGGAGATATTATTACCGAAAAAGACCACAAACTGGCCAAAGCGATTGACAAGATAATGGCGTAAATTTCTGGTATCTTCTATTTGCAATGAGAATTATTATTGCCTTTAGATTGAATAATGGTAATTTTCCACAGTATAATTTTTGTGGATTCAGGTGAATATTGTTTTAAAGAAAATGATTACTTTTAATAAAATTTAAATCGATGCAGCAAAATATATTTAGTATATTGGGTATTCTGATTTCATTCTTCTCCTATGCACAGAAAATGCCCTATAAAACCATACCCAATCAAAAGGCAGACTCTTTAAATATTTTGAAATTTAAAAACAATTCTACATCCGATAGCCTGTCTTTTCTTTCAAAAAATAAGCGGTCACTTCCCGTTATCAAAATGCCTAATGCAAAACCTAAAGACAGCTCAACCTATTCGGCACTAAAAGGAAAAGCAAGAAATGATCAACCTTACAAAATTTTAAATGCGGTTTCAGAAAATGAAAAAGCAGTTAAAAAGTAAATTTTTATTCCTCTTTGCCCTGATTAATCAATTTCTTTGCTTGCCCAGCAGTCTGTAAATTATCACCACCTAAACATTCGGAAATTACAATAAAATAGGTTTCGCTTCAACTTTCAACAATTTCTAGGTTTTGCTTCCGGTCTAAAACCACCTCTCTTTTTCTAAAAAAAGGAAATTTATTACCTGTTTTGATATTCTAAGGTTCCCTCTAAATCTGCCTATCCCGCACACTTTATTTTCTTTTATCTTTGAAAATCAACAATTTACAATTTCGCCCTTTTTATATTTTCACTATTACCAATTAAATATTTTTTCAAAATTAACTTGGTTTACTATGCGAAACATTGTAACTTCGTATAAGTTTTCTTGAAAAAATAATCCAAGTTTAAAATAATAAGAAATTATTTTTAAATGTAACCTGAAGGATCATTTGAATTTAATATCGAATCATATATTAACTTAAATCATGAAAAAATGAAAACTCTAAAAAGCCTGGCTTTGTCCGGAACAATGCTTTTGTCTGTATTGTTATTTTCCACTCATGTTTCTGCACAGGAACAGAAAACACCGCAGCTTACCGACCCCGAAATTGCCTCTGTAGCGGTAACGGCAAATCAAATTGACGTAGATTATGCTACGATAGCACTGAAAAAGTCTCATAATAAAGACATTACAAACTTTGCTGCTACGATGAAAAGAGACCATAATGCTGTGATTAAAATGGCTGTAGATCTTGTGACGAAATTAAAAGTGACTCCCAAAACGAATGCCGTCACAAAATCTTTATTAGAAACGGCAGCGAAAGAAAAAGCAATCTTAAATGCAAAAAATGGGAGAGCTTTTGATAAAGCATATGTAGACAACGAGGTTTCCTATCATGAATCCACTATCAAAGCAGTAGAAACCATCCTGATACCCCAGTCTAAAAACGCAGAACTAAAAGCTTTGCTTGAAAAAGCAGTGCCTATTTTTAAAACGCACCTTGAGCATGCAAAAATGATTCAGAAAAAATTCAAATAAATGAAAAATGATTTCGAAAAAGAATATTTTCAGAACAGGATCTTCTTTCGTTGCAATCGTTTGTTTACTAAATATAATCAGTTGCAACCCGGGATCCAAAGATACGATACCTGCGGTAAATGATAATTCCATGAGTACCGAAAAAAGCGGAAGCCCAACGTCAGCACCGGCTCCCAAAATGGATTCTGCCGCAGCGAATATGAACACGAATACAGCAGACAGCAATCCTGCATCTGCTCATGTGGTGACCATAGAAAACATGAAATTTAATCCGGCAACGATAACCGTTAAAAAAGGAGATCAGGTAACATTCACCAACAAAGATGTCGTGGCCCACAATGCCACAGAAATACATAACGCATGGGCTTCTCCGATGTTACAGACCGGCCAGTCCTGGACGTTCACTCCCGAAAAGACTTCAGATTATTACTGCACCGTACATCTGGTGATGAAGGGTAAAATTATTGTAAAGTAAGAACCTTTTTACAGGTATTGCAAAAACCGAAGATTAGCTTAAAATCAATAAAAAAATCTCAACATTCAAGGACTTTTCATAATTTCTGGAATCTTTAAAAATACCCATATCAGATTTTATAACAAAAACCAATTTTAATGAAATTGGTTTTTGATTTTTATTGAAGACGAATAGTGATATTGATGCACGAACTAAAAAAAGGTGGTAAGATATTTATTTTCCTTTTAAGAAAGGTCTGGAAGAAAATCGGCTTCAATTCCAAAAACACGTTGAAAGAAAATTAACAATCCTGTTCATATCCTGTCTCATGGAAAAAGCCAGCAGATATTTCAGCTGAAAAAGAATGGGTTCAAAACCATTGGCCAGTTTCAGGAATTCACGCTCCGGAATAATGCCGTAACATTTTTCCTGATGCATAATATTTAGCGCGCGGTCTCCCAACGAAATAGTGATACTTCCTATTTTTTTATAAAAAGTATGCTCGCTGATCTTCACAAAACCATCTTCTAACATTTCAGAAGTCAGTTTATTAAAGAGTTTTTGGCCTTCAGGAGATAAATTCATGATGAGATTTTGAACACTGTAAAATTAGCAAAAACGAAATTAATTAAAACGAAAAATGCATGTCCGTTTTTAAACATCATTAATATTTTTAATTTCGTTGCGATCGAGACAAAGATTACATTTACAAACAAGCTGTTTTCTCCCTTTTTTAGGCGCAAACAGAATATTCAACAACTCCTTAAAAAAAATAAGAACACGTTGGTGAAGTCGTCAAACTTAACAAAAGTACAGAAAAAAAATATTTGTATTGTGGCTACACCTTAAACGAAATTATCATTAAAATTAAATGCTCATTATCCCTGAAATAAAAATCTGGAATTCAAAAATCATCTCTTTCAATTTTAACTAAATTTTAAGGTAAAAAAAAGAGATGAATTTCAATACTTATTTATCTTTGATTATAATTTACAAGAAGATGGCGGAGAAATCAAGACAGGTATTTCAAACCAACAGCGGCAAACGGTACAAAGCTACCCAATGGACTTTACGCATCTTGCTGACTGTTCTTTTATTCATTACTGTGGTTGTAATGATCGCTGTATTAAGGGGAAAAAATCCATCGATGCCGCAACTGAATTCCGTCGGAAAACTGTTTGAATCCAAGATCAATCCTGACAATAAATTTACTTTAGCGACGCCTCTGAACAAAAAATTTAAAGGTTTTAAAGATTTCCTGCAGAAAAAAATTATGGATGAAAAAACAGCAGCCCGAACAATCAATACCAAATTGATCCGGGCGGCATTTTACGTTCCATGGTCGCCTACTTCTCTCTCGGATCTGCGGGCCAATGGAAGCAGACTGAACACCATCTATCCAGAATGGTTTTTCATCAATCCCAAAACATTTCAGTTGGATTCCCGCATCGACAAAGAGGCGCTTTCTGTAATGAAACATTATGGATTAAGCATTCAGCCGATCCTCAACAATTTTATTTCTGTACCCGGGAAACAGGGGAATTTTAGTGGAGAACTGCTGCATACTGTACTGCACGACCAAAGAATCCAAAACCAACTGATTGCCCAAATTATAGCCACTTTGAAAGCCAATCAACTTCATGGCATCAACATCGATTTCGAGGAACTGAAAGAAAATTCTGATGAGCATCTTAACGCTTTCATGAAAAATCTGTATACCCAGTTCAAAAAAAACGGTCTCATCGTCTCCATCGATATTATGCCGGATAATAACGACTATAGCAGTAAATATTTAAAGGATTATACCGATTATTTTATCGTGATGGCGTACGATCAGTTCAATGACAACTCGCAGGCAGGTCCCATCAGCGACCAGAAATGGATTGAAAAACAAATCGACCAGATTGCAAAGGATGTTCCTTCAGAAAAATTGATTCTTGGTCTGGGGGCTTACGGACGACAGTGGATTACCGATGAAAACGGAACCCGGACAGAAGACATTACTTATGGACAGGCGATTGACCGGGCAAAAATTTCCAGATCCGCTATTGCTTTTGATAACAATTCCTACAACCTTCATTATGCTTATAATTTCTCCGGAAGCAGCGATGAACCTGCCTCTAAAAACAGTGTCTGGTTTACCGATGCAGCGACCACTTTTAACATCCTTAGATTTTCTGATGACTCCCGGAATGCGGGAACAGCAATATGGAGATTAGGCAGTGAAGATCCCAGAATATGGTCTTTTTACCCGAGGGATTTAAGTTCTGAAAGTTTGCAAAAAAATCCTTTTAATTATTCTGTCTTAGAACTAATTCCGCCAAATTTCAATTCAAAACCCACCTCCATCGGCAGTGGCGAAATCATCAATATCCTGTTTTCTCCGCAACAGGGCCGTACAAAAATAGACATCGATAAAAATGAAAACCTGATTGCCGAAGAGCAATATTCCCAGCTTCCTTCCGGGTTTTTATATGAGAAATTCGCAGAGGACAGCACTAAAATCGGCCCGGGTCATAAAATTATTTTAACATTCGATGATGGTCCCAGTGCAGAATTCACCCCTAAAATACTGGATATTCTGGAGCGGGAGAAAGTCCCGGCTACCTTTTTTTTGATTGGAGAAAATGCTGAGGCCAATATTCCTCTGGTTCAAAGAATCAAGCACAACGGTTTTGAAATAGGAAACCACACTTTCACTCACGGAAATCTTGCCAAAATGTCTCCCCAAAGAGCGGCACTGGAACTGAAAACTACCCGGGCGCTCATCGAATGCATTACCGGAAAATCTACGGTTTTATTTCGGGCACCTTATAATGCCGATTCCGAACCACAGACGTATGAAGAACTGGAACCTTTGGCCCAAAGTAAAAAAGACAATTATATCGCCATCGGAGAAAGTATAGATCCCAATGACTGGGATCCTAAGATGAATGCCGATTCTATTGTGAACAGAACCATCCGTTTTGCTAATCTAAATAATGCAAGTATTATTCTGCTGCACGACGCTGGCGGCGATACCCGACAGCCCACCGTAGATGCGCTCCCAAGAATTATTAAATATTTCAAAAGCAAAGGATGTAAATTTACTACCGTTGCAGATTTGATGAATGTGCCCGAATCCGAATTGATGCCGCCCATAAAAAGAAGCTGGAAAAATGACCTCAATTTCTTTTTTGCCTCAGCAAGTTACTGGATCGGTCAGATGATTTACGCCCTGTTTTTAATCGGCATTATTCTATCGATTTCAAGAATGATTTTAATGGCAATTTTAGCTTATCTCCAAACTAAAAAAGAGAAAAAACTATTATCGGAATTCACGGGAATGCCAGATTATCCAAAAGCCAGCATCATCGTACCGGCCTATAATGAAGAGGTAAATGCTATACGAACTGTAGAATCATTACTCAACCAGGATTATCCCAATATCAATATTGTTTTTGTAGATGATGGCAGCAAAGATCAAACTTTTGAAAATGTAGTAAAGGCTTTCGAAGGAAATCCAAAGGTAAAAGTTTTTACCAAACCCAACGGAGGAAAAGCCTCTGCATTAAATTTTGGAATAGCAGAAACCGATGCCGAATTCGTAGTGTGTATCGATGCCGATACTCAGTTGAAAACCGATGCCGTTTCTCAACTGATGATGACTTTTTATCTGGAAGGAAAACCTCTCGAAGTCGGTGCAGTGGCCGGAAATGTAAAGGTGGGAAATGAAATTAATATGATTACCAAATGGCAAAGTATTGAGTATATCACTTCTCAGAATTTTGACCGCCGTGCATTTTCATTATTAAATTGTATTACCGTAGTTCCCGGAGCACTGGGCGGATTCCGCAGAAAAGCAGTCCTGGAAGCCGGCGGATTTACCACCGATACTTTAGCTGAAGATTGCGACTTAACCATGCGGTTGCACAAGTTGGGCTATCTCGTTGAAAACTGCAACAATGCCATTTCCTATACCGAAGCGCCTGAAACCATGAGTCAGTTTCTGAAACAGCGTTTCCGGTGGAGTTTTGGGATTCTGCAGAGTTTCTGGAAACACCGCGATGCTATTTTCAGAAAACAGTATAAAAACTTTGGAAAGGTGGCTTTGCCCAACATATTACTGTATCAGCTTTTATTGCCATTTCTGGCTCCGTTGGCAGATTTGCTGTTGGTAGTAAGTTTAATATTATCGGGATTTGGATTGATCGTTGCAGATCCTACCCATATTATTCTGTACTACATTATCTTCTCTCTGGTAGATATCGTAGGAGCAGCTCTGGCTTTTGCTTTCGAAAAGGAAAAATTCAGCAAACTGATCTGGATGATTCCCCAACGGTTGGTTTACCGCCAATTGATGTATTACATCCTGTTCAAATCCGTTAGAAAAGCAGTGAAGGGAGAAATTCAAAACTGGGGTGTTTTGAAAAGAACCGGGAATGTAAAAACAGCGTAACATATTGATTATAAATATTGAAAAGTTGATACTAAAAATGTAACTTTGGTTTAAGTTTTTTTTAAAAGGTGGTTAATTTCATGTTAAAGTAGATTCACCACTGTTCTTTGGATTAATATTTTCTGTTGAAAAATCTTAAATGAAAGACCATGAAACCAAGAATTATTATTTTGATATTTCTCAATATCGTTTATCTTCCTGTTGATGGTCAAAATTTAAATTATCCTGAAGTATGGACTTTAGAAAACTGTATCATTTACGCTAAGAATAATAATATTTCAATCTCCTCCCTGCGTCTTTCCAAAAGCGCTGCAAATCAGGATTTATTACAGGCAAAAGCAGCCAAATACCCGAATCTGAACGGCAACGTTTCCCAGGGACTTTTCGCGGTGAATGGAAATGATGGTCTACACATCCAGGGACTGAATACCCAAAGCATTGGAGCCAGTTCTTCGATGACGCTGTACCACGACAATTACCTTAAAAACAATGTTATTTCAAAAGACCTGTCAACACAGTTGGCAGATTTATCGGTGCAGGAAAGTGAAAATAATATTACACTGAGCGTCACCCAGGCGTTTTTAAATATTTTGATGGCTCAGGAAAATATAGTAGCTCTGCAAAATCTATTAACGACGACGAAGATTCAGTTAAAACAGGGAACACAACTATATAACGCAGGAAGCATTTCTAAATTGAATTTCCTGCAGCTTCAGTCGCAACATTCGCAGGACGAATACAATTTAATCGCCGCCCAAAATAATCTGAGAACTGATCTGGTCAATTTAAAGCAGCTGCTGCAGTTGCCGACTTCGTACAATTTCCAGATCTCTCCTCCTCTGGAGATCATTGTAAGCAATGATGTTAAACCTCTGGAAATTGTTCAAAGTATTGCCCAAAACCAACGACCGGAAGTGAAGTATGGCGAACTCAATATCGAAAACTCAGCACTTTTACTGAAAATGGCAAAATCGTTCATTAAACCTACGCTGAGCATTTCCGGAAATATTTCAACAGGTTATTCTCAGGGAAACGGAAGTTATTTCAGCCAGCTGGCAAATCAGTTTTACCTGCCAGTGGGCTTAAGTCTGGGAATTCCCATTTACAACAACCGCATATATAAAACGGCTGTAGAAAAATCTAAAATTGAAATTCAACAGGCTCAGTTAGCTTTGGAAAATACCAAAACCATACTGAACCAACAGATTGAACAAGCCTATATCAACCTTCAGAATTCGCTTTCACAATACGAATCTGCAGAAAAACAAATGCGTATCAATGAACAGACTTACGCGATAGTAAACGCGCAAATGAAGTTAGGTGCCATCGATTATGTTCAGCTGCAGCAACAAAAACTGATTTATATTCAGGCACTGCAAAATTATTTGCAGGCAAAATATACCGCAGTTTTCAATAAGCAGATTTATGAATTTTATATGGGACAGCAAATTAATTTATAAAACACTTATAATGAAAAATAAAAAATGGCTGCTTGGGGGAATCCTTTTTTTACTTTTAGGAATTGGTTTTTGGTACTATTTCAAAAAAAGTGAAGCAGTGAAAATCCAGCTCAACACTGTGAAACCTATCATTGGCGATATTACAGAAACGATCACTGCGACAGGAACGATTCAACCTGTCGATACGGTCGCTGTCGGAACTCAGGTTTCGGGAACCATCAATAAAATTTATGTTGATTTTAATTCTCAAGTTAAAAAAGGGCAGCTTTTAGCGACTTTAGATCCTTCTCTATTGCGGGATCAGTCTCTACAAATTGCGGGAACTCTGGCCAGCGCCAAAAGCAATCTGGTTTTCAATCAAACGGCTTACAACCGCCAGGCAGCGTTGTACAAGGTAGGTGCGATCAGCAAAGCAGATTTTCAGTCTGCACTCAACCAATATAATGCGGCAAAGGCACAAATATCTGCCATTACTGCTCAGTTGTCTGCGGCGAACACCAATTTATCATATACCAAAATTTACTCCCCGATTGACGGCACGATCTTATCCAGAAATGTGAGCGAAGGCCAAACCGTGGCAGCGAGTTTCAGTACGCCAACATTATTCAGCATTGCGAAGGATTTAACAAAAATGCAGGTGCGTGCCTCCATTGATGAAGCGGATATAGGAAATGTAAAAACCGGACAGAATGTAACGTTTACCGTAGATGCTTTTCCGGATCTTAATTTTAAAGGAAAAATTGTCGAAATCCGTTTACATCCAACCGTTTCCGCCAATGTGGTCAATTACATAACGATCATCAATACCGAAAATTCTGAACTAAAATTAAAACCAGGAATGACGGCGAATATTGCTGTAATTACGAGCGATGTGCCGAAAGTAATGAAGATCCCGGTACAGGCGATTACCTTTAAACCAGATTCTTTAGTAGCAAAAAATTATAAAATTAATACTCCGTACCCTTCAGTAAAGAAAAAACAATGGAATGGTCAGAAACCTGCGGCCAATAAAAATAAGTCTAAAGAGGAAGCAACAGTGTGGGTTTTAGCCGCCGATCAGTCTCTTACTATGAAAAAAATTAAAACAGGAACCTCTAATGATACCGATTTGCAGGTTATTTCAGGTTTAAGTTTAAACGATAATGTTATTACCGGTTATAAAACATTGACCAAAAAATCAGGCAGTGCCGCCAAAAGTCCGTTTTTGCCACAACGATCCGGAGGCAACAGACCTGGCAGTGGTGGCGGACCAAGATAAACTATAATAAAATGGCAAAAACATTAGAAATTATCGATGTTAAAAGAGATTTTGAAATGGGTGAAGAAACCGTTCATGCTTTACGGGGCGTAAGTTTCAGCATAGAAGAAGGTGAATTTGTAACCATCATGGGCCACAGCGGTTCGGGAAAAACTACGATGCTCAATATTTTAGGCTGTCTGGATAAACCTACGGAAGGAGATTATTTTCTGGATGGCGTGAATGTGAAAAATTTAGACAAAGACCAGCTCGCCCGCTTAAGAAACGAAAAAATAGGTTTTGTTTTTCAATCTTACAATTTACTGGCCAGAACTTCAGCATTGCAAAACGTGGAACTTCCGCTTCTGTACAATCCAAAAATATCCAGTCAGGAAAGATATGAGCGTTCTGTAAAATCCCTGGAAACCGTAAAATTATCAGACCGGATCCATTATCTTCCGAACCAGATGTCGGGTGGGCAGCAACAGCGGGTTGCCATTGCCAGAGCTTTAGTGAACCAACCTGTAATGATTTTAGCCGATGAAGCCACCGGAAATCTGGATACCAGAACGTCCTATGAAATTTTGACTTTGATACAGGAACTTAACCAACAGGGGAAAACCATCGTCTTCGTTACGCATGAACCTGATATTGCGGTATTCAGTTCAAGAACGATTACTTTGAAAGACGGAAAAGTGATTAAAGATCTGAAAAATGAAAATATTAAAAATGCAAAAGAAGCACTGAACAGTCTGCCGGTAGAAATGGATGATAAAACGTAAAAGATGAAACTTTCAAATTTATTTAAAATTGCCTGGAAAGCCATTCTTCGAAATAAACTTCGGGCTTTTCTGACCATGCTCGGAATTATCATCGGTGTAGCTTCTGTAATTGCGATGACCGCGATTGGTGAAGGTTCCAAAAGAAGCATCAGCAGTCAGCTTTCTTCCATGGGATCCAACATGATCAACATCCGGCCTACCAGTAACGTGAATGTTTCCGGTGGTGCGAGAATCGGTGCATCAGGATTGCAAAGTTTAAAAACGACCGATATAGAAGCCATAATAAAGGGAGCTCCAGATGTTTCCTACGTTTCTCCGGCAGTACAAACGAACGGGCAGTCGATTAACGGATCCAATAACTGGCCTACCCAACTTCAGGGCGTGAATGCAGATTATTTTAAAATCCGCGACTGGAATCTGTCAGAAGGTGCTTTTTTCACTGCTAAAGATGTTGTGGCTTCTAATAAAGTTTGTTTAATTGGCCAAACCATATTATCCAATTTATTTCCAGGTGGGGACGATCCTATCGGGAAAGTGATTCGGTTTAATAAAATTCCGATGACCATTATCGGTGTGCTGGAAACCAAAGGTGCCAATACTTTTGGCCAGGATCAGGACGATATTATCATAGCGCCTTTCAATACGGTGCAGCGCAGATTTTTGGGAATTGATTATGTTCAGACCATTTATGCCTCTTCGACCAGCGAAAGCACTTCTTCACAAGCATCTGATGAGATTTCACAGATTCTCCGGAAACAACACCATCTTTCTGCTGACGGAAGTAATGATGACTTTTCGGTGAGAACACAGGCCGAACTGATTGCAACCATGAGTTCTACAAGCCAGCTCTTAACCGTTCTGTTATCCGCAATTGCAGGAATCTCGCTTTTGGTCGGCGGAATCGGGATTATGAACATTATGTACGTTTCCGTAACAGAAAGAACCAAAGAAATTGGTTTGCGGATGTCCATTGGTGCGCGCGGTAAAGATATTTTATTTCAGTTTCTCATCGAAGCCATTATGATCAGCGTGACGGGCGGCGTCATCGGCGTAATGCTGGGAATTTCTGTCACGAAAATGGTGACTGCATTTCTGGGCTGGCCTACTTTTATCACCGAATCCTCTATTATCCTTTCCTTTTTTGTCTGTGCCATAACGGGCGTATTCTTCGGGTATTATCCTGCATTGAAAGCCTCAAAAATGGATCCGATCGAAGCTTTGAGATACGAATAAAAAGTCCTGAATCATCTAGAGCACTATTTTGATATTACGAATACCGTTTTTGGCCGCAATATTTTTGACCTTTTTTAATGAGAAAACTTTTTCAAAGCGAAACGATAAAGATTATTTTTACAAATAGAATATGGATCATTTTTGTCGCAGTAATTACGGCAATCAGCTGTATGACTAAATTAAAAAGCCGAACCGAAAACACAGCTCATGACTAAACTCAAGAAAATACCTTTCCCTAAAATAATTTCAAAAATTCGTTGGCAGGAGCTCCTTGCTGTTCTGATTCTTTTTCTTGCTTTTGTATTTTTCAGAAGCGAAAGAAAAGAAATGGCCGCGATCATTCCTCAGATTCAACATGCAAAACCGCTGTGGATTCTGGCCGGAGTGTTTCTTACCTTCATCTACGTTCTTCTGCAAGCGCTGATGTACGTTACCAGTTTCCGCGCGGTTGGCGTGCGGTTGAAACTTGCTGATGCCATAGAATTATTTTTAAAAAGAAACTTCCTGAGTGTTTTCCTTCCGGCAGGCGGAATCAGTTCTCTTGCTTATACGCCGCGACAGATGAAACGGCAAAACTTTGATAAAAACAGCATTCATAAAGCCAGTGCTGTTTATGGATTTGTAGGAATACTTACCGTTTTTGTGGTCGGTATTCCGGTGGTAGGATATGCTGCGGTGGTCAATAAAGATTTCGGGGAATCCGGATTCTGGTTAATTGCAGTGGGGATTTTTATCGGTTCCGTTTTTTGGCTGGTCAATTCACTGCGTACAAAAGGGATATTCTATCAGTTTCTAAAAAAGCGTTTCCCCAAAAAAATCAGTAGTATTGATGAAATTTTCGGCGGCGAAATCTATACAAAACACTTTATTGTAACCATCTTCATTTCCATTTTAATTGAATTTTGCGGGATATTTCATTTGCTGATCGCCATGTTTGCTTTTGGCGCAACCGGTTCGTTTTCTGCAGCAGCGGTAGGTTATACGATTTCAGTTTTGCTGATGTTGGTTTCTCCATTTTTAAGGGGTTTGGGCGCTGTAGAATTTACTTTGATTTACATTTTGGCAAACTTCGGCTTTTCTCACAGTCAGGGTTTAGGAATCACCTTACTGTACAGGGTTTTCGAGTTTTGGCTGCCTTTGTTACTGGGTCTTTTTGCATTCGTTTGGAAAGGCAGAAAAATAGTGGCCAGAATTCTTCCTGCCCTTGCCATCTTTGTATTGGGACTGATCAATATTATTTCGGTGATTACTCCACCACTTGCAGAGCGTTTGAAAATCGGGAAAATGTATCTTCCTGCCGAATTAATGCATTTTTCTAAAATATTGACGTTAATCGCAGGAATCCTTTTGGTGGTTACTTCTGCTTATCTTTTTCGGGGTTTAAAACGGGGCTGGTATTTTGCACTCGCCCTGGCCATTATTTCCTTTTTTGGAAACATCTTCAAAGCTCTCGATTATGAAGAATCGATTGTCGCTCTGGTTATTATATTTATGCTGATCATCAGCAGAAAAGAATATGTTTTAAAGACGAACAGAAAATATTTAAGACTCGGTTTTTCCTGGTTTTTAGGACTTTTTGCTGCCGTGATCGTGTTTAATTTTCTGAGCTTTTACTTTATTGACAAACAGCATTTCGGGGTAGATTTCACCTGGGAGGAATCTCTTTATTACACGCTGAACAGTTTTCTGCTTTTTAAGGATACAGGACTGAGTCCGAGAACCGGATTTGCCAGAGATTTTGAATACATTAATTATTTTCTCGGCATCATTTCCTGGCTGCTCCTCTTTTTTTCTGTCTTTAATGTTCGGAGACTGGTCAGCGACAAAGAAAGTTTCAGCGATGTTGAGGAAGCACAAAATCTGGTACAGATGTATGGAACTTCATCCCTGGATTTCTTTAAAACAGCAAAAGAAAAGCAGTTCTACTTTTCTGATGAGGTTGAAGGTTTTGTTTCATACAGCGCTGCAAACCCGTTTGCTTTCGTACTCGAAGAGCCGGTTTGTACCGAAGAAAATAAAGAAAAAATGATACAGGAATTTGAAGATTTCTGTACAAAGAACGGTTTAAAATCCGTTTATTATAGAATTGATGAACAAAGTTTATACCTCTTTAAACCTTTAAAAAAACAGCAACTGTTTATTGGTCAGGAAGCGATTATGAATACCGAAACCTTCAGACTGGAAGGAAAAGACCGAAAATCATTAAGAAACGGCCTTAATTCTTTAACCAAAAAAGGCTACACCTCAGAATTTCTTCACTGCCCGCAAAGTGAAGAAATTCTCAATGAAATTCAAAGTATTTCAGATGAATGGCTTAAGGAATTCGACAAGGAAGAAATGGTATTTTCGCAGGGAATGTTCGACCGCGCTGAAATCGAAAAACAGGATTTAATCGTCATTAAAAATGAAGCGGGAAAAATCGAAGCCTTTCTTAATATTATTCCGGATTTCGCACCCGAAGAATGCACCTATGATCTGATCCGCAAAACAACCACCGCTCCTAACGGAAGTATGGATGCGATGATTGTAAAATTAACAGAATATGCCAAATCTAAAAAACTGATGTACATCAACCTTGGCCTAACGCCTTTGGCTGGAATGAAACAACCCGATAATACGGCAGAGGAAATCCTGAAGTTTGTTTATAACCGGATCGGAAGTTTCAAACATTATCAGAGCCTGCGCGATTTCAAGGAAAAATATGCCGATCAATGGGAAAATAAATATTTGATTTATGGCAGCGATTTTGATTTACTGCAAATACCGGCTGCTTTAAATAAAATCACAAAACCCAAATGAAAAATTTAGCAAAAATCCTTACTGTCTTTTCGCTGTTGGTTTTATTTTCCTGCCAAAACAGCTCCAGTTTTCCCGTATTTGAATGGAACAGCAAAAGTGATAAGCCGATTGTCTTCTATATCAGCGGTGACGCGGGATTCAATACTTTTTCGAAAACGTTTTCGCAGGAACTTCACCGAAATGGTTACGATGTTTTTGCGCTGAATACCAAAAAATATTTCTGGACCAAAAAGACGCCTTCAAGAGCTTCGAAAGACACCGAAAATTATCTGAAACAAGCCATAAAAGACCGGACCAATAAAAAGATCATCATCATTGGCTATTCCTACGGCGCAGATGTAGCTCCGTTTATCTATAACCGTTTCGACCGTGATTTTCAGAAAAACATTCAGGATTTAATTATCATCGGCCCCTCTAAAGTCAATGATTTTGAAATTCATCTTGAAGAATATGTCACCGGCCATATGCAACATGGATTCAGCGTGGTCAATGAAATCAATCAGCTGAAAAATGTGCCTTTCACTTTAGTAGTAAGCGACCTGGAGAGAGCATATTTCCCTAAAAATGAAATAACGCTAAAGAATTACCAATTTCTACACCTTCCCGGCGACCATCACTTTGGCGGCAATACCAAAATGCTGGCAGATGCTATTATCAAATATTTTTAGATACCAAAACCATTAGATATTTCTTAAATTTTAGTGATTGCGTTATAATAAATTTAAAAAAATCAACTTATATTTGATCTGTTAACTGCTTTAATTTAGATTAAAATGACCAAAGACGAACTGCTCAGCAAAGCCATTAAACTGGCTCAAAAAGCCCATAAAGGACAAACCGATAAATTTGGAAGTCCCTATATCGGTCATGTGATGCGCGTAATGAATGCCGGAAAAACCTATGACGAAAAAATCGTTGGCGCATTGCATGATATCATCGAAGACTGCCCCGAAATCACCTACGAAACTTTAACTGACGAAGGATTTACAGAAGAGTTGATTTTTGCCGTAAAATGTCTTACCAAACACCCAACCGATATCGACTATATGGAATTTATCAAAAAAACAGAACAATCAAGACTTGCTGTTTCGGTAAAGTTAAATGACCTGCAGGATAATATGAGTTTAACAAGATTTAATCATCCTATCACCGAACGGGACATGAAACGGCTGAATAAATACTTAACGGCTTATCTTTATTTAAAGGAAAAATATTAGTCAACCGTTTTATCAGAATCCGAAACAAGCGCTTTCAGTTCGTTGACTTCCGCGTCGGTTAAATCCCGCCACTTGCCGATCGGAAGATCGAGTTTGATATTCAGAACGCGGATTCTCTTCAGTTTTTTCACTTCATAACCGCAATACTCGCACATCCGGCGAATCTGGCGGTTTAAGCCCTGAGTAAGAACAATACGGAACGATAAATTATCGATCTGTTCGACCTCACATTTATTGGTAACCGTTCCCAAAATCGGAATTCCGCCGCGCATCTGCATTAGGAATTTCGGGGTGATGGGTTTGTCAACTCTTACAATATATTCTTTACCGTGGTTATTTCTTGAGCGGAGGATTTTGTTGACGATATCTCCGTCGTTGGTCAAAAGAATCAAACCTTCACTCGGTTTATCTAATCTGCCGATCGGGAAAATCCTTTTCGGATGATTCACGAATTCGATGATATTGTCTCTTTCCCTTTTGGTATCGGTGGTACAGACAATGCCAACCGGTTTATTCAAAGCGATATAAATGGGTTTTTCTTCTGTTTTTCTAATATTAATTCCGTCAACCAAAATTTCATCGTCGTCAGAAACCTTAGTTCCCATTTCCGGAACTGCTCCGTTAATGGTGATTCTCCCCTGTTCTAAAAGTCGGTCTGCTTCTCTTCGTGAACAGAAGCCAACTTCTGAAAGGTATTTATTTATTCTAGTCTTTTCCATACTCATTATAATTTTTGTTGCTGAAAACCGTCAACCCGTAAAATACACCCACAAAGGTCACTCCGGTATTTCCCAATTGCTGGCCTTCCAAATAAAAGCCACCCTGCTGGCTTAATCTTTTACTGTGAGAAACCAATTTCCCCACTTTAATTCCGTATAAATCCGAATTGTCAACCACCGATTTATTCAGCTGAAATCCGTAAGTTAAATCAATAAAAACAGGTTCACCATCATCCACATTAAAAAGGATTTTCGGTTGAATAATTCCATACAAAATATGAAAATTATCTACAGTATAAGTGTATTTTAATCCGCCACCTAAAGACAGATTCGGAATAAAATTAAATCCTGCTACCGCTGAAATTCCGTAAGAAAAATCATTGGGGTAATTGTTATTATTCAAATAATTTGGATCATTTTCTCTGTCTCTGTTGCTTTTAATCATATTCGACAAATTAAATCCTGCACTCAATTCCGGGCTGAAATAAAAACCTTGAATGGGTCTTTTCTGCTTTTGGCCAAATCCAGAAATGGAAACCAATAAAAGTAGAAGATATTTTTTTTTCATTGATCGAAATTCGGTATTTTATAATGTAAAGTTAAACACAAACCGCACAAATTACCCTACTAAAAATTAACCTTTAAGATGAAAATTAAGAAGTAATATTAATGAAGATTTCCATCGAAAACAAAGCACCTTCTCTTTTTTTATCTTTTGATTCACTTCAATAAACAGTTAACTTTTGTGCCTTTTGTGGTTTAAAACTCACAGTTCAAATTTTTCTCTATTTATTAAAGTCTTCAAAACGATATTCATTTTCCAGATATTCTGAACTTCCATTTTCGATAGAATATTCACCGATCTTTGTTCGGCGAAGATTAGTGAGATACGCTCCAACTACTAAATCCTGACCAATATCGTGCGCCAGACTCCGGATATAAGTTCCTTTGGAACAACCGACGGTGAAACGAACAAAAGGCAATTCGATTTCAACATCTTTGATATAATGAATAGTCGTTTTACGGGATTTCATTTCGACTTCTTTTCCGGCTCTGGCTAAATCGTAAGCACGGTTTCCCTCAATTTTAATGGCGGAGAAAACAGGAGGTTTCTGATCGATTTCGCCCAGAAATTTATTTAAAGTTTCGTTGATCTGAACTTCTGTAATATTTGAAATATCTTGTTGCAGAATTTCGGGTTTTTCGGTATCGTAAGATTCTGTCTGCACGCCGATTTTTATTTCCGTAAAATACTCTTTCGGAGCATCTTGAATTTCCGGAATTATTTTGGTGAATTTCCCCGTGCAAACGATTAAAAGCCCTGTCGCCCGCGGATCCAAAGTTCCGGCGTGCCCAATCTTGAATTTCTTCGGAAGATTAAATTCACTTTTGAGTTTGTATTTCAGTTTGTTCACGGCTTGAAAGCTCGTCCAATCCAGAGGTTTGTCAAGGAGTATTATTTGTCCTTCTAAGAAATCGGTATCGGTCATTTTTAAAAACTAAATTGGTAAAGAGTTCTGCTTTGCAGCCCGACCTGAGTGGAGCTCTTTTTGTCGCAACATAGTGGAGGCAAAAAAGCGGGAACGGAGGGCGGAAATGTCTGCCATAAAAAACATATAGACATTCGGTATCATAAAATATTTGCTCAAGTAAGATTATTGAAACCAATAAAAGTAAATCAACAAGCCGATTCCCACGATAATCCGGTACCAACCCCAAGGTTTAAAACCGTATTTATTCAGCAATCCGATGAACGATTTTATAGCGATTAAAGCAACGATGAACGCCACAATATTTCCTACAATAAAAGCAATAATATTATCGGAAGACGATAGAATCATCTCATAACCTTTCATGGGAGTTGCGGTTTCTTTCCCCCAGGTTTTTACAAAAACAGAATACACGGTCACGGCTAACATGGTCGGAACCGCCAGGAAAAATGAAAATTCTGCGGCGGCTTTACGCGTCAAACCCTGTGACATACCTCCGATGATGGAAGCCGCACTCCTACTCGTTCCCGGCATCATCGCGAGACATTGCCAAAAACCTACGATCACCGCTTTCCTGACCGACATGTCTTTCTCATCGTCGATGGTTGGATTTTTAAACCAGGAATCAGAGAAGAGTAAAACAACTCCGCCTAATACCAATACCGCTGAAATGGCAATTTGATTCCCCAGAATCGCTTCAATTTTATCGTCAAAAAGATAGCCTAAAACCAAGGCCGGAATTACCGCAAAAGCCAATTTATAGTAAAATTTCAAATGTTTAAAATCAAAAAACTTTTTCCAATAGGCAAAAACAACGGCTAAAATGGCTCCGAACTGAATGGAGACCTGAAACATTTTTAGGAATTCTGTTTCTTCCATACCCATTATGGCTGCGGTAAAACCCATGTGCGCGGTTGATGAAACGGGAAGAAACTCGGTAAGTCCTTCAATAATTGCAATGATGATTGCTTTGAATAAATCCATTATTTATGATATTAAAAAACTCTTCAGCTGGCTCAGAGTAACATGATTGTTAAAAAAAACTTTGTCAAAGTTTAGAACTTTGACAAAGTGGGTATTTATTGGTGAATTATTTAATTCTTATTTCTTTTCAGAATGGCATACACTTCCACGACAAAACCGGCAATGACCAACATGGGCGCAATACGGATTCTGCGGATAGAGAAAATACCTTCATTCCAGACATTGGGATCGTATTTCCCATCAACGGTATTGGCATCAGCTCCCATCATTAAAAGAAATCCGGCGATAATTAAAGCCAAACCAATTAACATGAATCTGTAGTTTTCTTTACCGAAATAGAAAGAATTACTTTCTGAAACTTCGACGGATTTACCGATTGAATCTGCGGAGAATTTTTTATTTTTTGTGCTCATTTTTTTAAGAATAATAAAGATCATCAACATTGGATCTCAAGAAACGCCATGTTGCGAAAATCGTACTGAAAACGGTGATGAATACGCCCAGTAAAAAAATACCGATCACCAGAATAATTAACTGATTATTGTCCTGCGCAAACGGGGTCCCGATTTGGGTAATGAAATAATACCACGCTCCAAACAAAACAGCTAAACCGATTAAAGCGCCGATCACGCCAAGAATAATGGCTTCTTTAATAAACGGTTTTAAAATAAAACGGCGTTTGGCACCCACCAACTGCATCGTCTTAATAATGAACCTTTTAGAGAAAATTTTCAAACGGATCGAATTGTTGATCAAGACAATCGCTAAGATTAAAAACAATATTGAAAATCCTAAAATCCATTTCAGAATATTGTTCAGGTTGTTATAAACTTCAACCATCAAAGTACTGTTGTTCTTCACATCGATGATCCCGGGCGTGGATTTTATCTGTTTTATCGCTTCATCAATTTTTGCAGGATCTACAAATTCGGGTTTCAAAGCGACTTCGATCGATGAAGGGAAAATATTGGCATCGAACAAAGCGCTGCTTTCAATCCCCATACTTTTCTTTGCTTCTTCCGCAGCCATCTCTCTCGAAATGTAAGTAGCCCGTTTTACCGGTGCCAACACTTGAATTTTTTTGAAGGTTTCTGCTTCTAATTTTGCAATTTTCACAGAATCTTTCGCATCATAATTCTCGTCAAAATAGGCATTCACTACCAATTGCTCCTTGATGTAATCTGAGTATTTTTGAGCATTGATAAGGATCAACCCCATCAAGCCTAATAAAAATAGCACCAGTGCAATACTGATCACAACGGTGATATTGCTGGAGCGAAGTCGCTTTTTGTTAAAATCTTCAACTGTCTTAGCCATTAAATAAAAAATTTCTGCTAAAATAGAAAAAAACTTCCGTAATTTGCGGACAAACGCAGAAAATCGCTGTTAAAAAAAACATAAAAGAAATGAAGAGCAACCTTTAAAAATGGGTTTTCAGCCTTCGTTTTTAACAAATAAAATTAAATTTCTGAATGAGCGTAAGAGCCAAAAAACATCTGGGTCAACATTTTTTAACGGATGAAAATATTGCCAAAAACATTGTAGACGGACTGAGTTATGAAAATAAAAATCAGGTATTGGAAATCGGTCCCGGAATGGGCGTGCTCACCAAATATCTTCTGGAGAAAGATGCCGAGATCTTTGTAGCAGAAATTGATACCGAATCGATCGCCTATTTAAAAAGTCATTATCCGAAATTAGAAGAAAAACACTTCATCGGTGATTTTCTGAAATTAAATCTTGAGGAATCTTTTGACGGTCAAGTCTCCGTTATCGGTAATTTCCCTTATAATATTTCTTCACAGATTTTATTTAAAATTATTGATTATTACGACCGTGTCCCCGAAATGGTTGGCATGTTTCAAAAGGAAGTTGCAGAAAGAACGGCGGCGGTTCCCCGAACGAAAGACTACGGAATCCTGTCCGTTTTGGTACAGGCGTTATATGATGTTAAATATCTGTTTACTGTTCATGAAAACGTCTTTAATCCGCCTCCAAAGGTAAAATCCGGTGTTATTCGTTTAACCCGAAATCCGAAACCGGGTTTGGCTGGCAATGAAGTTCTGTTTAAAAAAATTGTAAAGGCAGGTTTTGGTCAGCGCCGGAAAAAATTATCGAATTCGCTAAAAGCTTTGGATATTCCTGAAGAATTGAAAGCCCACGAATTTATGGATAAAAGGGCGGAAGAATTATCGGTCGCAGATTTCATAGCATTTACGCAGCTTTGGAAGGAGCATTCTTAAAAAAAACAAAAAAAAACCATTTCAGCTTTGAAATGGTTTTTTCGTTTGAAAACATTTTGTTTTTTTTAAACCACAAAAGTTTTATATTTTTAAAATATTTAAAAGCGTAAAAAAGAAAAGGTCGAAAGTTTATAACTCCACCTTCGCAAGGTTTTTCGAAAGTTAGTTTTCCGGAGGAAGATTTGCATTTTCTTCTTCAGTTTTTAAATCTTCCAACCGCTTCTGAAGATTGGCAATTACTTCTCTCATTGCTTTGATATCACTTTTGTTAGAAGAAACATTGCTTTTTAACATTACATTTCTGGCGCGCTCGTTATGATCTTCATCATCATCGTCTTCAGCAATATCTTCGATATCTTCCTGAATATCATCAATATCTTCACTAATTTCTTCAATATCTTCCTGGATATCTTCAATATCTTCCTGAATTTCGTTCACGTCTTCTTTCAAATCTTCGATATGTTCGTTGCTTCTGTTTACCGACATCTGAATGAAAATGGCCAGATAAATCGCTTCCAACGAAAGTACCGTTGTAAGCACCAAAAGCATCTTATCAAATTCAACAATGCCAAAAATCGGAAGTAAAAACGCAGTTAAAAATATAATTGAATGTACAATTAACGAAGGAATAGAACCAATCCACCACATCACACCATCGGTAACGCGAACTAGAAATTCGATTTTTTCTTTGGTTTTTTCTTCTCTGTTTTTCATTTTTTTATTTTCCTCAAATTATTAGGTAACTGTTTCAGCTTTTTAAACCACCAATGCGCGGATTTCCCGCTTTATAATTATTTAATTTTATTTCACCAATAAAAATCCAATGGATTTATTTACAACAAATTCGTGAATTCGCAGCAAAAAAAATGTATTCTTTTCTAATTCAAGCGATTACATCTTCACAATTTTACTTTTGTTACTTTATGGTTTATAAGTCTAAAACTCTTTATCAATTCCTAAACCAAAAAGTGCGAAATCATACTTCGCGGGGTCTTTATCATCGAATTTCCTTAAAACCAAATCCATCTCTTCCACTGTTTTCCAGTCGTTTTGTTTTCTTTGAATCAGATTGAGTTTTCGGGAAATATTTCCGGTGTGCACATCCAGTGGAATGGATAAATGTTTCTGATCAATATTTTCCCAAATTCCAAAATCCACTCCTTTCCGGTCTTTGCGAACCATCCAGCGCAGAAACATGATTAAGCGTTTTGCCGAGGAATTTTTGTAAGTTGAACTTACGTGCTTTGTACTTCGGTGAATTTGATTTTCTTTAAAGAATTCTGTTCTGAAGCGTTGGAGGCTGTGGTAAAAATTGGTTTCATCTTCTTGCACTAAAAACAAATTTTCCAACGAGTCATTTTTTTTATAAAGTCTGCTTAAATTTCGGATGAACTCATTGAGATCTTCTTTGTTAAAAGTACGGTGGACAGAATTATGATGAAACAAATCCATATCTTTTTCCTGAAAATTCAGCACGAAATCATAAGGCGAGTTTCCCATCCAGGCCAATATTTTCTCTGTATCACTGATGATTGACTTTCGGGTTCCCCAGGAAATCGTTGCGGCTAAAAATCCTGTAATTTCAATATCCTGCTTTAAAGAAAACCGATGGGGAATCTGAATGGGATCATTTTCAATAAAATCGGTATGGTTATAAAAATCAGCTTTTTCATCGAGAAAATCTTTTAGAAATTCAGGATCAGGAAATGGGGTAAGATTATTCACTTTTCCTGCTATTTAATTTCTACCGGAACCAAAGCTTTGGGTAAATCGGTGTTGGAAAAAACCTCGCGTGCTTCATTCAGGAAGACATTCAGGTCGTTATAGCGGTTAGAAAAATGCCCGATAATCAGTTTGCCGACGTTTGCCTTTCTGGCAATTCTTGCAGCTTCCAAAGCGGTCGTATGTCCTGTGTAATCGGCCATTTCTTTTAAGTCATGCAAAAAAGTCGCTTCGTGATACAATAAATCCACTCCGTTAATCAAAGGTAAAATAGATTCGGTATATCTGGTGTCGCTGCAAAAAGCGTAAGAAACCGATTTTGTCGGATCTTTAGTTAACAGTTCGTTTTTCAAAACGTAACCGTCACTCAGCACGAAATCTTTTCCGTTTTTTATATTCTGGTAATCGCAGGTTTCTATTTCTGGATATTTCGAAACCTCCTGCATGTTGAGATGCCTTTCTTTTGGTTTTTCACGGAACAAATAACCGTTGCAGTAAATGCGGTGGTTTAAGGGAATGGTAAAAACTTCCAGTTTATGATCTTCATATATTTTCTCTGATTTTTTACTTTGCAGCTCGTGGTAAACGACTTCAAACCCTTTGTGTGTTTCTGTTAATCTGAATATGGTTTCCAGCATTTCTTTAATTCCTTTCGGACCGTAAACATGCAGAGGGGTTTCGCGGCCTAACAACCGGAAAGAGGCAATTAATCCAGGCAAACCGAAACAGTGATCGCCATGTAGATGCGAAATAAAGATATGATTGATTTTTGAAAACCGTGCTTTTGCTTTTCTTAACTGAACCTGGGTTCCTTCGCCGCAATCGATAAGGAAACACCGCTCTTCCATCTCCAGGAATTGTGCTGTAGGAGACGAATTCACCGTAGGAATTGCTGAGTTGAAGCCGAGAATAGTTAAGTGTGCGCTCAAAAGTGTTGGATGTTTGGTGTTGGATGTTTAATGCTGGATGTTGGATGTTGAGTTGCTGGAAGTTTTTAAATTTAAACAAATTTACTAATTATTTCGGGGATTTTGAAAAGAAAAGCGCGTCTTGATTTTAGCCCCGATTGCAGCGACATCCTTTTTTTGAGGAGGAACGACGAAAAAAAGATACAGCGGAAAGCGGACCGAAATTTCTAAAAAAGCGAAAATCTTGTTGCTCCTAAAAAAAAAAATCCCGAAAATAAATTTCGGGATTTAAAAATTTTATAATTATTTCGTATTTAATTTTTTAAATTTTATATAAGAAACAATGGCCAAAGTAAACATGAAAGCAATGCCGATGTATACCCAAATTGGTACTGGCACAGGATCTCCCGCTGCGTAAGAATGCAATCCGCTTAAGTAATAATTTACACCGAAATAAGTCATTACAATGGTACTGATTGCGAACAGTGAAGCCACGTGGAAAGCCCATCTTCCTCTCAGTCCCGGTACTAATCGCATGTGTAAAACGAAGGCATAAACCATGACGGAAATGAAGGCCCAGGTTTCTTTTGGATCCCAGCTCCAGTATCTTCCCCACGATTCGTTTGCCCAAATTCCACCAAGGAAAGTTCCTACGGTTAAGGCGTATAATCCTATGGTTAAAGACATTTCTGAAACGACCGTTAATTCTTTGATTGTGGTATCATGGTGAATTTTATAGATCTTTTTGTTGGAGAAAATATAGAAAAATAACGTGATGATCGCAATAACCATCGAGAGACCGAAGAATCCGTAACTGGAAGTAATAATCGCCACGTGGATAATTAACCAGTATGATTTCAATACAGGTACCAACGGTGTGATTTGCGGATCCAATGCTGAACCACCGTGTGCAAAGCCCATCATGATTACCGCTACCATAAATCCGGCTGCAGGAATTAAGGCGTTCGAGTTGCGGTATAATAACAATCCAGCTGTTATCCCAACCCACGAGATGAAGATAATGGCTTCGTAACCGTTACTCCAAGGAGCGTGACCTGAAATATACCATCTTCCGACTAAACCTAAGAATTGTAGGAAATAACCAACCAATCCAACAAGAATTAACCCTTTGATTATTTTATTTACAATCTTATTCGGTTTGAATAATTCGATGAATCCTAACAGTAATAATAAACCACCGATTACTGAGTAGAACATCAATAAATAAAAGTTGATGTTTGCTTTGTTCATCAATACTTCCAGGTTAATTTTTGATTCACTCGGCACCACATTTTTACCCCAGGTTTTTTGATACTGCTCTAATTTTGCCAATTCTGCATCGGCTTTGCTCCAGTCTCCTGATTTTTGAGCGGCAAGTATTTCTGCGAAATAAGGTCCCATCACTTCCTGCGATGCGGTATCGGGTTCGAAATTTTGATCTAACCAGGAATGCCAGGTATTATTCGGGTCATTTTTCACCGGTACAATTCTCATAAACTGTCCGCTGAAGAACTCGTTAAATGCCTGAACACGGTCATTCACGGCAATTACTTCTTTATCATAATTGGTCTGATCTGCCGGTTTTTTCCGGAAAGCTTCCTGATAATCCTCTTCCAAAACGTAATGCAGTGCGCCGGTTTCATCTGCCGGGAAAAGACTCATTAAAGAGGTATAATACTGATCACCTAATGATTTATGATCTTTATAAACAGCTTTGGTTTTTTTCCTTAGTTCTTCTCCACCTTTAGAACCAACTCTAATGATCGGAACCATCGTCCAGCTTGCAGTATCGGTATTGATGGACAAAAACCATTGGTCAGCTGTCAGTGATTTTCCGTCTGTGCCATTAAATGTATCATGTTTGTATAATTTTCTAAGAACATCTAAAGCCTGAGTATTCATTGGAACAATACGGCCTTCGTAGTTTTGAACCAATAAATAACCGAATTTTTCTGCGTGCTCTTTTGAAATTCTATTTTTGGCAATAATCTCGTCAGCAGTAATCGGCTTTGGAGATTTTAACATTCGGGCGCCCTTCGGTTTTTGCGGAGCAGGCTCTGTAGTTAACAGATCTGCTGCACCGTGGCCATGACCGTCATCTGCAGAATGAACTTGCTGACCAGAACCATCAGTATTACCATGGGTTTCAATTTTTTGTGCGTTGAAGTTTAAAGTCAACAGAATTAATAACAGCGTGGCTGCTTTCTTTTTGCTTACATTTTTTAACATTTGGTTCAGTTTCCAGAAGTGTGTTCCTTTCCAGAAGAAGATGACAAACATGCCACCGAACAGAAAGAAATAACCGATATAGGTGATTAACGTTCCCCAGAAATCGTGGTTCACAGAAAGCACGGTTCCTTTCCTATCGGGGTCAAAACTAGCTTGGAAAAACCGGTATCCACTATGATTAAGAACGTGGTTCATATAAATTTTATAAGGGGTTTGTTTTCCTTGATCGATAATCTGGACGTGACTTTCATAAGCACTCGGCGACGAACTTCCAGGATAAGTTTCCATCACAAATTTTTCAAGTTTTAAAGAAAACGGCGTGGTGTATACTTTCGGTCCGAACCCAAGAATGATATTCATACCATCCACTGAGATTTGTTTAAAGGCGTTTGGATTTCCTTTTTCAACAGAAAGATCAACGATTACTTTTGATTTTGGTCCCTGAACTTCGACTTTTAAATTATCCGAAACATCTTTATCTTTTTTACGGTCCCCTTCGTAGGCAATAAGTTTTCCTTTCATCAAACCTTCAGGAACAACCAGTTTCAAATCGTTTACAGTATAAAGACTTCTTAAGACCAAAGGTTCGTATTCATCTTTTTTAGTCGTCCCTTTTGCCTGGGTTGCCATGGTCATAT
Source organism: Chryseobacterium sp. MDT2-18 (assembly GCF_030815285.1). Taxonomy (NCBI): domain Bacteria; kingdom Pseudomonadati; phylum Bacteroidota; class Flavobacteriia; order Flavobacteriales; family Weeksellaceae; genus Chryseobacterium; species Chryseobacterium sp. MDT2-18. The sequence goes on along the minus strand of NZ_JAUSWQ010000001.1, from coordinate 69,194 downwards.
ATTCCGATTCCACTGGAGTTTTAATGAGCAACGTTCCATTGGTATTGTTAAATTCCACCGCGCCCTCAATCGCTCTGTTGAATGAAACCAAAGTTCCGTTCACCAATTTGGAGTCGCCTGGTTTGATGTAGATATTTTCCCGTCCAGACTGTCCTGTAGAAACCAAATGAAGATATTCTGTTCCCGCTGGATCAACAACCAGACTGTCTTTTTTCCGCTGAATAAAATCAAGCGCTTTTACCGAAACCTTTTTCCCGTGATAGTCATAACTTGCTTTAAAATTTTTGTGAAGTGGCGACATCAGATAAGGAACATCCTGATAATTCAAAATATCACCTTTTTCTTCGATTTGAATTTTAAAGAAATTTTTATCGGTAATAATTTCGTTGGATGTTTCACCTTCACGGATGTGCATAATTCCTTCAAAACTAATATATCGGGTGACTGCACCACCGAGGAATATCAAAATAAATGATAAGTGAAAAACCAAAACCGGCCATTTTTCCCGTCTCCAAAGTCGGTATCGTGAAATATTTCCCACGAAGTTTAACATCAGTAAAAGCATAACGAGCTCAAACCATTTTGCTTCGTAAATTAGTGCTTTCGCGGTAGGAGTTCCGTAATCATTTTCCAGAAAAGTAGCATAACCCATTGAAGCGGCGTACACTAACAACAAAACCGCCATGGTTCTGGTCGAAATAAGAATGTTTTGAATTTTTTTCATGAGAATCTAAAACTTTACTTTTAACTGAAAAAAAGTTTATTCTTGATTTCAGGTATTTTAATTTAGAATAAATTGAATGCTTGCAAAAATACAATCTATATATTGAATGAGCGAATTTACAGGATGATTTTTATTAGGTTCAGGAAAAGGGAAATCCGTTAAAAAAGAGCGGGTTTAACAAATGAATTTATATATAAAGATTTTTTATTTATTTTCACAGAAGTCAAATCCTCATTCTAATTAATGGTTGGTATCATTCAACATCGGTACAAATTTATAAGCACCAAATTCTTCCCGTTCAAATTCTCTTTCTGATCTTTTAGTAAACCGTGTCAGGATTTGCTCATCGGTTTTTCCTAAAGGGATGACCATTTTTCCGCCCACTTTTAACTGATGAAGTAATTCTGTGGGTAAAATTTCGGCGCCGCAGGTGACCAATATTTTATCAAAAGGAGCAAAAGTTGGCAGTCCCAGAAAACCATCACCAAAACTTTGAAATTTCGGACGGAGATGCAGTTCTCTAAATTTTTTCTGCGAAAAATCATGCAGATCCTTTTGTCTTTCAATGGTGTAAACCCAAGCCTTCATCGCCATTAAAACTGCCGTTTGATAACCACATCCTGTACCGATTTCCAGCACTTTATCCTTTTCTTCAATCTTCAGAAGAGCGGTTTGCTCAGCAACGGTTGATGGATGCGAAATAGTTTGTTTTGCTAAAATCGGAAAAGCCCGGTCTTCATAGGCATAATCTTCAAAAACACTTTCTAAAAAAAGATGGCGCGGCACTCTGTTGATCGCTGCCAACACATTCTCGTCGGCGATATCCATTTTTTGCCTCAGATAATCCACCAAAATTTTCCTTTTCCCTTTATGTACGTACGAATCCTGCATGTCACAAAAATAGGAATTAGATTTGAGATTTGAAGACTTAAGATTTGAGTTTTTAATTTAAGATTATATGGTCTTTCATCTATCATCTATTCCTCTATCATCTATTCGTCTATTATCTCTTCCTCTCTTGCCTCAAAATTATTATCTTTGAAAAAATTAATTTTCTATGCTTAAAGCAGGTTTAGTTGGCGCAGGTCATTTGGGAAAAATCCATTTAAAATTATTAAATCAATCCGAAAAATACGAATTAGTCGGCTTTCACGATGCGGATAAAGAAAACGGTAAAAAACTGGAAAGCGAATTCGGTTATAAATATTTTGAAAATTTCGGGGATCTTTTAAATGAAATCGACATGCTCGATATTGTGACTCCCACTCTTTATCACTACGATTATGCGATGAAAGCCATCGAAAACCGTAAACATTTTTTCATCGAAAAACCGGTGACGCAGACTTTAAAACAGGCCGAAGAAATCCTGTACAAATGCCGTGAATTCGGGATTAAAGCGCAGGTTGGTCATGTTGAAAGGTATAATCCGGCATTTATTGGTTCTAAAGATTATATTAAAGATCCAATGTTTATTGAGATTCACCGTTTGGCAGAATTTAATCCCAGAGGAACTGATGTTTCGGTGGTTTTAGATTTAATGATCCACGATTTGGATATTTTATTGTCGATTGTAAAATCAAAAGTGAAAGCCATTCATGCGAGCGGCGTTTCGGTCGTTTCGAAATCTCCGGATATCTGTAATGCCAGAATTGAGTTTGAAAATGGTTGTGTGGCGAATTTGACGACTTCCAGAATTTCGATGAAAGCAATGCGTAAGTCCCGTTTCTTCCAGAAAGACGCTTATATTTCCGTTGACTTTTTAGAGAAAAAAGCAGAAGTAATCCGCATGAAACCGGCGCCGGAACACCCAAGTGATTTCGATATGATCATTGAAAATGCGGAAGGTGAAAAAAATCAGATTATTTTTGAATATCCGAATATTCAGCCTAATAATGCTATTTTAGATGAACTGGAAAGTTTTGCCGATGCAATTACTGAAAATAAAAAGGTAGAAGTTTCTTTGGAAGATGGAACGGAAGCGTTAAAAGTGGCGCTGGAAATTGTGAGGTTGATTTCTTAATTAGTCGAATATTTACGTAGTAACTGAATTTCACAAATGGAAAGAACTTTTTTTTTATTTTTTTTATTTATTCAGACTTTTCTTTTCTCCCAGGAGAAATGGAATATTCAGTTTTACAATGAAGTCAGCAACCGCGAGATTTCCATCTTTGCGGATAATAATGAGCTGATGCCGATGTCTGCACAGTTTACTTTTAAACTGACCAATTTAACATGTACACTGCCAAATGACGACATCGTGGTTATTCCGCCTCAAACCAAAAAATTTCTGATTGCAAAACTGGTTCCCATTAAACCCAATGAAGCCAACTCTTTCTCTTACACCAATTCCTATAACTTTGGAAATGCACGGCAGGAAAGTTTTGATGAGGATTATATCTACGCACTGCCTTTTGAAAAAGGAAAAACACAGACCATCTTTCAGGGTTATAACGGCAAATTTTCACATCAGAATGAATTTGCACTGGATTTCGACTTAAAATTGGGAAGTCCGATTTTGGCTGCCCGGGAAGGAATTGTTGTGGAAGTGGTGAACAACAATACCCGGAATTGTCCTGATAATTCCTGCGCAAAATTCAACAACAGAATACTCATCCTGCACAGCGACGGCACTTTTGCCGATTATTCTCATTTAAAATATCAGGGAGCAGTCGTGAAAAAAGGCGGTCTTGTAAAAAAAGACCAACTTCTCGGTTACAGCGGAAGTACGGGATTTGCAAGTGGTCCCCATTTACATTTCGTCGTTTTCATTAATCGGATAGACGGAAAAAGAACTTTTATAAAAACAAAATTTAAAACTTCTGAAAGTGAAGCAACGCTTTTAGAAGAAGGAAAAAATTATACTAAAAATTATTAAAAATTTAAATATGAATAGGAATATTGTTGTTATCGGAGCCGGAACCATGGGAAACGGAATTGCACATACTTTTGCACAAACCGGTTTTAAGGTAAATTTAGTTGATGTCTCCCAGGAAGCATTAGACAAAGGTTTGGCAACGATCACTAAAAATTTGGAGAGAATTATTTCAAAAGGCAACCTTACCGAAGAACAGAAATCTGAAACTTTAAATAATATTTCGACTTTCACGAATTTGGCAGATTGTGCTTCAAACGCGGATTTAATCGTTGAAGCGGCAACAGAAAATCTGGATTTGAAACTGAAAATTTTCAAACAAATGGATGAATTAGCTCCCGCGAACTGTATTCTTGCGACCAATACTTCTTCGATTTCGATTACCAAAATTGCGTCGGTTACCAACCGTGCAGACAAAGTGATCGGTATGCATTTCATGAATCCGGTTCCCATTATGAAATTGGTTGAAATCATCAAAGGCTACTCTACTTCGAAGGAAACTTTTGACACGATTTACGAAATGTCGAAAACTTTAGGAAAAGTTCCGACAGAGGTTAATGATTATCCGGGATTTGTGGCAAACAGAATTTTGATGCCGATGATCAATGAAGCCATTGAAACTTTATACAACGGCGTTGCGGGAGTGGAAGAAATCGATACGGTGATGAAACTGGGAATGGCACATCCGATGGGACCTTTGCAACTGGCAGATTTCATTGGACTGGATGTTTGTTTGGCAATTCTGAATGTGATGTACGACGGTTTCAAAAATCCAAAATATGCCCCGAATCCTCTACTGGTGAATATGGTTACGGCAGGAAAATTAGGGGTGAAATCCGGTGAAGGTTTTTATGATTATTCTGAAAGCAGAAAAGCGGAGAACGTTTCGAAAATGTTTTTGAAATAATTTTAGATGCTTAAACTTTTCCTCCAAATTAAAAACAGAGATAATTCCGTTCGAAAATTTCAGGAAAATATAAAATTCGCAGGAATCAATTTCAATAAATAATTATTATCTTTGACCCAGTTATAAACATTAAGAAAATGAAATTACCAAAGTTTTTATTAGCAGACAATTCAGATTTTCCTGAAGATTTATTCGTAGTTCACACCGAATACCCAAGATTTGTTTTGAATGTTGAGGAAGAGGAAGTAGAATGGTTCGATGACCTGGAAGGAGATGACGAAGAAACTGTAGCAGATGAAGCTACAAAAGTAGTCGAAGCAGCTTTCAAATGGTGCGACGAAGAACTCGCTAAATATGACGAGGAAGAAGAAGACTAAATAGCAAAACAAAAAGGAACTCCACAAAGAGTTCCTTTTTTTATATAGAATTGTGATGAAGTAAAGTTTATAACTTATTAAATTTCAACAACAAAAGGTTCCCTTTATACAATTCTAAAGTAGATCCGTTCACCACATATTTCGTAGCAGCGCCCAACATACTGAAGAAGTTGGTTTCTTCGCTCATATTGTCACACATCATTTTGGTAGAACCGATATTTTTTGTAGAAAAATTCCCTACGGTCCGGTCCAGCATTACCTCTCCAAAATAACTGTTACAGCCGCCGTTTCCGGTAATTTTTGCAGTTTCTATCACCAAAGTCGGTTTTTTGCCTTTTACGTTATCAGCCAAAGTCCACTGGGTATTTGCGATATTGGGTTGTGGCGTTCCAACTTTTGATTTGGAAGTCGCCATGGTTGAACACGAAACAACCGTCGCAGCGGTAAAAATGGCTAAGAAAATATTTCTAAAAATATTCTTCTGTGGAAAGTGAATTGCTTTCATTTTTAAATTTTTAATACTTCAAATTTAAGTAATAATATTGATTTAAAGGATAACAGCAGGCTTGAATGTTTCTGAGAAAACAAAAAAGCACCTCTTTTCAGAAATGCTTTTAAGGTTTTATTTGAATTTTAAATTAAGATCTCAACTCCGCAGAAAATTCTTTCTGGAAAGTTTTGATTAAAGAATTCATTACTTCAGTAATATCTTTGTCCTCCAAAGTTTTTTCTTCATTTAAAAGTTCAAAACTCATGGCGTAAGATTTCTTGCCTTCCGGAAGATTCTTGCCTTCATAAACATCAAATAAATTAATGTTTTTTAAATATTTTGAAGGATTGCTTCTCGCCGCTTTATAGAGTTCGGCGTAGGTAATATTTTTGTCAATCAGTAAAGCAAGGTCTTTTCTCGTTTTATTGAATTTTGGAATATCTTTAAATTTCACATTTTCTGTAGTTCTGAAACGCTGTGCAACTTCCAGTTCAATTTCCGCATAGAAACATTCCTGTTCAATATCCGCATCTTTCAATAATTGAGGAGCAACTTTTCCTAATCTGGCAACGGTTTTTCCGTTCACCGTTAATTCAATTGCATCCGAAAAACGGGAATCTTCGAGATATTTTTCTTCGACCGAAACCGGAAGTGAATCCAAAAGAACTTTCACATACGATTTCAATCGGTAAAAATCAGTAACCGACTTTGGCTGCAACCAGTTTTCTGCTTCGTCTCTTCCTGAAACCAAAATTGCCAGTTGTTTTCTTTCCAGATAAGTTTGTTTTTTGTGATAGATTTTGCCCAACTCAAAAAACTTAATATTCTGATTTTTTCTTTTAATATTATAATCAGCATTTTCCAAAAGTCCTTCTAATAAAGACTTTCTCATAAATGCTAAATCTCCGCTTAAAGGATTTAAAAGTCGCACCGCCTCTGTTTCATCTTTCACCGATGTTAAAGAATTGTTCATCACTTCATTGAAGCCGTTGCTTTGCAAAGTTCTCGCCCAAGAATTTTCCAGAGCATCCTGGTCATCAAAACTTAATTTTACTGGCGTGAAAGAAATCTTTTGTGGAGAATCAATTTTGTTGTATCCGTAAATTCTTAAAATTTCCTCAATCACATCAATTTCTCTGGTAACATCGGCTCTGTAAGCAGGAACAGAAATTTCCAAGCCGTTTTGAATTTCATTTAAAACCGTAATTTCGAGTGATTTTAAAATCTCTTTGATTTTCTCTTTATGAATTTTCGTTCCTAAGATTTGCTCCACTTTAGAAAAACGAAGAATAATATAATGGTCTTCGATTTTTGCCGGATAATGTTCCAAAAGTTCGCCCACCATTTTACCACCCGCAATTTCTGCGATCATAGCGATTGCGTGTGTCAGCGCGGTTCTGGTCATATTGGGATCTACTCCCCGTTCGAAACGGAAAGAGGCATCGGTATTTAAACTATGAAATTTCGCTCCTTTTCTCACACCAACCGGATTGAAATAAGCACTTTCTAAAAAGATGGTTTTGGTATTTTCTGACACGCCGGAATTTTGACCACCGAAAACGCCCGCAATACACATTGGGTTATTTTCGCCGTCTTTGATCATGATTTCGGTTCCGTTCAGGGTTCGTTCAACGCCATCTAAAGTGGTGAATTTTGTTCCTTTTTCATTCACACCGACTTTCACTTTTTTACCAGCGATTTTATCACCGTCAAAGGCATGAAGCGGTTGACCCAAACCGTGAAGGATATAATTCGTGATGTCAACAATATTATTAATCGGACTTAATCCAATTGCTTTCAAACGGTTTTTCAACCAATCCGGAGAAGCCTTCACTTTTACATTTTCGATTACCGCACCGATATATCTTGGACATAATTCCGAATCTTCAACTTCAATTTGAAAATCAGTCGTTCCTTCAATATTTAAAGGTTTTGAAACTAATTTTTCAAAATTAGAATCATTTTGATGAGTACTTAAATAAGCGTTTAGATCACGGGCAACACCGTAATGTGCCATTGCATCCGTTCGGTTAGGCGTTAAACCAATTTCATAAACCAGATCATTGGTCAGCTCAAAATAATCTGCGAAATTTTTACCGACTTCAAATTTAGTTTCATCCAAAATCATGATTCCGCCGTGATCATCGCTCAAACCCATTTCATCTTCAGCACAGATCATTCCCTGAGAAACTTCACCACGGATTTTTGCTTCTTTAATGTCAAAAGAACTTCCGTCTTTTCCGTAAATTTTGGTTCCAACTACGGCGACAGGAACGGTTTGTCCCGCAGCAACATTGGGCGCACCGCAAACGATATTTAAGATTTTTCCGGATCCTACATCTACCGTCGTTACTTTTAATTTATCAGCATTTGAATGTTGCTCACAAGTCAAAATTTTCCCGACAACAATTCCCTCCAAACTGCCTTTCACAGATTCAAACGGATCAATTCCCTCCACTTCCAGACCAATATCAGTCAGGTATTCGCCAATCTTTTCGGATTTTAAATCGGTGTTAATGTATTCTTTCAGCCAGTTGTTTGAGATTTTCATTTCTGTCGTAAATTTCAGATGTTAAATTTCCTATTTCTTTAATAAATGTATTAAAATAAGAAAGGTGCAAATATCGTGATTTTGAAGGTTAAAAAAAAATTGAGATTCAAAAAGTTTTGAATCTCAATTAATATGGTGTACAATTATTTAAAAGCGCTTTCTTACATCCCGATCACCGGCATCGAAAGCATCAGTAATTTTTCCTGATCTTCTAAACCATCTACCGGTTCGATGATTCCCGGTCGGTTGGGTTGTGACATTTTCATGGTGATATCGTCTGCTGAAAGCACCGATAACATTTCCGTTAAAAACTTAGAACTGAAACCGATATTGATGTCTTCTCCGTTGTAATCGCAGGGAATCTGCATATCTGCTTTGTTGGCAAATTCTGTATCTTCGGCATGCAAATGAAGAATATTTCCTGATAATTTGAAACGGACCTGGTTTGTGGATTTATTAGACATAATCGAAGCTCTTCTAATTGAATTCAATAAAAGACTCCTGTTAATCGTCAAAACATTTGGATTTTCTTTTGGAATAACCGCTGAATAATTGGGATATTTGCCATCGATCAAACGACAGATCCAGATATTATTTCCGAAAGTGAATTTCGCCATATTTTCATTAAACTCAATAGAAACTTCGTCGTTAGAAGATGCTAAAATGCTTTTGAAAATCGCCAGAGGTTTCTTCGGCATAATGAATTCTACCGGTTCAGCGTTCATCAAATCGGTTCTTTTGTAAACGACCAAACGGTGCGAATCTGTAGAAACGAAATTGGTTTCATCTTCTTTGAACTGGAACAAAACTCCGGTCATCACCGGGCGCAAGGAATCGTTGCTGGTTGCAAATAAAGTATTGTTTAAAGCTTCAGATAAAATACCCGCAGAAATGGTTACGCTTTGCGCTGCATCAAATTCAGGGATTTCCGGATAATCTTCTGCGTGATCCAGTGCCACAGCGAAGTTATCTTTCTCATCCAGTATTTCGAGCAGTTTTCCGTTTCCGTCTTCGGCATCTTTCACAGAAAGAGTCAGGGGTTGGTCGCCATAAGTTTTCACAAATTCCTGAAATATTTTAGCGGGAACTGCAATCTTTCCTTCTGCATCAGACTTCACCTCCAAAGAAGTAATCAAAGTCGTCTCCCCATCCGAAGCGGTAATTTTTAGGTTCTCTTTTTCAATTTCAAACAAAAAGTTTTCTAAAATCGGCCGCGACTGAGAATTGGAGATTACTCCGCTTACGGTTTGCAGAGCTTTCTGTAATTCACTACTTGAAACAATAAATTTCATAAAATCAATTATTATTAATTTCACAAATATATAAATTAAACCCTAAAAAATGCAATATTTGGCAGGATAAAAAAAGTTTCGGTGAAAAAGTTACCAACATTAATCTGTTTTCAAAACAGGACCATTTTTCCGCTTAGAAGGATCAATATTAATTTTCAGATTCAGATAAATAAGGTGTAAATTCTTATTTCCGGAATTTGAAAACTCTCTTTGCCAAAGATATCCCGATCCTACCCCAAAAGTTTGGTCAATCTGATAACTAAAACCAGCATAAACACGGTTTCTGGCAAACCCCGGATTATCGTTTAAAATAAAAAAGACTTCGTCGTAGGCATTTGCAGAAACAGTTCCCGGCTCCACCGTTTCTGAATTCAGCGGAACCGAAACATTCAGCCTATACCTGAATCTTATCCTGTCTGAATGCAAATCGGTAACAGGTTCGTAAAACCAACTTTTTTCAACTCTGAAACGGTTTTCAAATTTAAACTTTCCCGATTTTAACTCGATGATGTCCTGCAGCCATATCCTAAATTCTTCCTTACTAAAACGATGATTTTTGTAAGTGCCGTAGCGGCCGGCGCCAATGAGGATCTTCTGATTTTTAGATAAATTATACCCCAGTCCTCCTTTGATTTCATAATAATCCGGATAAGAATAGTCTTCTATTCCCCATAACTGGGCTTCTGCATCAATGTAAAATTTGGGATGAAATTTATAGGTCACCGTCAACACATCAAGACTTGAGATATGCTCGCGTTGCGCATTAACTACAGAAAAAAATGCTAAAAATAAAATCAGAAAAACCTGTTTTTTCATGGCATAAAGATAATTTATTTAGGCAATGTGAAAAAATAAATTTTTCTGATTAACTTTATTTTATGATGGTTTCAGAATTTAATGAAACGGTATTTTATAAGAAAACAAAAAATGCAGTACCGAAGTATTGCATTTTCTGTTTAGAAGGTTTAAGTAAAAACTTATCTTTTTCTCATCAAATGTGTAATTAAATCATTCAAAATTCTTCTCATGATATTACTACATTTTGGTTTCAACAAATATTGTGAATTTTATCGAAACATGCAAATAATTCCGATAAATTTTCTCTTAAAAAATCCGTAATTTTGTAGCCTTAAATTTTACAATGATTACACCGACAGATATTGATATTAAGAAACAGCTTTTCGTAAAAAATGCGCACCTTAATAATCTGAAACATATTGACGTTCTGATTCCTAAAAACAAATTGATTGTGATAACGGGAGTTTCAGGAAGCGGCAAATCGTCACTTGCTTTTGACACGATTTATGCGGAAGGACAGCGCCGATATGTCGAGAGTTTGAGTTCCTATGCACGGCAATTCTTAGGGAAATTAGAAAAGCCAAAAGTAGATGATATCAAGGGATTGGCTCCCTCAATTGCGATTCAGCAAAAAGTAATTTCATCGAATCCGCGTTCGACCGTTGGGACTTCCACCGAGGTTTATGACTATTTAAAATTATTATTTGCGAGAGTTGGGCATACTTTTTCCCCAATTTCCGGCCGGGAAGTCAAAAAAGATTCGGTGACCGACGTTATTAATTTCATTCAGAAAAATGAAAGCCAGACTTTTCTATTGCGGACTCCTTTAGATTTTGATGTAGCTAAATTTACCGAGCAGGCCAACACTTTAAAACTTTCAGGTTTTACAAGATTAGAAGTCAACGGAAATGTCGCAGGAATCGAAGATCTGGAAAGTTTCGGTTTTGTACCGGAAGCCGATATGGAAATTCAACTGGTGATTGACCGTTTCAGCTACGAAGAAGACGAAAGCTTTTTACAAAGGCTGGCAGATTCCATTCAGATGGCTTTTTATGAAGGCCACGGATACTGTTCTCTGAAAAATATAGAGACCGGAAAAATCACCGAATTCTCCAATAAATTCGAATTGGATGGCATGGAATTTATGGAACCTAACGTTCATTTTTTCAGTTTCAATAATCCTTACGGTGCCTGTCCGGAATGCGAAGGTTACGGAAAAGTAATCGGCATCGATGAAGATTTGGTGATTCCCAACAAAAACTTATCCGTTTTTGAAGAAACAGTTGCCAGCTGGAAAGGCGACAGCATGAGCGAATGGAAAAGAGATTTCATTAAAAAAGCCAAAGATTTCCCTATTCATAAACCTTATCATCAATTAACGAAAGAGCAGAAAAACTATTTATGGAAAGGCGACGGCACTGCAACCTTCCCTTCCATTAATAATTTTTTCAAAATGCTGGAAGAAAATTTATACAAAATCCAGTACCGTGTAATGCTGTCGAGATACCGCGGAAAAACGCTCTGTCCGACTTGCGAAGGTTTGCGTCTGCGCGAAGAAACCAAATGGGTGAAAATCGACGGGCATAATATACAATCGGTGATTGAGTTGCCTTTGGATGAATTCTTACCTTTAATAAAATCCTTAAAACTCAATAAACACGATGCTGAAATTGCCAAACGTTTGTTGTACGAAATTACCACGCGTTTAGAATTTTTGGATAAAGTTGGTTTGGGCTATCTGACCATTAACAGAACTTCGAATACACTTTCCGGTGGCGAAAGTCAGCGGATTAATCTGGCGACTTCGCTCGGAAGTTCTTTGGTGGGATCGATTTATATTTTAGATGAACCGTCGATTGGATTACATTCCCGGGATACCGAAAATTTAATTGAAGTCTTAAAAAGTCTTCGTGATTTGGGAAATACCGTAATCGTCGTAGAACATGACGAAGATGTAATGAAAGCCGCGGATTACATCATCGATATTGGTCCGGAAGCCGGATATTTGGGAGGTGAACTGGTTTTCGCCGGCCACTTTGATGATCTGGAAAATGCGGATACTTTAACTTCTAAATACCTGACCGGAAGATTAGAAATAAAAGTTCCCGAAACCCGCAGAAAACCAAAAGAATGGATTCACATCAAAGGAGCCCGCCAGAATAATTTGAAAAATATCGACGTGGATATTCCATTAGAATGTCTGGTTGTGATTTCGGGAGTTTCGGGAAGTGGAAAATCTACTTTAATGAAAGAAATTCTGACCAATGATATTCAGATTCAATTGGGAATGGGCGGCAAAAAAGGCGATTACGATTCTGTAGATTTCCCGGCAAAACTGATTAAAAATATTGAACTCATCGATCAAAATCCGATTGGTAAATCTTCGCGTTCAAATCCTGTTACGTATTTAAAAGCCTACGACGATATTCGGGATTTGTTCTCAAAACAGAAATTAGCGAAAATGCAGGGTTTAATGCCGAAACACTTCTCCTTTAATGTAGATGGCGGACGATGTGACGATTGCAAAGGTGAAGGCGTAATTACCGTCTCCATGCAGTTTATGGCCGATATTGAACTGGAATGTGAAACCTGCCACGGCGCGCGTTTTAAAAATGAAATCCTCGAAATTAAATATGACGAGAAAAACATTTCAGACATTCTTCACATGACGGTGGATGAAGCTTTGGAATTCTTTCAAGATAACGAACAGCCTAAAATCGTGACCAAGTTAAAACCTTTGCAGGAAGTTGGTTTAGGCTATCTGCAGTTGGGACAGAGCTCCTCTACCCTTTCCGGCGGCGAAGCGCAAAGAGTGAAGTTAGCATCGTTTTTAGTAAAAGGAGCAACGACCGATAAATCGCTGTTTATTTTTGATGAACCTTCAACAGGTTTGCACTTTCACGATATCAATAAATTGCTGAAATCGCTTCAGGCTTTAATAGAATTAGGACATTCGGTGATTGTCATTGAACATCAACCCGACATTATTAAAACCGCAGATTATATTATCGACATCGGTCCGGAAGCCGGAAAATACGGGGGCGAAGTTGTTTTCGCCGGAACGCCCGAAGAGTTGGTGAAGAATAAAAAATCACATACCGGGAAATATTTGAAGGAGAAATTGACGTAATTTGATGTAATTTAAAAAAGCAAAAGCCAACTTTCCGGAGTTGGCTTTTTGGTGAGCGCCGTTAGAACTTCGAGCTCTAACAGCGCTTTGCAATAAATTTATAAACAGGCGATATTCTAAAGAAGAAATCCTAAATTTGAATTCATTTTCAGCTTCATAGTTCAACGGATAGAACAAAAGTTTCCTAAACTTTAGATCCGGGTTCGATTCCCGGTGAAGCTACTTTTTTGAATGAGTAATGAATAATTCACTTAATACTTTGTGCCTTATATTTACTTCTTATCCACCACAATCCTGTCCTTTCTGTTCGCCAGTTCCCACGCCGTCGCGAATACCAGCTGCGTACGTTTTTTCAAAGCAACATAATCAATTTTATCAGGTGTATCGGTGGGTTTGTGATAATCTTCGTGGATTCCGTCAAAGTAGAAAGCCACCGGAATTCCGTTTTTGGCAAAATTGTAATGATCCGAACGGTAGTACAACCGGTCTTTATCATTAGGATCATCATATTTGTAATTCAGTTCTAAATTGACGGTTTCCTTATTTGCTGCTTCGTTGATTTTCTTTAATTCGGTGCTGAGCATTTCAGACCCGATCACATACACATAATCTTTGCCGCAATTACCCGGATCACATCTTCCAATCATATCGATATTCAAATCTACAACGGTATTTGCCAGAGGAAAAACCGGATGATCTGCATAATATTTTGAACCCAAAAGCCCATGTTCTTCGCCGGTCACATGCAAAAACAAAATCGACCGTTTAGGACCTTTTCCAGATTTTTTTGCCTTTTGAAAAGCTTCGGCAATTTCCAGAAGTGCCACAGTTCCGCTGCCGTCATCATCAGCACCGTTATAAATTTCCCCTTTCGACATTCCGACATGATCGTAATGCGCCGAAATCACAATAACTTCTTCGGGCTTTTCTGTTCCTTCGATAAAAGCCAATATATTTTCAGATTCAGGCAAATTTCCTCTTCTTCCATTTAAGGCTTCTTTCGGAATAACCTGATAATAAGAAGACATCGATTTCGGATGAAAAACACCCATTTTCTGATATTGTTCGATCAAATAGCGACCCGCTTTTTTCTGACCTTCACTTCCCGTATCGCGGCCTTCCATTTCATCGGAAGCAACGATATACAGGTGTGTTTTCAGTTCATCAGAAGTAATAGATTCATAAGATTTCTTAAAAGGCGACCCCGAATAAGAAAGATTGGCGGCACAACTTTGCAACAGCACAAAAGCCAACGGAAGTAGTAAATACTTGGTTTTTTTCATGTTTAATTTTTTGGAAAGTTAAATATAAGTTTAATTTTTAAATCAACCGTTTTCTTTACTGAAAAGGAATTTGAAAAAGTAAATACACAAATCATATTTTGATTATTGTTTTTAGAGCCTGTTTAAAAATTAAATAAAGAAAAAAATTTTGGCATATATTGAAAAACAACTCATAATAGACTGACCACTGTATCCAATGTACATGATAGCAAAGCTACATAATTATTAATGAGAACTTTGGCTTATTTTTTAACTCCAATAAAGGTGATCCTTGCAGACGAAGGCTACAGAAGAGAAGTTATAGAACAAGTGAAAAACTGCTTTGGTTATCTGATTAATGTTATGATGAAAAGTGATGAAAAGAAAACTGGATTTCAGCCAATCTCCAGAAGATGTATTATTGAACATCCATTTTCATGGTTTGATAATGACAGAAGATTGTGAATAAAATTTAAACACGGATTATGCAAATAATAATAATAATAATAATAATAAGCCTTTTGTGTGCAAGACAAGAAATCGAAGATTTACCGAAGGTAAATGAAAGCCGGTTGAATGGAAGTTCCGGTAATTTCTCCAATGTTGGTTCTTTCATGGAGTTGCCGTTTAAAATTAAGGCAGTTTTTCAGAGGAATTCTTTTCTTGCAGCGTTTGGTAGCGAATCTCGGATATAATTTTCAGTGGCTTTAGGACTTGTTCAGGATGGAAATATTTTACGAACTTTGTTAAGTAAAACATTTTTGCAAACTTAAAAAAGAGTGGAAATGGTGTGTTTATAAATAAAACATTTGCAAACCTTTACGCTAAAAAAAATTAGACTATGATTAAAAAAACGAACTCCATTAAACAAATTTAATAAAACAGCGAATGAGCAAAAGCTTCCGGAAGTTAAGTTCAGCAGCAGTTTTGCAACGGTGCGAAGAAATGGCAAGTTTAATAAGAGATCGTCGGTATTTTAAAACTGCGCCATCCACAAACTGATATCCTTACCAGTCGTCGCGGGACGAGTCCAGCTGTCAACTAAAAGATGCGTAAAAAACACAATATGAGAAAAGTAATTGCAGCAATCAATATGACCATTGACGGGATTTGCGACCACACAGCAGGTATCCCCGATGAAGATTTGCATCAACATTATACTAAACTTTTAGACAATTCCGGAGTGATCCTGTATGGACGGATCACTTATCAGCTTATGCAGTTCTGGCAAACGCTGATAATGAACCCCTCAGGTCAAAAATCACTGGACGGCTTTGCGGTGGCCATTGACAAAATACCAAAAATTATATTTTCACATTCCTTAAAAAATACCGAATGGGAAAGTGCTACACTTGCAACTAAGGATATTGAAAAGGAAGTTTTTGAACTCAAACAACAATCCGGCAAAGATATTTTAGTTGGCAGCCGGAGTCTAATAATCCAGCTCATTAACCTTAATTTGATTGATGAATTTCAGATTTGTATTCATCCAATGATCGAAGGAAAAGGTTTGCCGTTGTTTGACAAAATAAAAGACCGGACAGTTTTCCGGCTTTTAAAAACAAAAACATTCGGTTCAGGAGCAATTGTACTTTATTACGAGCCAATACGGTCATAACAATAAAAGGGATGACGTCACAGCATCACCACTGCGGATAACTCAAAACTTACAAAAACAAACAAAACTAAAACCACCAATCATGGCAAAAAGTACATTAATCGAAATGCATAATGTTGGGATCGTTGTAGAATCTCTGGATAATGCTGTTGCTTTTTTTACGGAAATCGGGTTGGTCTTAGAAGGACGAATGATGGTTGAAGGCGAATGGGCCGGGCATGTAACCGGACTTGGCAATCAGTCTGTTGAGGTTGCGATGATGGTTACTCCCGACGGGCATTCCCGACTTGAACTTTCACAATTTTTTGCACCACCAATCATCGCGGATCACAGAAATAATCCCGTAAACTCACTGGGATATCTGCGGGTAATGTTCAGGGTTGACCATCTCGACGAACTTTTAATCCGACTTGAAAAATTTGGCGCTAAAGTAGTAGATGAAGTTGTTCAGTTTGGAGAAACATATCGGCTCTGTTATATACGCGGCGTAGAAGGACTGCTCATCGGTCTAGCAGAACAGCTTGGCAGCGAAACCGCAACAGATATTTTGGAAAATAAATAATAAAGCAAGGAAAAAGCTAAGAGCCTGTTTAAAAATTAATAAAGAAAAAGTTTATGGGCATATTCGTTTAGAAGAATAACCAATAAAAAACTGATCGTCAGTTTTTTATATTGATTATTTTTCATGGTTTTCTGGTTGCGTCCATGTACACGATAGCAAGCTGTAGAATTATTAATGAGAACTTTGGATTATTTTTTAACTCCGATAAAGGTGATCCTTGCAGACGGAGGCCACAGGGGAGAAGTTATAGAACAGGTAAAAAACCGCTTTGGCTACCTGATCAATGCTGTAATGAGAAGTGATGAGAAGAAAACCGGTTTTCAGCCCATCTCAAAAAGATGGATTATGGAACGTACATTTTCAAGGTTTAATAATGACAGAAGATGATGTAGAAATTATGAACTCATTATGGAAACCTTTGAAAATAGGATTAAATTATCCGCCATAAAATTTTTATTGAACAGATTTTAGACAGGCTCCGGTTGTCCCCTTTATTTTTTACTGTTACTTTCGAAAAATCACCGCGGTGAAAATCATAAATCACCGCGGTGAAATTTGGAAAAGACCGCGGTGTTTCTTAATTTTAGGTTTTAAAAAATAAATGGATATGCCTGCAAAATTTATTACCACCAAGAAGACGGTTCCTTTCGGACCGGAAATGAAGGAACTGTATTGTGCCACCCTGGTGAAAAACCGTGAAGTAGATCTGCACGAAATCGCCGAGGCCCTGTCCGAAAGCAGCACCCTGAACCCGGTGGACTGCTACGGGGTGATGGTAGGCATGGCCGCGCAGATCGCAAAACACCTGCAGGAGGGAAATGTCGTGAACATTGAATTTCTCGGTACTTTCAGGATCAGGGCCAAATCCACCGCGGTGGAATCTCCGGAACTGGTCACCGAAAAAACGATTGGTAAACCCTCGGTCAACTTCCGGCCCTCTGTCCTGATGAAACAGCGGATTTCCAAAACACAGTTCGTCCCTAAAAAATAGATTATTTCCCAATAACTGTCTGTTTGATATTCCCCAGTTTTACAGGAAAAGAGAAATGCTGCCGCTAATTCCGTTAAAAAGTTTTGCAGCGGGCTGACGCATTGTACAAAAGAAGTGGCAGCCGCAAAAACAGACATTAAATGAACTCATCATGGAAACCTCTGAAAATAGGGTCCAATTATCCGTCATAAAATTTTTATTGAATAAAATTTAGAGCGTGTTTAAAATTCATCAAAATTAATTCCCCTAATCCCTAAATTATGAATTTTTTAGAAATTTTCCACCTTTTAGGGTAGGGGGAAAAAGAAAATTTCTTTTTTTAAGCAAATTTAAACAGGCTCTAAGGAAAGTGTAGTTCATCAAGATATATCTACAACAGGCTATGAAATCTTATTGATGATTTTTGCTAACTACCAAATTCCTGCAAGTAAAAATTTTCTAGAACGCTATAATCAAAATTTATATTTCCTGAAAAGCGCCGGCTAAGAATACGTGATATTGAATTTTTCTAAAAAGCATCTTCTTCAAAATGCTTTTCTCCAAAATAGGTTTCGATGGTGGAATGTTTAATCTGAAGATGCTCCAACTCGTGTTTCACGGTTGCTTTCAGATTTTCAATTTCGGGAATACTTAGGTTTTCAGAAATCTGAAGGTGAGCTGTTAAGGCATTTTCAGTGGTACTTAAAGCCCAAATATGAACGTGCTGAAAATCGATCACTCCCTCTATTTTGAGAATTTCTTGTTTTACTTTTTCTGGATTTATATTTTCGGGAACGCCATCTAAGGACAATTTTAAACTTTGAGTCAGCAAACTCCAGGTGCCGGCCAAAATTACGATGCCGATTAAAATACTCAACAGCGCATCCAGCCAAAACCAATTGGTGTAGATAATGATAATTCCGCCAATGACCACTGCCAGGGAAACCAAAGCATCAGCAACCATGTGCAGATAAGCGCCTTTCACATTGAGGTCTTTTTCTTTATCTTTCAGAAAGAGCCACGCCGTAATTCCATTCACAAAAATCCCGACAAATGCGACGACAGAAACTACTCCACCTTCCAGTGGCTGAGGATTCATGAATCGGCCAACCGCTTCGTAAATGATAAATCCGACCGCAAAGATGAGTAAAACAGCATTGATCAACGAGGCTAAAATCGTGGCCCGGCGAAAACCATAAGTATAGGTTGACGTAGGTTTTCTTTTTACTAATTCAAAAGCAATTAAAGATAAAACCAGGCTCATTACATCGCTTAAATTGTGCCCTGCATCAGAAAGCAGAGAAAGCGAATTGTACATCCAACCATAACCTGCTTCCACGATCACAAAAACCAAATTCAATCCAATGCCGATATAGAAAGCACGGTTTAAATTGGTTACATTCATCTGGTGCGAATGGTCATGGGAATGATTGTGAGCCATAAATCCTCTGATTATCTGTTGTTGTTTTTGGGTTTTCTGAAATTAAAGAAACAAATGCTACATATCATCTTCGGAGATTTCATCATTTTCCTGAAGGACTTTTTCTGCGGCCTCAAAGTCTCTTTCGCTCACCAATAAATAATAATTTTGGGAAATAGGAAACACCGCAATATTATTTACAAATTCATTTTTTATATAACTTGGAATATCCCGGGAAGCGAGTTTTGTTTTGGCAACTTCAATTTCGTACAGGTAAGAAGATTGAAAAACAGGCACTAATTCTGACATATTTTCTTTTTCGAAAGTTACTTATTTTTTTCGGAAATGATAAGAATGTGCTGAAATTTTAAGCAGGCCTTTTCTCTTTTAATCACTAAAGTCAGAACAGTTTTTAAAGTGGTTCGTAAAGTGTAAATAAGTTTTTATCAGCTCCTGTTCAAACAATACCTGCGCTTATGATTATTTCTTCATAACAGTTCTTCCATTTTCAATAAACTTATCCGTGCTGAACTTTCGTAAAGAAACCTGAAATACGTTTTTAGCCCCGATCGCAGCGGCATCCTCTGGCTTTTTGGCAAAAAAGCCAGAGATATAGCGGAGAGCGGGACTGAATTTGTAAGAAGTAAAAATCTTGTTGCTCCTGAAAATGAATTGACCTAAAGATTACTAATTTGATTTTCTCCTGTTGATGAACCAATACACGGGAACTCCGATTAATATAAGGATGAATCCCGGCCAGGTATATTGTGGTTTGAAGATGATTAAAAGGACGCAAAATGCGCTTCCTATCAGTAAATAAATAATAGGCGTGATTGGGTAAAGCCAGGTTTTATAGGGTCTGTCGATATTTGGCTGTTTAATCCTCATCCAGATTACGCCGAAAACGGTGACCATATAAAACAGTACAATGATGAATGAAATCATATCGAGCAAATCACCGTATTGTCCGGAAAGTGCGAGTAAACATGCCCAACTTCCCTGCATCCAAAGGGATTTACCGGGAACCTCGTTTTGATTATTTTCTGCAGCTGATTTGAAAAACAAACCATCTTTTGCCATGGTCTGAAAAACTCTGGCACCGGCTAAAACCAATCCGTTAATACATCCGAAAGTGGAAACCATGACTAAAAGCGCCATAATGACGGTACCTGTGCTTCCGAAAATAACTTCGGAGGCCGCCACCGCAGGGCGATTATTATCTGCAAATGCGATCCCGTTTCGATCGAGCGCATGCAGGTAAACAAAGTTTACAAAAAGGTACAAAACCATTACAACAGAGGTCCCGAGGACCATGGCTTTCACCACGTTTTTCTTTGGATTTTCGATTTCGCCCGACATAAACGTCACGTTTTCCCAGGCCACTGAACTAAATACGGAACCAACCATTGCCGCGGCAATTCCGCCTAAAAGGGTGATTCCTCCGATTGATTTCCAAGTCGTAGGTTCCAATGTATTACCTGTATCTGTACCAAAATCCTGGAAAGCATTCCAGCCGAAACTCATGTTTTCTGCCCATTGGGAATTTTTCACCAAAATAACTCCGAAAATAATAATCCCTAAAAGCGCTATAATTTTCGATGAGGTAAAAACATCCTGCAAAATTTTTCCGTTTTTTAAACCTCTTGAATTAATATAGGTGAGCAGTAAAATAATCCCGATGGCGAGAATTTGAATCCAGGTAATTTTGAATCCTCCACTTTGAAAAATAGGTTGGGAATTAAGTGCCGGGACGAGATAGGCGGTAAATTTCCCGAAAGCCATTGCTACCGCTGCGATCGTTCCGGTTTGGATAACGGTGAATAACCCCCAGCCATAAAGAAACCCGGGCATTTTCCCAAATATTTCGGTAATGTAAGTATACTGTCCGCCAGCTTTTGGAAACATTGCCGAGAGTTCGCCATATGAAATAGCGGCGGCAATAGTCATGATTCCGGTAATCATCCAGACGGCAATCAGCCAGTATCCGGAGCCTAGATTCCGCATCATGTCTGAACTGACGATAAAAATTCCGCTTCCAATCATAGAGCCCATTACGAGCATGGTTGCATCCCAAAGTTTAAGTTTTTTATTCATAGATGATCGAGATTAAAGAGAAAACTGGATTTATTTCTCTCTGCTAAAATTATATTAATTATTATTTCAATGTAAATTTTTCGTTAAATAAAAAAGCGGTCTTATTTCGAATTCAATTTTGAAAGGGATAAATATATAAATTTTATATAAGGAATTTAACATTTTGATTGCAAGTATATTGGAAATATCACAAATAGCTGATTCTTAAATAATTCTGATTAAAAAATATTTTATACTTTTGTAAAAATTAAATCAATGAAAAAGTTTGTTCTTTTATTATCCCTGATGCTTTCCACCATTGCTTTTGCACAGGGAACGGAAGCAAAAAAAGCCGGTCCACCCAAAGGTAAAGCCTTGGTGGGAGACGTGTACGGGGCGGGTGTTTCTGCAAAAGCAGAAAAATCTGCGTTAACAACTAAGAAATTAGATCAGAAATTAAAAAAATATGCAAAAGTAGAAAACGTAGCAGTTAAAGGAAAAGTAACGAAAGTTTGCGATAAAAAAGGATGCTGGTTAACGGTTGAAACCGATAATAACGAGAAATTTTTCGTAAAGATGAAAGATTACGGCTTCTTCGTTCCGACTGCTTTGGAAGGAAAAACCGTTGTATTGGAAGGAAACGCAGAGATGAAAGTTACTTCTGTGGCCGAACAAAAGCATTATGCAGAAGATGCAAAAAAACCACAGTCAGAAATTGATGCGATCACGAAACCTGAAGAAGAAATCAGATTTATGGCGAGCGGAATCAAAGTCGTCAATTAAATCTTATCAATAATTCAACATAAAAGCGAAGTCTGCAGACTTCGCTTTTTTTTGTTATACTATTTTGAAATCGACTTCTTCATCTAATTTCGGGAATTTCCTGTCGGAAACAAAGGTTTTCCCTGTGCAGTCAATTTCTTTCCAGCCTTTCTTTTTGCCGATATCACCGACTTCGACAACGATGGGAATGAAATAAATTTCGTCAGCGCCGGGTTTTATTTCTTCCTTATACTGAACGGCGACATCTAAAATACATTCAAAATCGGTATTCAGTTTTACATTTCTGTAAATCAGATCATAATGAGATTCTTTATTTTCCGGAATCTCCTGATAGATTTCCCAACCATCTGTGGCACCGTTTAATTCAGAAGTTGCCACCAGCGCTTCATATAAAGCAAGTGTGTAATATTTACGGGTTCCCGTTCTTTTATAATCATTTTGAAAATGACCGCCTTCAAACAATATGGTTGGAATCCCGAATTTTGTAAAATTATCTCCCGTAGAAGTCGGATAAAATTCATCTGAATACCTCGCGATCTGATGCGGAATCTGAGTCTTCAGTTTTTGGTAAATTTTAGAAATTACTGCCATTGCTTTTTTCCTCGTTTCAGAAACGGTTCTTTCATGATCCTGAGAAGGCGCTAAAAAAGACAGGGTTGCGGGATGAATTCCATCTGTACTGAAGATCGTTCTTTGTTCATGGAGGTTCAGGGCATACTTATAAGATCCATTCTGAGCCAGTTCTTTGAGCATAGGAAACTCTTTGCTGGAAAGTTTCAGAAAATCTCTGTTAAGATCGATATCGAGTCCATTTCTTCTGGACCATTTTTCTGAACCGTCAGGATTAAGCATGAAAATAAAATCAAGTGAAATCTTTGAGAACAATTCCTCGCCTATTTCCGGCTGATGTTTAAATATTTCCAATAAATCAAGCATTGCATGGGTGGCATTCGATTCATTTCCATGCATTTGGGACCATGCGAGGATTTTAACTGTACCAGTTCCCAGACTCATTTTAAAGATAGGTTTCTCTAAATAAGAATAACCGATCTCTTTAATTTGATCGCTGTAATTCGCCTGCAGGAAATTAAATAATTTTTCCGGGGAAATATAACGGTTTGGGAAATCAGGGTTTTGCAGGTATTTTAAGTTTGACATGATCTGTTTCAATTTTACAATTTCCAAATTTAGATTTTTCTTTTCTAAAAATAAAATTAACTTTTGTAAATTAATTAAACAGTTCAAAATGTCACAATGTCTGTTGATAAAATTGTGGATTACATTAATTTTAATTTAAATATGTAAATTACTTAAATTCAATTATTTATAAGCTTCACTTAAATTAAATATTCATATTTGCTTTAAGTACAAAACAGTGTGGAAAACCCTATTTGACGGTAACTAACATAAACAGGATTTTTATTGTATTCCGATCTATCACACCATGGTTTACATTTGTAACAGAGTCGAAAATTCTTTAATTTGACTATATTTGTTCTTTATAATTATATGACAAACGAGAGTATTTTCCTATTAGGTTTTATTGCCTTTATCTTAATTATTCTGGCCCTCGATTTAGGGTTGCTGAATAAGAAATCAGATACCGTTTCTATGAAACAAGCCGGCTTGATGAGTTTTTTCGTAGTAGCACTTTCAATGTGTTTTTATTTTGTTCTTACACACTACGGTCACCTACTCCATGGCATCGACAGTATCGAAAAACTGCAGGAGGTCATTTCCAGGCATCATCATCCCGTTAAAATCATTCCCGGGGATCTGGGAAGCAGTATCTATTTATACAATCAAAATCTCGGTCTCGAATATTTAACCGGTTATGTAGTAGAATACGCCCTTTCCGTAGATAATATCTTCGTAATAGTTCTGGTATTCACGGCTTTTGGCGTGGCTCCAAGGAATTACCACCGGGTGCTTTTCTGGGGAATTCTGGGGGCTATTGTGATGAGATTTCTCTTTATCTTTTTAGGTGCGGCACTTATCCACAAGTTCGAATGGATCATGTATGTATTCGGCGCTTTCCTGGTATTTACCGGCATCAAGATGTTTTTTGATAAAGACAATGATGACAAGATCGATACCCAAAAACACCCTGTCGTTAAGTTTGCCAACAGGTATTTTAAGGTTCATAATCACTTTGTCGGAAATAAGTTTTTTGTAAAAATTAATGGTATTACAAAAATGACCCCGTTGTTCCTGGTTCTTATCATCATAGAATTTACCGATCTGATCTTTGCCGTTGACAGTATTCCCGCTATATTCTCGGTCACCAAAGATCCTTATATCGTTTTCTTCTCAAATATTTTCGCGATTATCGGACTGCGTTCTATGTTCTTTTTATTAGCCGGAGTCATCGATAAATTCAGATTCCTTAAAATAGGATTAGCTCTCTTATTAACTTTCATCGGTTTGAAAATGTTATTCCATGAATATCTTGACCGTTTAGGTTTTTCAACCACTGATTCTTTATTTATTATTGTAGGAATATTAGGTGGAAGCATCTTCCTTTCGCTTGTTTTACCGGAACATAAAAAGGCGCGAAAACTGAAATATAATCCTAAAAATGATGATCATCTGCGCAAATAATTTAATATTGTAAATAGGTATATATAATGTAAATCAACTGTTTATATCTTTGATTTACATTTGTAATGTGCATCATTTTTTATTGATTAACATTTGTAATTTATTATTGTAAAATAATTTTTACATTTGTAATATGGATTTAAAGGAAAGAATTTCAAAAGTTATCGCGTATTCTGAATTTTCACTGTCAGAATTCGCGGATGAAATCGAAGTACAGCGCTCGAGTATTTCTCATATCACTTCCGGACGAAATAAACCCTCACTGGATTTTCTGATGAAGATTAAAAACCGTTTTCCTGAATTAGAATGGGAATGGCTGATTGAAGGTGCAGGTGAAATGGTGAAGAAACCCGACACCGCTTCTGAAATTAAGTCAACTGCCGAAAAGCAAAAGCCGACTTCTCTCCCCGATTTGTTTTCTTTAATTAATGATGAAGCTTTTGGTATCACAGAATCCGACGACCGCATCGAAACTGAAGTTCCACGAGAATCGAAAATTCGCGTACCAATAATCGAAAAGGAAAAAATATCCGATTCTCAGCGATTAGAGATTCCAAAATCAGAATCCTCAACTGAATTAACTGTTAATCAAGAAGTTAAAATCAAAAAGATTGTTTTCTTTTATGAAAATGGAAAATTCGAAACTTTTGAACCCTAATTTCCGATTCGGGTTTAATTTCTAAAAGAAATTCTACAATTTAATTTGTACATTTGATTGTACTCTTAAAAATGTGATATGAAATTGGCTGCACTTGCAAAAGAACTTAAAATCCCTACCGAAAGTTTTATCAAATTTATTCAGGATTTTGATCTGGAACTTTCAGAATGTATAACTACCAACTTTGAAGTCAAAGACGATTTTGTAAAATTCGCACGGGAAAATATTATTTTCCTAAGGAAGTATTCCGAAGACTTAAACCAAAACAAATCCATCGAAGATATTGCAGAGAATATCAATAAACCGACCGAAAAAATTGCGGAAATCATCAAGAAAGATCAACCGAGATTATTTGACAATGGTAAATATAAATCATCGGTTTCAAGTTTCGGAATTGATCATAAATTGGGAGGCCATTACGAATTCGTTTACAATTATTTTGGAAAAGCTACCCGATTAGCCGAAAGAGATTTCATAGGTTATCGAGATCTGTTTTTCTTTATTTCCCAAAACTTAGAACCTTATTTAAGTAATCTTTCAGTGGAAGACTGGGGAATTCATAAACCTGCGGGAATTGTTCTTTATGGTCCGCCGGGAAGCGGGAAAATATTTTGGGCAAAGAAAATCGCAGAGATTATCGAGTACGAATTTAAAGAAATCAAAAAACATTTCCTGGGAACTTCTTTTGTGGATAACCAGAAAATAACCTTTAATGATTTTCTGATTCAGGCGATGAAATCGGAAAAAGTGCTTCTTTTCTTAGAAGATTTTGATCAGTTGATGGTTGAACGAAGTGAAGAACAACCTGTAAAAAGTTGTGATGAAGAAACCAAAGAAATTATTCTGCACTACATCAGTCATTTTGAACAGGAGAAAATTCTAATGGTTGGCGCAGCAAATTCCCTTGAGAAAATTGATAAAGAACTTCTTGCTCCAGGTAGGTTTGATATGTTCATTCCCATATTTCCACCTAACACAAAAGAGCGTTCAGAAATGCTTTTTTATCACATAACACACGGTCTTGGTGAGAATGCTTTGCTGATGAAAATTTTAGAATACAACAAAGCACATCAACTTCCATTTTGGTTAGAAATCGCCAAAAAAATGCAGGTATTTTCAAATACCATGTTGATTGATTTTACCCAGAGTCTGAAAAAACGGATAAGAAACATCTACTTAAAAGACCATTCAACAACGATTGAAATTACCCAAAAAATGCTGAATGCTTCTTTGCGGGACGCTTCTTCAAAATTAACCGGAGATTATCTGAATCAGATTCAACAATTTATTTTTGATGTTACTCAGAATAATTACGAAGATTTTACCCAAAGAATCGAAGCATTAAAAAAAGAATTAGAACACTATAAAGTCATTGATGAACCTAAAAAACCAATAGGTTTCAACCATAATGATTAGGAACATGACATACTGTAAATCAGGTCTTATTTAAAAGCAATTATCAAATTCATTGTTTATATATAACAGTAAAATTACGCGTTATTTCTTCTTTTTGGCTACTTTTAATCCGGCTTCTTTTGCTTCAGAGATTCCAATTGCAACGGCTTGTTTTCTGTCTGTTACTTTGTCACCGGAGGATGATTTCAGTTTTCCTTCTTTAAATTCGTGCATCACTTCACCAATTTTTTCCTGTGCTTTTTTAGAATATTTTTTGGTCGCCATTTTTCTATAAATTTAAGCTTCAATTGTTTTTAGAACTCCTATTTCATAAACGTGGGCATGCTTTAAATATTTCGAACGTTCTCTGGAAGTTACCGATTCGAATTCACCATTTTTTAGAACAATAATAGGGTCTTCTGAAATTTCTATTTCTGCATTTGCGATATATTTCTCTTCGGGACTTTCTTCATCCAGATGTGATTTTCTTTCCTGAAGCCGTTCAGCAAAATCCCTGAATTCTGGATCTGACGAATGAATAAACCGATATTCCGGTCCGGCTTCTACAACATAATGAAGTTTTCTATCGACCAGTTCTGCCTCATTTGTTAATTGGGGATTATCATTCCCGTCTTTAAAACCGACTTCTACTAAAGTGCCTTTATTTTGAGCGGCGTAGTTCTCAGCATCCTCATAGGTAGCAAATCCGACTACAATTTCCTGATCATTTATTTGATATTTTACTAATTTTTCTGAGTGATAGGTTTCCATAATGATTATTTTTTATTAATTATGTAAATAATATCAATTATATTGCCATAAAAAGTGATTACCAGAAAGTTTAACGGTATTTTAAGAAATTTGCTATCTTTGAAAATCTTACTAAATTTATTATGAAAAAAATCCTCTTCTCAATTTCTATTTTAACATCTGTTGCCTATTTCTCTCAGGAGATTACCTTGGATAAAATCTACTCTGGCTATTACAGAGGCAAAGGAATCTCCGGAATCTCATCACTCAAAAACGGTGAAAATTACGCGGTAATCGAACCGGGCGGAATTGCAAAATACTCCTATAAAACAACAAAAAAAGAAGGAAACATCGTCGATGGAAAATTCCAGTCTTATATTTTCAACGATGAAGAATCAAAAATCCTTCTACTAAAAGAAAGTGAACCGATTTACAGACATTCTTTCTTAGGTAAATTCGATGTTAAAGATTTAAAATCCGGAAAAATTCTCCCTCTTAATAATGGTAATTTTGTGCAGGAACCTACTTTTTCGCCAGACGGAACCAAAGTGGCTTTTATTGCTGACAATAATTTATTTTATCAGGATTTAGATTCCGGCAAGATTACCCAGATTACGACGGATGGAAAGAAAAACTCTGTCATCAACGGACTTGCAGACTGGGTGTACGAAGAAGAATTTGGACATGCGAAACTGTATGAATGGACCAAAAATTCTGACGCCATTATTTTTGTTAAATCGAACGAATCGGAAGTGCCGGAAATGTCTATAACCATTTATGGCAAGCAACTCTACCCTTCTGAAATGAAATTTAAATATCCAAAAGCCGGAGCGAATAATTCGGTGGTATCTGCGCAGCTTTACCGTTTGGATTCTGCAAAAATCATGGCTTTGGATCTCAGCAATTTCAAAAACTATTATATTCCGGATGTTTACAGAACGGCAAAAGCCGATGAGATTATTTTGATAACCTCGGAGAGACTGCAGAATGCCTCAGATATTTTAAAAGTAAACACCAAAACCGGCGCTATCACCAAATTGTTTACCGAATCTGATAAAAGATGGATTGATACAGATAATGTAACCCTGGAATTTCTGGATGACAATTCTTTCATCTGGGGAGCCGAACGGGATGGGAACAGACATCTTTACTGGTACGATCAAAACGGAAAATTAAAAAAACAGATCACAAAAGGAAACTGGGAAGTAACTAATTACTACGGATTTAATCCTAAAAGCAAAGAAGTTTTCATTCAGACCACGCAGGAAGGGAGCATTAATAAAGTCGTTTCCAAAGTAAATATCGAAACAGGAAAAACAACGCTCCTTTCGAATGCAAGCGGAACAAACAGTGCGAACTTCAGCCATAATTATAAGTATTTCATCGAAACTTCTTCATCTGCGGCAAAACCTTATACTTATGTTTTAAAAGATGGAAACGGAAAAACATTAAAAGAGTTACAGAATAATGAAGAGCAGCTGAAAAAACTTCAGGCAGATAATATGGTGACCAAAGAATTTTTCACCATTCCAAATGAAGCGGGTGACCAGATGAACGCGTGGATTATGAAACCAAAGGACTTCGATCCTAATAAAAAATATCCGTTATTTATGTTCCAGTATTCCGGTCCGGGTTCCCAGCAGGTGAGTAATTCCTGGGATCAGGGAAATGGATTGTGGTTCAATCATCTGGTTCAGAAAGGATATATCGTTGCCTGTGTTGATGGCCGTGGAACCGGTTACAAAGGAACTGAATACAAAAAGACAACCTATTTAAACTTAGGAAAATACGAAATCGAAGACCAAATCGCAGCTGCTAAATGGTTCGGAACACAATCTTACATCAATAAAGACAGAATAGGAATTTTCGGCTGGAGTTTCGGTGGTTATATGGCTAGTTTGGCCTTAACCAAAGGAGCGGATGTTTTCAAAGCGGGAATTGCGGTGGCACCGGTAACCAACTGGAGATATTACGACTCCATTTACACTGAAAGATTCATGAGAACACCTCAGGAAAACCCTGGCGGATATGACGATAATTCCCCAACAACGTACGCCAATTTATTAAAAGGAAAGTACCTGTTGATCCACGGAACAGCTGACGATAACGTTCATTTTCAGAATGCTATGGAATTTTCTGAAGCTTTAATTCAAAACAATAAACAATTTGAATTCATGGCTTATCCTGATAAAAACCACGGTATTTATGGTGGACAAACCCGCCCGCAACTCTATCAGAAAATGACGAATTTTCTTTTAGAAAATCTTTAAAAAAAATGTTTTAAACAAACTAAGAAAGCTCTCATAAGAGGGCTTTTTTTATTTAAACTTAATTAATATATATTTGCTAAAATTTAATTTGAAAATGGAACAAAAAACAACCAGCAAACACCCTAAAGGTTTACCCTATCTGTTTTTTACGGAAATGTGGGAACGCTTCGGATACTATTTAATCTTAGGAATCTTCGTTCTTTACATGATCGACAGTGAAAAAGGAGGTCTCGCTTTCAATGATAAAAGTGCAGATGATATCTTCGGGACTTTTATCGCATTAACTTATCTTACTCCCTTTTTAGGCGGTTTTTTAGCCGACAAAGTGTTGGGATATATCAAAGCTATTTATATTGGTGGTGCTTTGATGGGACTTGGATATCTGGGAATTGGTTTATTCAAGGAACTCCCTCTTTTTTATGCTTCCCTGGGACTTGTGATCTTAGGAAACGGATTTTTTAAACCGAGCATTTCTACCCTTTTAGGCAACCTTTATAACGAGGAACCCTACAAGAATAATAAAGACGCAGGGTATAATATTTTCTACATGGGAATCAATATCGGTGCATTTATCTGCAATATTATTGCGGCCTTTATGAGAAATAAATACGGATGGGGACCAGCTTTTATGACCGCAGGAGTTGGAATGTTTATCGGCTTATTTGTCTTCACGTTAGGAAGAAAACATATTTTACAGGCTAATATTTTGAAACCTTCTCAGGACGGAGATACCAAAATTTCAGATGTTTTGTTGAAGGTTTTCCTGCCGGCCATCATTGCAGGATTTATCG
Organism: Chryseobacterium sp. MDT2-18; assembly: GCF_030815285.1. Taxonomy (NCBI): domain Bacteria; kingdom Pseudomonadati; phylum Bacteroidota; class Flavobacteriia; order Flavobacteriales; family Weeksellaceae; genus Chryseobacterium; species Chryseobacterium sp. MDT2-18. The sequence continues at coordinate 38,900 of NZ_JAUSWQ010000001.1, read as the reverse complement.
GATGGATGATCCCTAATAATATCTTTGGCAGCGATTCTACAGACGCATTTATATTTGCCTGTATTCCGGTCATCTACTTCTATATCATGCTTTATGTAAAAGCAAATTCGGAGGATAAAAGACCTATCGGCGCTTTGCTTGCTATTTTTGCAGTAAGTGTAATGTTTTGGGCTGTATTTAAACAAAATGGCACAGCCTTAACCCGTTGGGCAAATAACTATACGGACCGGTCGATTCCCGCACCTTTAGTTGAACCATTGCGTGCGATCAATTTAATTGACGGTAAAGATGGTGTTAAAGGAAAAAACTTTGAAAAAAAGGAAGTTTCAGTTTATGATGATCAATACAGAACGGTAAAAGATGCTGACGGAAATCCCGTAAAGGAGATGAACCAGGATATCTATTTCCGAAATATTTCTGAAAATGAACGCGCAAAACTGGAAGCCAATCCCAGCCAGGAAGTTGCCCTTTATAACACCGAATTATTCCAGTCGATCAATCCGGCTTGGGTCATTCTTTTAACACCGGTCGTCGTTGGATTCTTTATGTTGCTCCGAAGAAAGGGTAAGGAACCCACTACTCCTTCAAAAATTGTTCTGGGTTTATTTATCTCCGCTTTATCCTGTTTGGTAATGGTTGGCGCTGTGTATGCCGGAAACAACGGATTGGTAAAAGTTTCTGCAATATGGCTGATCGCTTCCTACGGAGTTATTACTTTGGGAGAATTATGCCTCTCGCCAATGGGATTATCTTTGGTTTCAAAACTTTCTCCACCGAGAATTACCGCATTAATGATGGGAGGATTCTTCCTGTCAACATCTATTGGAAATAAACTCTCTGGAGTTTTAGCAAGTTTCTGGTATGAATATGATAATAAAGCGTATTTCTTTATTGTGAACTTTGGTCTTTTATTAATTGCCACCTTATTGGGGCTGTCTATTTTGAAGAGACTTAATAAAATTATGAAAGAAAAGGGCGTTAACTAATCGCTTTAATAATAAAAGAAGAGAAAAGTGCTGTATAATTCAGCACTTTTCTCATTTAATTACCATTCATACTTCTTCACAAATAGAAAAAAAACTATATTTGCTAATCTTAACAAAATTTAACGCTAAAAATATGGATGAGCTGGAAGCTGTAAACTCAAGTAACGAACTTATAAATGAACCAAAATCAAAACATCCGAAAGGGTTGTGGGTACTTTTTGGCACAGAAATGTGGGAGCGTTTCAACTTTTATGGAATGCGCGCCTTGCTGACGCTTTTTATGGTAAACTCCCTGCTGATGAAAGAAGGCGAAGTTACCATCATATATGGTGGGTTTCTGGCCCTTTGTTATCTTACCCCAATGCTTGGTGGTTTTATTGCAGACCGGTTTTTGGGAAACAGATATTGTATTATTGTCGGAGGATCTTTGATGGCAATTGGCCAATTTCTAATGTTTATGAGCGCCTCCACATTCGATACCAATTTGAGTTCGGCGCAAATGCTGATGTGGATCGCTTTAGGGGTTATTATTTTCGGAAATGGTTTCTTTAAACCAAATATTTCGTCAATGGTCGGAAGTCTTTACCCAAAACAGGAAAAATCGAAACTGGATTCAGCTTTTACCATTTTCTATATGGGAATTAACTTAGGAGCATTTTTAGGTCAGTTTATTTGTCCTTTTTTAGGAGATGTGAAAGATGCAGGCGGGATTAGAGATATTCATGCTTTCAAGTGGGGCTTTCTAGCTGCTTCCGGTGCGATGGTACTTGGAACACTTACTTTCGTTTTACTAAAAAATAAATATGTTGTAACACCGGAAGGAAGACCAATTGGCGGGTTACCAAGTCAGAATACTTCAGATGATTTTGAAGAAGGTGAATCGCAAAAGGCTAATTTTTCCGGAAAATCAATGGGTATTGCAGTTGCAATTTTTGTATTAACATTCTTTGGATTTCAATATTTATTTGTAGATAAGATTGGTTTTGGTTCTGTGGGAATGGGCGAATTCGTGAAAGCCGTTATTTATCCGTTCATTTATTCTATGGGACTTGCTTTGGCTTATTTAATCATGTCTGCAACCGAAAGCAAAGTAGAAAGAGATAGAATTTGGGTAATTTATATTGTATCCTTTTTCATTATTTTCTTCTGGGCAGCTTTTGAGCAGGCCGGTTCATCATTAACATTCATTGCAGACAACCAAACCGACAGACATATTTTTGGCTGGAATATGCCTCCATCGATGGTGCAGATTTTTAATGGCTTATTTATCGTGATTTTAGCCGTTCCATTCAGTATGCTTTGGGACAAATTAAGAGCCAATAAGAAAGAACCGGTTTCGCCTTTAAAACAAGCAATAGGCCTTGGTTTAATCGCTTTAAGTTATTTAATTATTGCTTACAATGTAAAAGATTTAGGGAATTCAGGACTTTTAGCCGTAAAATGGTTAATCTTACTTTATCTGATCCAAACAATGGGCGAACTTTGCTTATCCCCAATCGGTTTATCGCTGGTAGGAAAATTGGCACCGAAAAGATTTGCATCACTTCTGTTTGGCGTATTTTTCATCGCAAATGCAGCAGGTTATGCTTTATCAGGAACTCTAGGCTCCATATTACCTGCAACAGGAGATAAGTACCAAAAGGCTACAGAGCTAGGATTTAATCTTCAGGACGTCTTAGATAAAAAAGTTACTTTGAGTGCAGACCAGTTGGCGCTTCTTAATAAAGAACAAATTCCAACAGTCTACAACAGTTTTGTTGGATTTGAAATTCATAATTTATTTGAGTTTTTCATGGTATTCGTAATTCTTTGTGGAATTGCAGGTGCAATTTTAGCATTGATTTCTCCTATTTTGAAAAGGATGATGCACGGTGTGAACTAAACATTTTTGAAAAGAAAATATAAACCTCCGATTTATCGGAGGTTTTTTTATAAATTCGTGTGGCGGAAGTTGAAGAGCTTCCTTACAATTTATTAATTACTACTCTACTTATGAACCTAACCCTCGATCAAATCCAAGATTTTAAAGGCAAATACCCGAAACAAATCTGGTCACTTTTCTTTTCGGAAATGTGGGAACGCTTTTGTTTCTATGGAATGCGCGGAATGCTCGTCTTTTTTATGATTTCCCAGCTGAACCTGGGTGAAAAAGAAGCTAATCTGCAATACGGCGCGACTCAAGCTTTTGTGTACGCCTTTACGTTCGTAGGAGGTTTGTTCGCTGATAAAATTTTAGGTTTCAGGAAATCGTTGTTTTGGGGCGGAATTTTAATGATTATCGGCAGTTTGATTTTAGCCCTGGATCCGCACCAGTTTTTCTTTTTAGGAATTTCATTTACTGTAGTTGGAACAGGATTTTTCAAACCGAACATCTCCACCATGGTAGGAAAACTATACAAGAAAGGTGATAACCGTACAGATGCGGGGTTTTCACTTTTTTATGCCGGAATTAATTTAGGAGCTTTGCTAGGTGGTTATTTATGTATCGCCATTGGAAAAGGTGAATTGCTTTCCCATTTAATTCCTGAAGGATTGCACTGGAATGTGGCTTTCGGTTTAGCAGCGGTTGTAATGGTGATCAGCTTAGTCAATTTTATTTTTACACAGAGAAGATTGGGACCCATCGGACTTCAACCTTTAAAAGTACTTAAAAACGGAGAGCTGGTTTCCATGGAAAAATGGAAAGAATATGGAGTTTATGCCCTGTCTTTACTTTTCATTCCGATGATTATGGTGATGGTGGCGAAAACTCAGTACACCGATTATTTCATGTACGCTGTAGGTCCACTGACATTACTTTATTTATTCTATGAAATGTCGAAAGTCTCTAAATCAGAACGCAGTAAGCTTATGGCTGCTCTCATTTTCATTCTGTTCTCCATCATATTTTGGGGTATTTATGAGCAAAGTGGCGGTTCTCTAAGTATTTTTGCTGCCCATAATCTGAATAACGATTTACTCGGTTTAGATCCAAACGGCGTGAACAATTCTGGCGGCGCATTCTTCATTTTGTTAGTTGCAATCCCAATTGGTTTACTTTGGATTTGGCTCAGCAAAAAGAAATTAGAACCCAACACCATTATTAAATTTGGTTTAGGATTTATATTTTTAGGTTTAGGATTTTATGCAATTTTCGCTACTCAATTTTTTGCAAATGCCGCGGGAGTTACTTCTTTAAGCTTATTTACCATTGCTTTGTTTATTATTACTTTGGGTGAAATGTGCCTCTCGCCGATTGGTCTGTCGATTATGACGAAACTTTCTACACAAAAACTACAGGGAATGATGATGGGAATGTGGTTTTTAGCTTCAGCTTACGGACAGTACGTTGCGGGACTTATCGGAGCAAATATGGCAACAGCACGCGAGGACGCGTCCAATATTGAAAAGCTGCATGCCTACACCTCAGGCTATAAAGAATTAGGTTTATATGCCGTAATTGCGGGCGTTATTTTAATATTAATTTCGCCACTGGTCAAAAAATTGATGCAGGAAGTAAGATAAAAGCCCAATTTGGTACGACTTTAGCCATTAAATTAAAATGAAAAAAACGGTCCTCTTACTTTCGATATTGATAACGTTCTTCGCCTCTTCCCAAGTCAGATGGATGACTTTGGAAGAAGCGGTCAACGCTCAGAAAACAGTTCCCAAGAAAATACTGATTAATTTCTATACCGATTGGTGTGCTCCGTGCAAAATCATGGAGAAAAACACTTACAATCAACCGGTGATCGCAAATTATTTAAATGAGAATTATTATCCCGTGAAGTTTGATGCCGAAGGAAAAGAACATATAGAAGTATTTGGCAGAACTTTTACCAATACTGAATTTGATAGCGGAAATAAAAAAAATGCGATGCATGATTTCACCAAATACATGAATGTCAATGCAATACCATCGACGGTTTTTCTGGATGAAACCGGAAATCCCATCACCATTTTACAGGGAGCCTTAACTGCCAAAGAATTAGAGCCCTATATTCCATTTATCGCAAACAATGAATATAAAAAGATAAACACCCGCGCACAATGGGAAAATTATCAGAAAAAATTCAAATCAAGTATCAAAGATTAGCGGTGATTCTTAAATAACAGTAAAGAAGACTTTCAAATATTTTTTGGAAGTCTTTCTTATTTTAACGAAATTCGCTCCTTGACTTTCAACACGCTTTTATTTCAATCTTGACTTTAGAAACTCCTATAGAATTTTTAAAGGGAATCGGTCCCGAACGCGCCAAATTCATTAAAAATGTTTTGGGATTTACGACCGTGGAAGATTTTCTAACTTTTTATCCTTTAAGATATATCGATAAAAGCAAGGTTCATAAAATAGGTGATTTAAGAACAGAACCCGATGCTGAAATTCAGTTTAAAGGAAAGATTACCGATATTCAGGAAGTGGCATACGGCAAAGGTCAGAAGAGATTAACGGCTAAATTCCGTGATGGTTCGGGAACGCTGGATCTCGTGTGGTTTCGGTATTCAAAATGGATGAAAGAACAAATTCCCCTCAATCAGGAAATTTTCGTGTTTGGTAAAATCAATGAATTCAACGGGATTTTCTCAATGCCCCATCCCGAAATTGAAGCCGATGAAAAGAAAGCCCTTTCAGGAACGCTCCTGCCGATTTATCCCGGCAGTGAAAAACTCTCGAAGCGTGGATTAAATAACAAGTTCTTTCAAACGGTAATCGCTGACATTGTTAAAAACCTGCCCAATTTAGTTTCTGAAAACCTACCCGGTTCTTTAATGAAAAGTTTGAACTTAATTGGCAGAATTCCGGCTTTATACCATATTCATTTCCCGAAAGATCTCGTTCACTTTCGACATGCTGAAAACAGGGTCAAGTTTGAAGAGGCCTTTTTCTTTCAGTTAGGTTATGGTTTAAAAAAGCAACATCATAAAGCGTCCGTAGCTGGAAATCCTTTCCCGAAAATCGGCGAAAATTTCAATCAGTTTTATAACGAATTCATTCCTTTTGAACTGACCAATGCCCAAAAAAGAGTTTTAAAGGAAATCCGCACCGACATGAAAAAACCGATTCAGATGAACCGGCTTCTTCAGGGTGACGTAGGCTCCGGAAAAACAATGGTAGCACTTCTTACGATGTTGATTGCTTTGGATAACGGTTTTCAGAGTTGCATGATGGCTCCGACAGAAATTCTGGCACAACAGCATTTTAATTCCATTCAGGAACTTTTAGAAAAAACAGATCTTAAAGTCCGGTTATTAACAGGCTCTACCAAAACTGCGGATCGAAAAGTCATTCATGAGGAACTTCTTTCCGGTGAACTTTCTATTCTGATCGGAACACATGCGGTTCTTGAAGACATCGTACAGTTCAAAAATTTAGGACTCGCCATTATTGACGAGCAACATCGGTTCGGTGTGGCGCAAAGAGCGAAATTATGGGCGAAAAATAAAATCGCTCCGCACATTCTCGTCATGACTGCAACGCCGATTCCACGGACTTTAGCGATGAGTTTTTACAGCGATTTAGATGTATCGGTCATCGATGAACTGCCTGTCGGAAGAAAAGCCATTATTACTGCACACCGCCGCGAAAAAGACCGATTATCGATTTTCCGGTTTGCCAAAGAGGAGATTGAAAAAGGCCGCCAGATCTATTTCGTTTATCCTTTAATTGAAGAATCCGAAACATTGGATTATAAAAATTTATTAGAAAACCTGGAACATATCATCGAGTTTTACGAAGGATTTAATGTCACTATGCTTCACGGCAGAATGAAACCTGCTGAAAAAGAAGCAGCAATGCAGTATTTCGCTTCAGGTAAAGCGCATATCATGGTTGCAACCACGGTCATCGAAGTCGGTGTAAATGTTCCCAATGCGTCGGTAATGATTATTGAAAGTGCCGAAAGATTTGGCCTGTCCCAACTCCATCAACTTCGCGGAAGAGTGGGTCGCGGTGCGGAACAGAGTTACTGTATTTTGGTCACTTCCGATAAACTTTCCAGTGACAGCCGCACCCGAATGAAAACAATGGTCGAAACGAATGACGGTTTTAAGATTTCAGAAGTGGACATGAAACTGCGCGGTCCCGGCGATATTCTCGGAACCCAGCAAAGTGGTGTTGTCGATTTTAAAAAACTCGATTTAGTGGCAGACGGCAAAATCATCAAAGTTGCTAAATCGACCGTTGAGACATTACTTAAAAATGATCCTCATTTAGAACATCCTGAAAATTTCGAATTACGAACTTATTATGCGAAACAATACAAAGGAAAAAATAAATGGGGACGGATTTCCTAATAGTTAAAGTTTAAGAGTCTTAACACCTAATGTGCATTGAATTTTAATTTTTTTGAATACTTTTGTTTTCTATGAAAAAACACAGTGCAATTTTCTTTTTATTTATCGGTCTTTTCTTTTTCGGACAATCTAAAATTACGGTTTTAAAAACGGGAGAAAGAACACCGATTTCCAATGCTTCCATTTTTTGTAAAGGCAAACTTTTAGGTAAAACCAATACTGAAGGCACTTTAACTTTTAAAACAAAATGTGAAAAAGTAGAAGTAAAAGCTCCGGGCTTTTATGAAGACGACGCCGTGGTCGATAAAATGATGGAAATTTCTCTTTCTAAAACCGATCCTAAACTGCAGTCGATTGAAGGAGTCATCATTTCTGATAAAAGTGATCCGCGCGCGTTGAGAATTTTACAGAAAGTAAATGATCATTTCAAAAATAATTCACCGCAAAGTTTAGAATCCTACTCCTTTAAATCTTATGAGAAAATTTCTTTCGATTTCGATGAAGACAGCATTAAGCAGTACAATCAATATCTGAATCACCGTCTTGATTCACTGAAAACAGTTCCTGCAGCTATGCAGTCTGCCGAAAAAAAGAAAGATTCATTAGAAAAGCTGAATGTAATGAAACTGATGGCTGGGAGTAAATTGTTCCTTTGGGAAAGAGCTTCTGAGTTTTTATATTCCAAAAAATATGGCGAAAAAATCAATATACTGGACAACCGTGTGGCCGGTTTAAAACAACCGGTTTACGAAATGCTGGCGCTGCGCTCTAACAGAAATAAAATACCCAAAGAAATCCAGGAGGAAAACCGGACACTCTACCGCTACTTTCTGACCGACAGTATCGAGATTGAAGGCAGAAAAAATTATGTGATCCGTTTTCGGCAGGCCGATTATAAAAACCCGGTGCAGAAACGAAAATTCAACGGTTATATCTACGTCGATGCTGAAACTTATGGCCTCAAAAAAATAGAAAGCAACAGCAGAAAAAAAAGTGAGGGATCAATAACCAGCATCTGGAAACCCATTGACAACAAATGGTTTTTGCTCAAAGAAAATTTTAAAATAAAAATGGGATCCACTGTTTTTGATGTCAACAAAACAGACAAAAAGAAAAACGGTGATTCTGAAGAAAAATTGAAAAAGCAATTCGGAAACTATGTTTTTGTGAGGGCTGATTATTTCGATTTCAAAACTTCAGTTGATGAGAATAAAAAAGATTTTTCGGGATATTCAATGTCCGTGAAAAATACCGGCGGAGATATTCTGGAGAAATACAGAACGGATTCTTTGACAATACGCGAAAAAATGACCTATTCTAAAATCGACAGCGTTGGAAAAAAATATAATCTCGACCAGAAGATGAATGTTTTTACCGGTTTTCTCAAAGGAAAAATCAGAGTCGGAAATGTCGATTTTGATGCACTTCAACTGCTGAAATACAATCAATACGAAGGTTTCCGTTTGGGCGCAGGCATTAAAATGAATGAGAAATTCAATAAATATATTTCACCGGATGCTTATATCGCCTATGGATTCAAAGATTCTTCCTGGAAATATGGTGCCGGAATCGATATCAAAACCACGTTAGACAAAACTTCTTTTTTCCGGGGCGAATATTATAACGACGTCGATGCGGCGGGACGTTTCAATGAAAATCTCTGGAACTTTAAAATGAAAATCAATAATTCCGGTGTGGACTTAAACAATGACAGATTCTACCATTTCGAAGGTTTTAAAGTGTCCTATGAAAATGATCTGTCTAATTCGCTGACTCTGAGAGTTTCTGCGAAGAGAGATCGCGAGGAAGCAAAATTCGATTACAGTTATAACAATCTCGGAAATCGTTTTGAAAATGTCGCAACGCAACTTACCCTGAAATATTCACCGAATTCCAAAAGCATGATGACGCCGTCAGGAAAGTTAACGTATGAACAGAACTATCCGGAGTTTTATTTCAATTACGAACAAGGTATAAAAACTTTAGGCGGAGATTTCGGTTTCAGCAGATTTGACTTTCTGGTTCAACACAGTTTCAAAACCAAAATCGGTGTTACGGGTGCTCGTTTGTATACTGGTCTGAGTATCGGAAATGCGCCTATTTGGCATCAGTACGCGGTTAACGGTTTAGGAAATGGCGAAAGTTCTTTGAATTTCAACCTTACTTCTTACCTCGGTTTTGCCACAATGGAAGGAGGAAAATATTATAATGACAAGTTCGTAGGATATTATTTAACCCACAGAATCCCCTATTATTTTAGCACTTTTGGAAAGAAAATTTCCAGTTTCGATATGGTGTACCGGGGAATTACGGGCGATATGAAAAATCCGGAAATTCATCAGTTTGAATTCCAGAAACTCGACCATTTTTATCAGGAAATCGGTTTAGAAGCCAACAATTTTTTGGGGAGTCCTTTCAATTTAGGATTCTTCTACCGCGTCGGATATTACGCCACTCCAACCTTTAAAGAAAATTTCGCCATACAGTTAAAACTCAATTTTTTAGGATTTTAGAAATGAAAAACATACAGATTAAAGCAAGTTCTTTTTTTGAATTATTAAAGATGAAAGATACCTCGATGTGGGAGATTTTCGCCCAAATGACCGATGGCGAAGAAAAAGAAATCGTCTTTTTAGATGATGAAGAAAAGATTCTGTTCAGTTACCTGCTGCCCGATAATTTGGAAAAACTGGAAGAAGACCGGAAACAGTTTGCGGACGAATATTCTGAAAAACTGTCTGGATTGAATTAGAAAACTTAGCGCCTGTTTAAATTTGTTTTAAAAACCACAAAGAAACAATAGCATTGACCTTTTTAAAGTTTTTCAAAAGGAGAAATAAGGAAACTGCTTTAAAAAGTTACTTTTTTACGCTTTCGGAAGTTCTTATTTTCAGATTTTTTTGTCAGATTTGTGGTTTAAAAATAAAGTTTGATGCCTTTTATTCCATTACTTTTTCAAAAACAAATCAATTGTCTTTTTAGTTTCCAAAACATCGTGAACACGCAGAATTTTAGCTCCTTTCTGCAGAATTTTCAAGTGTATTTTCTGCGTTTCTTCCTGGATCTCTAAAGGCGATTTCCCTAAAGGTTTATAAATAAAAGATTTTCGGGAAATACCGATCAGCAAAGGATATTCACCAAATCCAATCATCTCCGTTTCATCAATCATCTGATGTTGCTGCTCCACAGTTTTCCCAAATCCAAAACCGGGATCGAGAATAATATCTTTAATTCCTAAATTTCTTAATTTTTGAATCTTTTCAGAAAAATAATAGTTGATATGAAGGATAATATCGTCATGAATCAGTTTTTCATGCATCGATTCATAGGTCGGGTTAATGTGCATTAAAATATACGGAAGTCCTGTTTCTGCAACTGTTTCAAACATTTTGTCATCGAACATTCCACCTGAAATATCATTGACCAAATCGATTCCTTCATCAAAACCAAACTTTACCGTTTCAGAATAAAACGTATCCAGTGAAATTAAAATTGGTGGAAATTCTTTTTTAATGATAGAGATCAAATTTCCTATTCTTGAAATTTCTTCTTTTGAACTTAAAAATTCGGCATTTGGTCTGGTCGACTGTGCGCCGATATCGATGATAGAAGCTCCGTCAGAAATCATTTTTTCGGCATGTAAAAGCGCTGCCTTTCCGGTATTGAATTTTCCTCCATCGGAAAACGAATCCGGCGTGATATTGAGGATTCCCATAATTTTGGGTTTCGACAAACCGACGACATGTCCACGGCAATTGAGCGTTGAAAAATCGGAAGATTTAAGTTTCGGAATTTCAGTATTCATTTGACAAAAATACAATTTCTGACCAAGCCAGCCGACAACTCTCAAACGAAATTCTTATCTTTGAAAAGTTTAGAAATCTTATGCAAAAAACATCACAACAGTTCGACGAAGTCATCAGCGTCTGCCGCGAATTATTCAGTAATAAACTGTCGGATTACGGCGCATCATTTCGGGTTTTACGAACTTCATCATTAACAGATCAGATTTTCATTAAAGTTAAAAGTTTAAGAAATTTTCAAACGACGGGAATTTCTAAAGTCGGCGAATCCGAAGAAGAAAATTTTATCGCTATTGTGAATTACTCTATTATCGGATTAATCCAGTTAGAGAAAGGCTTTGCAGATGATTTCAAACAGGATCGGAATGAAATCATGAAAATGTATGACCAGTTTGCGAGTGAAGCCAAAGAATTAATGCTCAGAAAAAATCACGATTACGGAGAAGCCTGGCGCGAAATGCGGATTTCATCAATCACCGATTTGATTTACCAAAAAGTATTGAGAACCAAACAGATAGAAGACAACGCCGGCGAAACTTTGGTTTCCGAAGGAATTGACGCCAATTATTTTGACATGCTGAATTATGCGGTTTTCTGTCTGATAAAATTCTCTGAAGAAAAAAAAATTTCCAAACCTCTATAATTGAATTGATATGTTGAAAAATATACTAAGGATTGCAATTGCATTAGTTTTTATTGCATCAGGTTTTGTAAAAGCCGTAGACGCAGTAGGATTTTCATTTAAATTGGAAGAATATTTTTCACCTGCCGTCTTCAACATTCCATTTATGGAAAGACAGGCGCTCGTAATTGCAGTGCTCGTTGTTGTTCTGGAAATGGTTTTCGGATTTTTACTGTTAATAAAAAGTCAATTGAAATTCACGCTTTCCACCTTGATTGCTTTGTGCGTTTTCTTTGCTTTTCTTACTTTTTATTCAGCCTATTTTAATGTGGTAACCGATTGTGGTTGTTTTGGTGATGCCCTGAAAATGCAACCCTGGCAAAGTTTCTGGAAAGATATTATACTGTTGATAGGACTGCTCGTTTTATATTTTCTTTATCGGAATGATTTTAATGAAACTGAACAAAAATCAAACCTTAAGAAATACCTTTCTGCTTTTGCATTTCTGGCCATGATTTTTGTAATCAGCTGGGGAATTACCCACGAACCTATTATTGATTTCAGAGATTATAAAATTGGCACCGACCTCAATATCGAGAAACAAAATATTGCTGAAAATCCGTCCCAATTTAAAACCTATTATTCTCTAAAAAACAAAAAAACAGGAGACATTTTAGAAGTCAATCAGGATGATTATGTCAATGAAAAGAAATATTGGGAAGAAGGTTCTCCCTGGATGATTCAGGACGATAAGACAACTTCTAAGCTGGTAAAACAAGGTTATGAATCGGAGATTTCTAAATTCAAACCGGAAACCGCAGACGGCATCGATTTGACCGGCGAAATGCTGAAAGCCCCAAAAGCGATTCTTATTTTTTCGTACAATCCGAAACAGGCCGATACCGAAGTTTTAGCGCAGGCCGAAGCCAAATTGAGCCAACAAAAAGACGCTCTGGTTATGGGTATTTCTACCAATCCCAATACCTTTAAAACCATTAATAATACAATGATGGATGGCACGGCAATTAAAACAATAGCCAGAAGCAACCCCTTTGTCCTTACTTTAAAGAAAGGAAAAATTGTAGATAAAATGTCTGCCGAAGATTATATTAAACAAAAAAATTAAACGATAATGAATCAAAAAAAATCAAATAAATCGATTGCCGGTTATCACCTGTTAATGATTCTTTCCTCTGTTGATGGCGAATTTGCTCCGCAAGAAGGAATGATGATTCAGCAATATCTAGCCGATGAATTTCCATTTAAAATGGACTTGGATGACGAATTAGAAGTTATTGCTCTTTTAAAACCCGAAGAATGGAAGCCGCATTTTGAATTTCACGCGCAGTGTTTTCTGGATGATTCCACAGAGAAAGAAAGAATATCTTTCAGACAATTTGCAAAAACGCTGATAAAAGCAGATGAGCAGGTTTCTGACACCGAACACGATTTCTATCAGATCCTTAAAGACATTTGGCAACTTAATTAAATAAATATTTGACCATGAGAAAAAACATCGTTGCAGGAAACTGGAAAATGAATAAAAATGTGATTGAAGCACAGCAATTAATGTTTCAATTATTAGATTACAAAAAACACAACGCAACTCATTGTGAAGTCTGGATTGCGCCACCATCACTGTATTTAATGATGGCAAAAGATGTTTTTGCCCACAATGAAATCGGCGTTTTCGCACAGGACATCAGCGCACACGAAAGCGGCGCTTACACGGGGGAAATTTCGGCAGATATGTTGGCATCTATTCATGCGGCCGGTGCAATTATCGGTCATTCTGAAAGAAGATTATACCATGGTGAAACCGATGCTCTTTGTAATGTAAAAGTAAAATTGGCTTTGGACAAAGGCTTGACGCCGATTTACTGTAATGGTGAAACTTTGGAGCAAAGAAAAGCCGGCCAACATTTAGAAGTGGTAAAAAACCAAACTGAAGAGGCTCTTTTCACTTTAACTGCTGACGAAATTAAAAAAGTCGTAATCGCTTACGAACCGGTTTGGGCAATCGGCACCGGAGAAACAGCTTCGCCTGAGCAAGCACAGGAAATTCACGCCCATATCCGAAATTTAATTGCCGGTAAATACGGACAAGATGTTGCTGACGAAATTTCAATTCTCTACGGCGGATCTGTGAAACCTGACAACGCCAAAGAAATCTTCTCCCAACCTGATATTGACGGTGGTTTAATCGGTGGAGCTGCTTTGAAAGTGGACGATTTTGCTAAAATTATCGAAGGGTTTAACGCCTGATTTATTTAATTTAATTATGAAAAAAATAATTATTGTTGGTACCTTTTTACTTGGTGGGTTTTTATTTTCTCAAGTTAAAATTCCACAAAAATCATCAAAAGGAGTGATCAATACTTCCACTGATTTAAAAATAAATTACACCCATTTAATTTATCAAAAAGGAAAAGTCACCTTTATAAATACAGAAACTGGAAAAGAAGAGTTTCTGTATGATAACTCTGTCAAAAGTATTGTATTTGATTCTGAACCGGTTAACGGAAATTTAACTGAAAGTGAGTCTCCAACAACCGAAGCAATGGCAGAAAATGTGAATCACCTTCATTCGAAACAACCGGCAACAACCGTTTTGAAAATCAACAATTTCATCAATAATGCCGATTATATTAAGGCGAAAAAACTGAGTCAGCTTGGTACTGGTTTTCTGGTGGGAGGCGGCGCCTGTTTTTTGGTAGGTGGAATTCTAAATCTATCTTCATCTTCTGAAACAGTAAGTTCACCAAATCAAAATATTGAATCAAAAGGAAGTCCTGTTCCACTGATTATTGGATTGGCAGGAATGGGAGCCGGACTTATCATGAAAATTTCAGGCAGTTCTCAAATGAAAAGAATAAAAACTGAAACCGCTTCAAATTTAAAACCGGTAAAAGAATATTATCTTGTCACAAACAACAACGGATTGGGCATGAAAATAAATTTTTAAGATTATTTCAAGTTCACCATTTGTTGTAACATTTGAAAATAATTATAAAAAGAGAGAACATTCCTTTGGGACGTTCTCTCTTTTTTATAACAAATCTTGAGATTTATTTCTCTGTTTTTCTTTGAAGAACTTCATCAACCATTCCAAAATCTTTGGCTTCCCCGGAAGTCATCCAATAATCTCTGTCAGAGGCTTTCTCCACCCACTCGTAGGTTTGTCCTGAATGTTCAGAAATGATGTCGTAGAGTTCTTTTTTCAGTTTCAGCATTTCGCGCAAATTGATTTCCATGTCGGATGCAACACCCTGTGCTCCACCACTCGGCTGGTGAATCATCACTCTTGAATGTTTTAATGCAGAACGTTTTCCTTTTGCACCGGCAACCAAAAGAACTGCGCCCATTGAGGCAGCCATTCCGGTACAGATTGTCGCAACGTCGGGCTTAATAATCTGCATGGTGTCGTAAATTCCCAAACCTGCATATACGCTTCCACCGGGAGAGTTGATGTAAATCTGAATGTCTTTTGAGGCATCAGAACTTTCCAGGAAAAGCAACTGCGCTGTGACGATATTCGCCACCTGGTCATCAATTCCTGTTCCCAGGAAAATAATACGGTCCATCATTAATCGGGAAAAAACGTCCATTTGAGCAACGTTCAAGCGTCTTTCTTCCATGATATACGGCGTCAGACTGGTTGGGTTAAACATTCCCATATATTGATCAGTCGCCAGTCCGCTGTTTCCTAAATGTTTTACAGAGAAATCTCTGAAATCTTTTTTAATATCCATTACTTATTTTTTTTTGCATTATGTAGTTTACAATTTTTGTTCCCTAAAAAAACTATGCCCTTTTGTCAGTTGGCGGTTCAGTTTTTTATTGATTTCGCTCAGAAGACTTTTTAGTATCATTATTTTTTTCACGAATTCATAGTACTCTTCCGGATTTTCATCCCTTACTGAATCCAATTTCTTTACAATATCGTAAATCATCTTTTCAATAAAATGACTTTTATGAATGAGAATATCATCTTCAATTTCCGCTTCTAATTTATCACCCGGTTTAGGCGGAAAAATATTGCTTTTTTCCCAGTTGCTTAATTCGTCATCTCCGAGAATGGCACCTGAAACTTTGGAAACAATAGTTTCATCCATTAAAGTTAAGAAAAAATTACTTTGAATAATCTCATTATTGGCTAATCCGTTTTTTAATTCTTCAATTATTTTCCGGTTAACCGGGGATTGCGGTTCATAATTATCTTCATTAAAGTGACTGATTATTTCTTCAATCACCGTAATTTTAAACGGTTGGTTATCGGCATCTGACTTTTCTAAAATCCGGTCTCCAAAGTTGAGCATGTGTTTCACCAACTTTTCCTCTAATTCCAACAAAGGATTTACCGAAATTATCGTTGGAGGAACAATTTCCATTTTCGGCCTTTCTTGCGGCTCTGCTCTCTGTTGCGGGGAAAAGTTCTGATTCTGAATCTGTTTCTGAACATTCAGTTCATTAAAAAGTGATTGCTCTGAAATTCCAAATTTGGTGGCAACCTCTTTCAGGTAAACTTCCTGTTTCAGGGCATTTTTTACGAAAGCAACCGACTTTACGATATTTCGGATGGCTTCTGCTTTTTTTATCGGATCATCGCCGGCTTCTTTTAATAAAATCTCAGCTTTGAAATCGATAAAATCGTTCGCTTTGGTTTTAATGAAATTTTCGACATATTCCTGCGGATGTTTTCTCGAGAAAGAATCGGGATCATCACCATCAGGAAACAGTAAAATCCGGATGTTCATTTCCTCGGCCAACAATAAATCGATGCTTCTGAAACTGGCTTTAATTCCGGCAGGATCACCATCAAAAAGGATCGTTACATTTTCGGTTAAACGCTTGATCAGTTTGATTTGATCCACGGTCAAAGCTGTTCCTGAGCTGGCTACGACATTTTCAATTCCGCTTTGATGAAGAGCGATTACATCCATATAACCTTCTACCAGAAGGCAAAGGTTATTTTTTGAAATCGACTGTTTTCCCTGGCTCAATCCGTAAAGAACGCTGGATTTATGATAAATTTCGGTTTCGGGAGAATTGAGATATTTGGCCGTTTTTACATTATTCTTGAGAATTCTGGCACCAAAACCTAAAACTCTGCCCGAGAAACTGTGAATCGGAAACAAAACCCTTTCCCGAAAACGGTCGATGCCGTTCGGTGCATTTTCCGGGAAAATAGAAAGTCCCGATTTCTCCAGAATTTCTTTGGAATATCCTTTATTTAAAGCAAATTCTGTAAACGCATTTCTTTGTTCCGGCGAATATCCCAACTGGAATTTTTTGATAATATCATCCCGAAGTTCGCGCTCTTTAAAATAAGAATAAGCGATGGTCGTTCCTTCTTCCGTTTCAAAAAGTTGATGCTGAAAGAAATCGTTTGCAATCTCATGAATTTTATAAAGCAGCTCCTTATCGGTTTGCGCCTGTTTTTGCTCTTCCGTGAGTTCGCGTTTATCCTCTTCAATTTCGATTCCGTATTTTTTCGCAGCATGTTTCAGCGCTTCGGGATACGTGAAATTCTCAATCTCCATTAAAAAAGAAATTGCAGTTCCGCCTTTTCCGCTGGAGAAATCTTTCCAAATCTGTTTGCTCGGCGACACTACGAAACTCGGCGATTTCTCATCATGAAAAGGACTTAATCCTTTAAAGTTAGAGCCTGCCCGCTTGAGTTGTACATATTCGCCGATGATTTCCTCTACCCGAACAGCAGAAAATATTTTATCGATTGTTTGCTTAGAAATCATTCGGTAAAAATAGGAATAAAGTTTTTGTTTTCCTTATCATTGTAACCGTTTCGATGCCCAAAACTTATCAACAACCTCTTGCTGAAATTAATATTGAACAGGATAGTTTTTCGGGGATACAAAGGTTTACTATTGATGAATAAAGGCTAATGAGCAATGAGTCAAAGAAATTGAGAACCGCTTTTTCACTGATGAAGAAAAAAAACAATAAATTTGACAAATAATTCGATTGACAATGAAAAAACTCCTACTCGCTTCCATCGTTACTTTTTCACTGATGATGACGGCACAAAAAAAATACGTCCTCGTCATTCATGGCGGCGCCGGAACAATTCTCAAATCCAGCATGACTGCAGAAAAGGAAAATGCTTATAAAGCCAAACTTTCAGAAGCCTTGAAAGCAGGATATGCTGAGATTCAAAAAGGAAATTCGTCGATAGATGCAGTCGCTGCTTCGATCACCGTCATGGAAGATTCGCCGTTATTTAATGCCGGAAAAGGAGCTGTTTTCACCGCAGACGGAAAAAATGAACTCGATGCTTCCATCATGTATGGAAAGGACAAATCTGCCGGAGCAATAGCGGGCGTTCACACCATTAAAAATCCAATAAAAACGGCAATTGCTGTAATGCAAAAATCTGAACACGTGATGTTATCAGGCGTTGGCGCAGAACAATTTGCGAAAGACCAAAACTTAGAAATTGTAGATCCGGCCTATTTCTGGACGAAAGAGCGTTGGGATGGATTGCAAAAACTGAAACAGAAAGAATCATTAAATACAAAGAAAAAAATCTCTCAGAACACCTTGCCGGAATCTTACGAAATCGACCAAAAATTCGGAACTGTTGGCGCAGTTGCTTTAGATAAAGACGGAAATATCACCGCCGGAACTTCAACAGGCGGAATGACCAACAAAAAATATGGCAGAATTGGCGATGCCCCTATTATTGGTGCCGGAACTTATGCCAATTCTCAAGTTGGAATTTCAGCAACCGGTTGGGGCGAATATTTCATCCGGGCAACGGCTGCCAGAACAATTGCCGCAAAAATGGAATATCAAAATAAAGACATTAAAACAGCCACCCAGGAAACCATCGACGAGATCGGAAAAATGGGCGGTGACGGCGGTTTAATCGCTTTAGATAAAGACGGAAATATAGCAATGCCTTTTAATACTGCAGGAATGTACCGTGGTGCCATTACTGAAGATGGTGAAATCTTCATTGAAATTTATAAATAAACATGGAATTTAAAATTAATAAAATTGAAGACTGGCAAAAGGTAACCGATCAAATTCTGCCAGAATTTAAGCATAATATTCTTTTATTGAAGGGAAATCTGGGCGCAGGAAAAACAACATTTACCCAATTCCTTCTGAAAAATTTAGGAAGCCAGGATGAAGTCTCCTCTCCTACTTATGCGATTGTAAACGAATATGACACCCCGAAGGGAAACGTTTTTCACTTTGATCTGTACCGCATGAAATCCACCGATGAAGTTGAAGACATCGGCATCCACGAATATCTGGACAATTCTTTTTTATGCATTATCGAATGGCCAGAAGTGTATGAAGCCGAACTCGCCCATTTCCCCCATCACGAAATGAGCATTGAAAATGATGGAGAATACCGCATCATTAACTTCCGGTAGAATTTGCCCAATTAATAATCAAATCATTGTATCTTTGCATACTGATTTTTTTGAATCAGCTTCCTTATCAAAACTTATAAAATGAGTCATACCCATATTTTTACCCCATTTTCGGAACAGGATTTACTCCCTCAAGAGGAGAAATTGGAAATCGTTAAAAAGGAAAAACAATTCAGCATAGGAATTCCAAGAGAAACTTGTCTTAACGAACGAAGGACCTGCATAACCCCCGACGCCGTGCAGGTATTAGTAGCAAACGGACATCACATCGTTGTAGAATCCGGAGCAGGTGAAGGTTCTTTTTTTACGGATTTGCAATATTCTGAATCTGGAGCGCTCATCACTCACAGTCCGCGGGAAGCCTTTGAACAGGAGCTGGTGCTAAAAATAAATCCTCCGACTACAGAAGAGATTGATATGCTGAAAATGAACTCCTATTTGGTTTCAGCTTTACAGATCAATCTTCGCGACAAAGAGTATTTTAAAAAATTGGCCGAGAAAAAAATCAATGCCATCGCTTTCGAATTCATTGCTGATGAGTACAAGCAATTGACTTTGGTACGACTGATTGGCGAAATTGCAGGAAGTATTTCTATTCTTTACGCAGCAGAATTATTAGCCCTTTCAAATGGATTAATGTTGGGTGGGATTACCGGCGTACGTCCAACAGAGGTCGTCGTTATCGGGGCTGGGATTGTAGGTGAATTCGCAACCAAAGCAGCTTTAGGTCTGGGAGCGAGCGTAAAAGTTTTTGACAATTCCCTGTCGAAACTTCGCCGTCTGCACATGATGGTTGATGGGCGTGTTCCTACTTCTATCATCGATCCCAAAGAATTAGCAAAGAGTTTAAAAAGGGCTGATGTAGTAATCGGAGCACTTGCAAAATTAAGTGCAGTTCCTATTGTTACCGAAGAAATGGTTATAGGAATGAAAAAAGGAAGTGTCATTATCGATGTAACCATCGATAACCGAAAAATGATTGAGACTTCGGAACTGACCGACATGGAAAATCCGTATATTATCAAGCATGGCGTTATTCATTGTGGTTTACCCAACTTAACCTCAAAAATGCCCAGAACCACTACGAAAGCAGTTTCTAATTTCTTCCTTTCTTATCTTTTGAATTATGATGAAGAGGGCGGTTTCGAAAACGTGCTTATCCACAAAAATGAAATGAAGCAATCGCTTTATATGTATAAAGGTCGCCATACGAAGAAGATGATCTGCGACCGTTTTGATCTGACTTATCATGACATCAATCTTTTAATTTTTTAAATGAGAAAAGCCAAATTTTTTTTACTGGGATTAATTCCCGGCCTTATCATTGTATTTTTTATTCTGAACAAAAAAGGGGCAAGTTGCAGCGGGTACCTTCCTAATTCCAGGGTGATTGCAGAAACATTATCAAAAGAATTCACCTATTCCGAAAGCTTTAAAGCGGAAATGGAATTCCTGAAAATCGATGAGAAATTTCTGAAAGACAGTATTATTACCAAAGGAAATGTTGATTTTGAAAAAAGTGATGCGCAGAAAAAACCATGTCCCAGTTATATTTTGACTTATCCCAAGAAAAATCCCCGATACGAAATCGGATTTGAAAAATGTACAGAACAATCGAATTTCCAAAGTCTAAAAAAATTACGCTAATCTCTGTATTGGCAAATCAACTGTTATGAAATTAACCATCATCGGTGTCGGTTTAATTGGTGGGTCAATTGCCTTAAAATTACGGGAAAAACATTTTGCAGATTACGTTTACGGCGTCGATCAAAATGAACAACATCTGGTTGAAGCAAAAGAACTGGGCATTATCGATGAAAGTTTGTCATTGGAAAAAGCAATCCAAAATTCTGATCTCGTTATTTTGGCCATTCCTGTGGATTCAGCCAGAAAATTACTGCCGGCAATTTTAGATTTGGTCACCGACAAACAAACCGTAATGGATGTTGGTTCTACGAAAGCTGGAATTGTAAAAGGAGTAGAGAATCATAAAAACAGAAGCCGTTTTGTGGCTTTTCACCCGATGTGGGGAACAGAAAATTCGGGTCCAAAGTCAGCAGTATCAGACAGTTTTTCCGGAAGAGCCGGTGTAATTTGTGATCAGGAAGATTCAGCGCCAGACGCGTTGAAAATGGCCAGACAAGTTGCAGAATATCTGGAAATGAATCTTCTTTATATGGAATCCGAAAGTCATGATATTCACACGGCATATATCTCTCATATTTCCCATATCACTTCTTATGCTTTGGCAAATACCGTTTTGGAAAAAGAACGCGAGGAAGATACTATTTTTCAGTTGGCAAGTTCCGGTTTTTCCAGCACAGTTCGTTTGGCAAAATCCCATCCTGAAATGTGGGTTCCGATTTTCAGACAGAATAGAGAAAATGTGTTGGATGTTTTGAATGAGCACATTACGCAGCTGCGTAAATTTAAATCGGCGCTGGAAAAAGAGAACTACGATTATTTGGAAGAACTGATCCGGAATGCGAATAAGATTCGGGGGATTTTGAGATAAGCAGCGATACAAGGCTCAAGTTTAGATCTATTGTAGCAATTTTTATAGATTAGTGAAGTTTAACCTACATTGTTTTACTTTTTAAAAAACGATTCCATATTAATCCGATTATTGAATCAATCATTAGATATAAAAAACAGCTTAAAAAACACGAGATTAAAAAAAACAACTCAGGATTAATTAAATAAAATTTAGCGGTTTTTTTTTGGAATTGCATCATTTATAGTGTTCATTTCTGAATGTTAAATTTTTGGTTTACCTCAAAAAAATACCTTCAAAAAAAATTTGCGTCCTAACTTTTTTCTAACTTTACTACTTGTAATCTCATTTACAAGGCATTAAAATGGAAAATCGAGTAAAAGTAAGCGGTAACTTGATTCTTTTCGTATTGCTATTTTGCGGTACAGTTACCAGTGCTCAGGAGATCCCAATTGCTAGTCCTCCTGCCAAAATTCCAAAAGTACATCATATTGAGCCTCTGTATATCGATTTAGTAAGGGATTTGGGGGCCAGGAAAGGAGAGAAAGAAATTAATCTTGCAGGTGATTTTAAAAACACAGCGGATTATAGTGAATATGCGGTATTAGCAGAATATGAATTTGCTCCTATCGACCGATTAGGCCTCGAAATAGAAACAGATTTTGCATTCTTTAAAAAGATAAGCAACGCCCAAGATATTCCTAAAAACAGATTTGATAATTTACGACTGTCTGCGCAATATTCCTTTTACGTTTCGACCAAATACAATACAACACTTGCTGTTGGTTACACCCAAGTTATAGGTTTTACCGCTTTTGAAGATTTAGATGATAAGCCATTGATAAAGGGATTAGAATACTGTCCGTTTTTTATTGCGGCAAAACGCTGGGGCGCTAATTTTCACACTTTAATTTTTGCAGGTCCTATTTTTAAACATCGGTTTAATACAGATTACACCAATGTGGATTGGCAGATTAACACTTCAGTTGATTATGCGATCCCAAATTCTTCACATTTTGTTGGCATTGAATTCAACAAAGAGATTGTAGACGGAAAGTTTGAAATGATAATGCGTCCTCAGGGGAAAATTCAAATCAATAAAGCATTGGCAATTGGTCTTGTTGCAGGTTTTCCGATTACAAAAAGTAAAGAAAAATTCAGTTCTTTTTTCAGGGTGATTTATGAATTGTAATGATGGATTTTGATAAAGCAAAATCTCCATTGGCAGCGAAATAAAGTTTATTAATTGAAGGAAACACATAAAACACTCTGAATGAATGCATTACGCAACTTCTGAAGTTTAAATCTGCCTTAGAAAAGAGAATTGTGAATT
The DNA here is from genome assembly GCF_030815285.1 of Chryseobacterium sp. MDT2-18. Classification (NCBI taxonomy): domain Bacteria; kingdom Pseudomonadati; phylum Bacteroidota; class Flavobacteriia; order Flavobacteriales; family Weeksellaceae; genus Chryseobacterium; species Chryseobacterium sp. MDT2-18. The sequence goes on along the minus strand of NZ_JAUSWQ010000001.1, from coordinate 15,983 downwards.
ATTAGAAAAGTTGATTGGAAATGAATGATTTAGGGTAATTATTAGGTAAAAGCTCCTAAATAAGAGATCGCATATATTTTAGAAATGTTTGATCTTCTTTATTTCTTCTTAAATATCATTGTCAAAATTCTTGGAATGGTATTTCTGTCGCTTCCGTCAAAGTATTCCTTTAGATCTACCAACTGAAAATTATGTTTAATCGCTGAACTTACAAAGTCTGAAATATGGTGATTAAAACAGGTTAGTACTTGAAGTCCGTCTGCAGTTTCATACCTTGCTTTTGAACCGCTGTATTGCTTAAAAGGGTGAAGTTCACCAATATAGATCATTCCATTTAAATTGATGACTTCGCTTAGTTTTTGAAAGATGATATCCAGATTTTCGATATGTTCTAAAATGAGACTGAAAGTGACTAAATCATATTTGGTATTCTCCGTAAAATTCCATTCTTTATTAATGTCGGCCTGAATAAATTTCACATTATCCGCCTTTATTTTCTGTTTCGCCTTTGTCAGCATTTCATCTGAAAAGTCTACCGCTACAACATAATCTGAAAAAGTCGCCAGCCATTCGGTATTTTTTCCTGTTCCACAACCTATTTCAAGGCAATTACCAAAATGATGTCCCTTTAAATTTTCCCGCAGTGAAACTGCTTCCAGATCTCTGGTTTTATTCTCATTGGTATCATATTGTTCAGACCAAATATTGTAGGCTTGCTGTATGTTCATTTTTTTTGACTATTCTGTTTACAGTTCGTTTTTGACATTAATCCATAACAGTTTATATTTCTGCATCTTAGGTAAAAACAGGACTACTTTATACCTGCAGAAAATCTCATTGATTGCAAAAATTATCGATGAAAATTTTAAATTGCTTTTTAAAATAATGTGTTATCTATACTCTTTTTTCATTTCTAATCCCAAGTATAACACTCACTATTAATTAATAAGGGTATTTAAAAATGAAATCCAATTCCCATCTGACTTTCTCTAATTTCTTTTGCTTTTTGCAGTAATTCAGGTTTTACATTTTGCTCCTGAAAATTAAAGAGAAAAATCTAACATTCAGCGACGTTCACGGCGATGGCGAGGCCACCTTCTGAGGTTTCTTTGAAGCGGTCATTCATGCTCTGAGCGGTTTCCCACATGGATTGAATGACTTCGTCTAAAGTGACGCGCGCTTTGGTAGGATCAGATTCTAAGGCGATATTCGCCGCGGTAATCGCTTTGATGGCGCCCATAGAATTGCGCTCGATACACGGAATCTGTACCAAACCGCCGATCGGATCACAAGTCATGCCGAGGTGATGTTCCATCGCAATTTCAGCAGCCATCTGAACCTGACCGGGCGTGCCACCCATAATTTCGGTAAGACCGGCAGCGGCCATAGCGGACGAAACTCCGATTTCCGCTTGGCAACCTCCCATCGCGGCAGAAATGGTGGCGTTCTTTTTAAAAAGCGTTCCGATCTCGCCGGCTACCAAAAGAAACCTGATGATATTATCGTCACTTTTGAAATCGGTAAAAACCTGGGAATACATCAGTACAGCAGGAATTACGCCACTCGCGCCATTGGTTGGTGCGGTAATAATCCGGCCGAAACTTGCATTTTCTTCGTTCACGGCCAAGGCAAAACAGGAAACCCATTTGTTGATATTGGTAAAACTTACATCAGCATTGATGAGTAACTGATACCACTCATGAATATTTTTATAAATTTTGTCACCGAGTAATTTTCTGTTCAAACCTGCGGCACGACGGGTAACATTTAAACCGCCGGGAAGAATCCCTTCTTTGTTGACGCCTTTGTAAATACATTCTTTAATCTGTTGCCAGATATAAAGGGCTTCTTTTTCAGTTTCCTCTCTGCTTCGCCAGGATTCTTCGTTAAGGAAAATAAGATCTGAAATTTTATCTAAACCTAGTTTTGCCATATTCTTATCAATATCTTTTCCGTTATGGCAAGGATAAAGGGTTCTGGTACAATGGTTTTCGTAAGAATTGGCTTCCTGGGTCGCGATAAATCCGCCTCCGATAGAATAGTAATCCTGAATTAATTCTTCGCCATTTTCAAATATGGCTTTGAAAATCATTCCGTTTGGATGAAAATCGAGTGATTTCTGTTTGTTTAAAATCAAATGATGTCCATAAATAAATGGAATTACTTTTTCACCATTCAGATTTACAGTATCTGAAGATTTGATAGCTGCTACTTTCTCATCAATTTTCGAAGTATCGATCTCTTTGAAATTTTCACCAGAAAGGCCGAGCATTCCGGCGATATCGGTCCCGTGGCCGATTCCGGTTTTAGCGAGTGAGCCGAAAAATTCCACAAAAACTTCTTTTACTTCCTGAACCTGGTGATCGGTTTTTATTTTTCTGATAAAACTTTCCGCCGCGTTCCACGGTCCCATGGTATGAGAACTTGAGGGTCCGATTCCTACTTTTATAATTTCAAAAACACTGATTGATTCCATTATATATAATATGCGATGAGCATTAAACTAAAATTGAGTGGATGACAAAGATAATTCTATTTTTGATATTTTTTGAAGCAAATTTTAGATGAAAATACTTTTTAAATTTCGGTAAATATTAATTGGAAATTGGATGGAAAACTCCGGTATATTTAGCGGATTTTCTTCGCATACATATCACAGATTTCTACAGATAAATACGCTCATTTATTTTAATTAAAAAGTAATTTTACACATAAAACAATCTTTAGATCTCTAAAAGAATCAGTGAAAATCAGTATAATTTATGCTTGAAAAGCCAGTAGAAACAGGATGTAAATTCCCGCAGATTTGAAAGTTTTTTCTAGATGAAAATTTATTGATTATTTGAAAATTTCTGCTAAGATCTTAGAAACCTGCTTTGGCTGGGTTACCGGAAAAAGATGCGTTCCGTTTTGCACGATATAATCCGGCTTAGAATATTTCACTGGAAATACAATGTCTTTGCTCCCCAGAATCTGGATGACTTTTGGATTTTCATCAAATTTCCAATTGGACACCTGCTCGACTCCCCATTTTAAATAATAAGGATCGGTGACTTTCAGATACTGTAACATTTTAGGATTTTTCGGATCGACTATTTTTCTCATAAAGGAATAAATGGCAGCAGATTTTACATTGAACATTTTTTCGGGTAAAATTTTAGCAATCCTGGTAATTTCTCCGAATTTAATGAACCTCGATTTTTCTTTATCCGATTTGATGCTCCCCAGAATAACGATTTTTTCAGCGGGTTTAATTTTATCGATTTCCTGTACGAGAATCCCACCGAAGGAATAGCCTAGCAGGGCAAAAGGTTCGGACGCGTCAACTCTGTCCGCCATTCTTTTTACATAATGTTGAAAATCTTCATGGTTTGACGGAATGAGCCAGTCCAGAAAGACGACTTCTAAATTTTGTGGAAAAGTTATTTTTTCCAGTACTTTAAAATCGGCTCCAAGTCCGCTGACCACGTATAATTTCATCCCTCAAAAATAGAAAAAAGAGCAGACAATGCTGCTCTTTCTATACTAATATTTTGTTAAAGTTATTTCGCAGTAACATTGATGATCATATCGATTTCATCTTTCACAATTACATCTTTTGCCGCTGAAGCATAAGCGATATCAAATTTCTGACGGTCGAAACTGAACTTGTCTGAAACAATATTCAAAACTCCGTTTTTTAAAGAAATTTTCGCGGGGAAAGCCACAGGATTTGTCTTATTTTTTGCGGTAAGATTACCGTAAATCATATAAGGAAATGCTTTGTTACTGTTCTTTTTTACGGACGTAATTTTGTAAGTCGCCACCGGGAACTTGTCGGTTTCGAAAAAGTCTCCGGTTTTTAAATGGTTGTTTAATTTGGTTTGGTATTCGCCGGATAAATCGGTCGCATTAATGCTGTTCATATCCAAAGAGAAAGTACCTCCAACGATATTGTTTCCTTTCATCACAACATCTCCTGATTTCAAATTAACGACTCCGTTGTGCGATGAAGCTTCTGTTTTCGCTAATTTATATCCCCACCATTCAATATTTGAATCAGTTACTTTTTTGGTTTGCCCAAACATCATTCCTCCAGCTAATAGTGCTGCTAATACTAAATTTTTCATTCTTATTATTTAAATTTGAACTGCAAAAGTATTTAAAATTTCAGTAACAAAGTATTGATGTAGGATAAGAAAACTTTATTGAGCCTTAACAGTAACATTTATCTCGACCTCATTGCTGATCAGCATGTCCTCGAAAATATTGTATTTTAATCCGTAATTTTTTCTGTTAAAGGTAAATTGAGCAGAAGTCAAAGTATAAACAGCATTGCTTTGAAAAACCTTTACCGGAAAAGAAATATTTTTAGAAATTCCTTTGATCGTCAATGGTCCCGCCACCTGATAATTGTATCCATTGCTGTTAATTTTCTTTACAGATTTGATCTGAAAGGACGCTGTTGGAAATTTATTCGTGTCGAAAAAATCATCGCTTTTCAAATGATTCTCCAGCATTTTTTTCATTTTGGGATCTTCATTCATATCTGCGGCATCGATGGTTTTCATATCCATCACAAAACTGCCTCCCGCCAAATCATTCCCTTTAAAAATCAGATTTCCCTCTTTTAAGTTGACTGTTCCAAAATGAGAAAGCGATTCTGTTTTTAAGGTTTTGTACGCTTTCCAGCGAATCTCAGATGATAGAATTGTTTTGGATTGAGAAAATACCATCAGTGAAAACAAACCGAATATGAAAGGTGCTAACTTCCTCATTAACATAGTATTCATCTTAATCAAAATTATTTTAAAAATTAAAAAACTTCGCTTTTCGGCGAAGTTTTAAGGATGCTATAAGAATTAAGATTTTTCAGAGAAAGCGGCGTATAATGCTGCTCCATTGATAATTGTTTTTTCATCTTTTACTAAATAAATCGGAATATCTTTTAGGATATTTTCCATTTTATCACTGATGATGAAATTTTTATAAAACTTCTTATTATTAAGGAATTGTTCCAGCATTACGGGAATCTCTCCACTCAGGAATAATCCACCGGTTGCTTTCATTTTGAGAACCAAACTGTTGGCTTCACGGGCGAGAAACACCAAAAATGTTTCTATCGTCATGGTACAGATCCGGTCTTTTTTCTCAATCGCTCCATGAATAATGGCTTGAGTGAAATTACCGGCCTCGATTTCCTTGCTCAGCCAGTCGGGCTGCACCTGCCGCTTAACGTCTCTCAGGAAACGATAAACATTAAATAAACCTCCTGTGGAAAGCACAGATTCCCAACTTACGATACCGTATATTTTTTGTAAAAAAGAGTAAAACTCTACTTCGTCATTCGTTCTGGGTGAGAATTCGCAGTGGCCGCCTTCGGTCGCAAATGGCCTTAGAAATTGGCCGTCCCAAAACAGAGCTGCCTCACCTAAACCATCACCGGGCGCCAACAGCACCGCATTGCCCGGCGTAAAATTTGCCGTATCATGGATTTTAACGAAATCCTCTTCTGCTACATGTTCTAACCCGTAAGCGGAGGCTTCTAAATCATTGATCAAATAAACTTCACTGATGGCTGTGTTTTTTTTAATTTCGGCGGCATCTAATTTCCAGGGTAACCTTTGCGGCTGGCTTTTACCGCCAATGACCGGACCGGGTACTGCAACTGCAATTTTTGCAATATTTTCCAAAGAATTTTCATTGATAAATCCCATCACCATTTCCGAAAAAGAACTGAATTCTTTTGTAGAATACGATTTTTCCATTTTCAGAAATATGCGTCTGTTTTCAGTGGCATAAAGGCCGATAACCGTTTTTTGATCTCTGAGATCAACTGCGATCAAAGAGATATTATCGTTCGTTTCTGAAGAAATTCCGGGTAAAAAAAGATTGAATTTATTTTTAGTTTCCATGTTATAATGTTATTAACCAAAGATAATAATTGTTTTTAAAACAGCACTTAAAAAATAAAAAAACCTCCTTTGTTGCCAAAGAAGGTCTAAAAATTTATACGGTGATTATTTACCCAACGGGATGTTATAACCCACTCCTACACCGATTGCACCAGCGTTGTATTTCTGATCTCCGATTTCTCCTTTACTTCCGGTAAATGTTTTTTGATACTGAAGAGAGAAGTTCCAGTCCTGATTATGGTAACCGATTTCTGGTTTGATGTAGAAGCCACCATCTGGTCGATCGGGCGATCCTACATTAGAAGCAACTTTGTCATCACCAACGATGAAGCCGTAACCAAGATCAGTTCCAAGATAGAAACCCATTTGTTTTGGATAGAATCTGATCAAAGCTGCAACAGGAATTACCCCGAAGTCATTGTTATCAATATCAACACCATTTACGGTATTATTTCTACCAAAGAAGTGGCTGTACCCCGTCGCGATACCTAAACCGAAGCCAGGAGTTATCAGATTCTGGTAAGAAACATCTACACCTACAGTTCCGCCAGCATTTTCTGCAGGAACAGCTATACCACCGTTGATCCCTACTTTCAGCATGTTTGTCATATCAGCACTTTGTGCACTCATTAATCCCGCTGTCATTAATCCTAATGCAAAGATTGATTTCTTCATTGATTTCATAATTTTAAATTTTAAATTCTACAAAGATAGACTTGTCAAAATCATGCCAAAATTGATAATATTGTGTTAAAATTGAAATCCAAAAATGCCAGCCAACTGACTATCAACACCATAATTTTGTTTTAAATTCAAACAGCCATTTAGATTTATTAACGACTATTTGTATTTTAAGTGGCACATTACAAAATGGCACAAAAAAAAGAGCTGATTCACCATCAACTCCTCTTTTATAAAGCAATTATTTTTTACAGATTTTCTAAAGCCTGCTGCATATCAGCGTAACCGCCGCCATTGTAGACCTCCGGTACATTCTGAGACTTAAAAAACTCCATCGCTTTGCCGCTTCTGTTTCCGCTTCTGCAGAAAAAAATTTTCGGACCGTTTAACTGTTCTATTTCATCTTTCCGATCCTGGATTTCTCCTAAAGGAATATTCAGGGCAGACTCTATTTCGCCATCCATTTCCAATTCCATTGGTTCGCGAACATCTATTAAATGGTAAGTTCCTGCTTTTAAAATTTCTTCTATTGACATATTTTGTTTTTTACTGGTTATAAAGATTTAAGACACAAATTTATAAAATATTGTTAGTTTTGCAAGGAAATCTATGTTACAAAGTCCAGAAAATTACTCGAACCTCGTCAAAACCAAAGCAAAAAAGTTTGGTTTTCAAAATTGTGGAATTTCACGCGCTGATTTTTTAGAAGAAGATGCAAAACCCTTTGAAAGTTGGCTGAACAAAAACTACCATGGACAAATGTCTTACATGGAAAATTATTTCGACAAAAGACTGGATCCGCGGTTGCTGGTTGAAGGTTCAAAATCGGTAATTTCTCTATCTTACAATTACTTTCCGGAAGAAGATCTGTTTGGAATTAATCGGTTGAAGATTTCTAAGTATGCTTATGGTGAAGATTATCATGAGATTATCAAAGAAATTCTACGCGAAATGGTTGCTGAACTTCAAGATGAAATCGGTGATTTTCAATGCCGGGTTTTTACGGATTCTGCACCGATTTTAGAAAGAAGCTGGGCGAGAAAATCCGGAATTGGCTGGGTGGGGAAAAATGCCAACCTCATCACCAAACAGACGGGTTCTTTTTATTTTTTAGCGGAAATCATTTGCGATCTGGAACTTCAGGAAGATTTTGCGACGAAAGATCACTGCGGTTCCTGTAGAAAGTGCATCGATGCCTGCCCAACAGATGCGATCGTTTCTGATAAAGTGATCGACGGAAGCAAATGCATTTCATACGCAACCATCGAACTGAAAAACGAAATCCCCGAAAGTTTTAAAAATAAAATGGAAGACTGGATGTTTGGTTGCGACATCTGCCAGGACGTTTGCCCATGGAACCGATTTTCAAAACCTCATCAGCAGGAAAAGTTTAAGCCTAATCCTTTGCTTGCCACTTTAGAGAAAACGGAATGGCAGGAACTCTCTCAAGAATTATTTTCAGAACTATTTCGAAAATCACCCGTAAAAAGAACGAAATTTGCTGGGCTAAAAAGAAATATAGAATTTCTGACTGCTTCTGAGATTCCTGATTTTCAAAAAAAATAATATTCACTTTTATATAAATAAAATCTACATTGAAAAAAACGCTCCAAATTATCCTCAAATGTTTAGCCGGAATTGTTGGTTTAGTCCTCATCTACGTTATTCTTGCCTTAACAATTCCTCTGATTCCGGTTCAGAAAAAAGCGACGGCCGGAAAGGCAGAAATCCCTGTTTATCTTTACACCAACGGCGTTCATACTGACATCGTGCTTCCCATTAAAAACGAGCAGATTGACTGGAGCAAAAAAATATTATTTGAAAATACGGCTTCTAAAATCACCGATTTTAATTATGTGGGAATTGGCTGGGGCGATAAGGGCTTCTATCTGGACACGCCCACCTGGGCAGAACTGAAAGTTTCTACGGCCTTTCATGCGGCTTTTTGGTTGGGCGATTCGGCGATGCACTGCACCTTTTATAAAACGATGAAAGAAGGTAATGACTGTAAAAAAATAATGCTTACTGAATCTGAATATGCAGATTTAATTCGTTTTGTAGATTCTAAATTTGATAAAAATGCGGCGGGACAGAATATTTTAATTCCGACAAAAGCAGTTTATGGAAATAATGATTCATTTTATGAAGCCAAAGGAAGCTACAGTTTCCTCTACACCTGTAATACCTGGACCAATGATGCTTTAAAAGCAGCCGGACAAAAAGCGGCACTTTGGACACCGACAGATTTCGGGATTTTTCAGCACTACAAATAGCCTTGATTCCCACCTTAAATACTCTATAAAGACGTCAACAGAAGTTTGGTGAAACTGGCCGAATCTCAGAAAAGAGAGGAAATCTCCGGAGAACACCTGAGTAAACAGCAATAAAAAAGTTCCCGGTTAAAGGAACTTTAAAAAAAGAAAATCAATTAAATTTAATCTTTTGTTTCTAAACTGAAGACGAGATCCAGCTCATCTTTCACATAGACCATACCGCCCATTTTCTTTGGTGGCACAATCTTAAAGTCCGAAAATCTCAATCTTTTATTTCCAACTAAACTGTTATTGTAGAGCGAAAATTCTATTGAATATTTTCTTGCAACGGTCATCATTTTCACTTCTACAACTGCTTCAAATTTATTGGAATTTGATTTTTTGAATTCTAAAAATCTGATGTTCAGATTTGGATAGTGATCTGACTGCAAGACTTTTCTAAAATCATTCGTCATCATTTTGTTTCGACAATCAAAATCATCTACTGATACGCTGATATTCGGGAGCTGATTTCCGGTAAAAGAATACACAGAACCGGAGTTTTTGAACCGGGGATGGCTGCATTTAAAAGTATTGACATTCGTCCAGCCATTGATTTCCAGTCCATTTTTCTGTGCAAAAGCATTTGCCGAAAAAAGGAGGATTGCGAATATGATGATTTTATTTTTCATGATTTTAGATAGAAAAAGGGGTTCATAATCACCCCTTTTTCCTGAATATTTAATAATTAGAAACCTATGGTCGCTTCAAACATAATCCCATTAAACTTACCGCCTCTCAGAGCACTTGTTGCTCCCCAAACTGCGTCATCGTTATATTTCTGATTTACATACTCTACTTTTGCAAGTACATTTTTAGTCATAAACCAGCCACCGCCTAAGTTAAACCGGTCGATTTTTCTTTCTGCAGAAACCTCATCGTCTTTCCCACTGACAGAGTTGTATCTTCCACCGAAATAGAATTGCTCAGCTCCTCCAAATCTGTAAAGTAATTCGGCACCCAGTTGAGTATAAGCGCCGTCTGTAGCTCTTTCCGTCAATCCACTTGCTTTATTACCTGAAACATATTCATAAACTCCGAAGAATTCTAAACCTTGATATTTGATGAATGGATTCACCTGAACCGCTTGTACTTTTTTGAATCCAGGATTGAATCTTCCAGTTGACTGGTTATTCATTCCCATTAAATCATTTTGAGTTAGAAGTACGTAATAATATCGACTTCCTGCTCTATCTGCACTGTATAAATTGCCACCAGTAGTTAAACCGTTCGTCTGGATGAATGATCCTGTCAATCTTACTCTCAAATCCTGGCTGATCTGTTTATCATAACCGATTTTCGCATAAACAGAAGGTGAATTCCAGCTGGTTCCTTTAACAGGAGTTTGGTTTAATTTTCCGTTGGAAACACCTACCATTCCTATGAAATTTTTATAAAACCCGTATGCTTCCCCAAAAGCCTCTGTTGTGAAACTATCCATAATATAATTTCCTACAAATGGATTATTGATTGCTTTTGCATTATCCGTTCTTCTGAAGTGAGTATCCCCGTAGTTAATCTCATCCATACCAACTTTCACTCTCGCATATTTCATAATATCGGCAGCGAAACCTTCTTTAATGAAATCCAGATTATCAACTTGAATATATCCTCCTTTCACCCAAGCTTCGTTATGATGCCTTGCAGAAAGATAAGTTCTTAAATGCATTTTCAGACCTTTTGCTAAATAAGCATTCACATCTAAGTTAGCGGTAGGAAGGTTAAAATCTTTCCCCATTACCTGTAATGTATTCGGCGTAGTCGTTCCGGTTACAACTCCTAAAGACGGAGCTTTTGTAGAATGATCCAGCCCTTGAAACTGTAATGCGAAATCACCACCAACTGAAACTTTTATACCATCAAAAGCGGGAGACTCCCCTTTTGGGTCTTCAAACACATTACGTGATGATTTTTCCGGAGCCAAATAGTCTCTCATTGAAGTGGAAACTTCTTGTGCACTGACAAAACTGATTCCTGTAACTAATGCTGCGAGCATCGAAGCTCTGATTACCATAGTTTTCATATTCTTAATTTTTAATTGTTATTGTTTGTTTGTTGATTTTTAGTTGGCAACAGCATTAACTGTTATTGTGATTTCATTTCCTGTTTTCACAGTATTCATCATAAATGCCGGCGGAGTAATTCCGTAATCAGTCATTTTGATACTTGTCTGGCCCCAAACGGTGTAAGAATTACCATTTTTTGTAACATTTACGGGTAAAGTAATTGTTTTGGTGACGTTAGTTACGGTTAGCTTACCAGTCATTGTTCCTTTTCCCATATTTACTGAAGCCGCCGTAAAAGTGATGTTCGGATATTTATCTGTCTGAATCGCTTTATAAGCGTTAGCATCCATCGGTCCTTTACCACTTTTCAAGGTTTTAGAACCCATTTTATAAGTAATATCCTGAATAGCATTTCCGGAAACATTTCCAGAAAAAGAACCACTGGTTGAAGTCATGCTCCATTCATGTAAAGTAGACGTTCCAGAAACTGTAGTTTTTACGTTGCTGCTGTTAATTTTTTGGGCAGCTACTAATCCTGAAAACATTCCGAATGCGAGGACCAGTGTTTTAAAGTTTACTAAATTTTTCATTGTATCTAATTTTAAATATTTATCAGTTGGGTTTACCATCATTTTGTAGTACAAAGATATCCCAATAATTATTAGATTCATAAAAAATAGCGTTTAATATAAATGACATATATCTTATTATATTAAATAAATATCAAAACATCAATAAAAACAAATTATAATTACCTATATCACAAAATATAACCTCCTTATCTTGAAATTAAATAAAAAAAAACCGATAGTGTTAAATATTGTTAATAACCCAAATATGACGTCAGCGAAAAACTTGATAGAAATCATAATAAAATTGACGATTTATTTTAAAAAATGACTTATTTTAAGATAATCTTAAATAGAATAAAGAAAAATAGTGAGGATCATTCACCGCATTAAATCAGTTTTTTTTTAAGGTCTAAACTTGGAAAGAAAGCTAGAAATATTTAATTTTGAAGAAGTTTAAATAGTATTGAAGTTCTTATACATCTGCGGAGCTCTAAGTACATGCCAGATCTTCAGTGCGGCCGAAAAACAATTTTACAAACGTGACACTGCGGGAGGAGTCGGCATACAGTCAGCATAAGGTCAGCATACAGTAGGGGATGCTATGGAGATGGGTGCAGTTTGGTTGCCTTAGAGCGTAAGTCAAAACTGGAGATTTTTTTTGCCTAGTCCCCAAGTTTTGAAACTGATCCGATTTTTTTGTGTCCAGAGTAAAAAAACATAAAAAAAGCCTCTGCGAATCAATGATTGCAGAGGCTTTTGGTACCCGGTGCCGGAATCGAACCGGCACATCTTGCGATACTAGAGTTTGAGTCTAGCGCGTCTACCAATTCCGCCAACCGGGCTCTTTTTAAATTGGTGTGCAAATATAGAATTATTTTTTATTTAAGGAAAATTATTTGCGCATTTTTTTAAAATTATCGCATAAAATTTAACCCACAATAATTAACTGCCTGATTATCATAACAGCAGTTCCAGTCCGTCATAAGCAAGATGCACATTCTCCGGAAGCTCCAACTCCATATCATCATGTAAACCCAGGTGATGAGAGATGTGGGTGAGAAACATCTTCTTCGGTTTTAACTCCTCAAAGAGTTCTAAAACCTGCGGCAATATAAAATGTGCAGGATGTAAACCTGTTTTACGAATGCAGTTCAAGATCAGATAATCCAGGTTTTTTAATTTTTCTTTTTCCCTGTCCGATATAAAACTTGCATCTGTTATGTAAACCAGATTTTTTAATTTATACCCAAAAATAGAAATCTTACCGTGCGACACTTCCACAGGAATGACCTCAGTATCTAAAAGCGTAAAAGGTTTTTCAATTTCATGAAGGTTAAAAGCTGGAGCACTGGGATATCTGACATCGGCAAACGCATAGGGAAATCTTAATTTTATCTCATCACCTACCCTTTTCTGACAATAGAGGTCGATATTTTTTCCATTGCGAAAAATCAAGGGACGCAAATCATCTAATCCGATTACATGGTCATTGTGTTCGTGGGTCAGCAGCACTGCATCGATTTGCTCTTCTTTATTTGTAAGCATTTGCATGCGGAAATCGGGTCCGCAGTCGATGAGGATTTTCTTACCGGTCTCGGTTGTTACCAAAGCCGATGAACGAAAACGTTTGTCCTTTCGATTTGCTGAGTCGCAAACCTCACAATGGCATCCAATGACCGGAACTCCCTGCGAAGTCCCGGTTCCGAAAAATTTCAACTTCATATTTTTTGATGTTGGTTTAATTTTGGTAAATTTACAAAAAATAAGAATTGACAGTGATTCAACCGAAATTAACACCGAAACAGAAAGCATTAGCGATTAATCTGGATCAAACTATTTATGGCACTTTCGCCGAGATTGGCGCCGGCCAGGAAACAGTCCGCCATTTTTTCAGAGCAGGCGGCGCTTCCCAAACCATTGCAAAGGCAATGTCAGCTTACGACAAAGACTTCAGTGACGCTATCTATGGCAAAGAGGCCAAGAACAGATATGTTACCCAAAACCGACTCCGTAAAATGCTGCGGTATGAAGTTTCTTTAATTGAAGAGCGCGTATCCCGTGCAACCTGTCCGGGTAGAAAATTTTTCTCCTATGCCAATACCGTAACGACCATTAATTTCGATAAGACCATGAAAGGTCATGGTTGGGTCGGATTGCGTTTTCAGTGTCATGAAGCTGATGATTATAATGAAATCGTCCTTCACGTAAAGTTTAATGAAAATGATGCGACTTTACAGCAGGAAACTTTAGGAAGCTTAGGGGTGAACCTTATTTATGGCGCTTTCAATTATGCTGATAATCCGCGCAGAATGATCAACTCGCTTCTGGACGACATCTCCAAAGATAATATAGAAATCGACATGATCGATTTTAGTGGACCCGCTTTCAGCTATGTTGACAACCGACTGATGAGTTTGCAGCTGGTAAAGAATGGGATGACCGATGCGGTGATTTTCAATTCAGAGGGAAACAATATGTTGCCTGCCGATATTCTTTATAAGAAAAACATTTTTGCGGTTCGTGGGAGTTTCCGTCCGGTCACTTTGGTTAATATTGATATGTTTGAAAAAGGTCTGGAAATGTTCAAAAAAGATTGGGGCTGCAGTCAGGAAGAAACCGAAGTCTTGTTTGAAATTACCATTGCCAATTTAAGAGCTGCCGGAGATATCGACGAAAGGGATTTTCTGGACAGAGTTGATGTTTTAGGAAAACTGGGATATACCGTTATCATTTCTAACTTCTCAGAATACTACCGACTGATCGACTATTTTGCTCCTTATACCAATGGAAAAATCGGCGTAGCAATGGGAGTGAATAATATGTTAGATGTTTTTGATGAAAATTATTATGAAAATCTTTCTGGAGGCATTTTGGAAGCCTTCGGTAAATTTTTCAGAAAAGGAATGCGCGTTTATCTCTACCCTTACAAAGATCCCGAAACCCAACAGTTATTGACCGCTAATAATTTAAAGGTTAATGACAGTTTGAAAGAGCTTTACAAATATTTTAAACACAACAAAAGGATTGTTGACATACAAAATTTCAACCCAGATTATTCCGAAATATATTCCCGGATCATTCTTGATAAAATTGCAAACCACATCCCGGGATGGGAAAAAGAAGTCCCGGAAGGCGTGGCAGATTTAATTAAAGAACGCGGAATGTTCGGTTATAAAGAAGAACTAAAACTCAAAGAATTCTCTTAAAAATAAAACAATTATGTCAGAAATAAAAAAACGTCTTTCTTCAATAATAGAAAGTCCCGCGCACAACACGGAAGTTAAATTACAGAAAATCTGTCAGTTACTGGATCAGGAAATCTCCTATTTCAACTGGACCGGATTTTACTTTAAAAACGGAGACAAAGAGGAACTTATTTTAGGGCCTTACGTCGGCGCTCCCACAGATCACACCATTATTCCTTACGGAAAAGGAATTTGCGGTCAGGTTGCTCTTTCCAATGAAACCTTCGTGGTGCCGGATGTTCATGAGCAGGACAACTATTTAAGCTGCTCCATCGACACGAAAGCTGAAATCGTAGTTCCCATTATGAAAGACGGCGTGAATATCGGACAGATCGATATCGATTCCCACAAGATAAATCCTTTCACAGATGAAGACAGGGAAATGCTGGAATGGCTGTGTGATGAGGTTGCAAAGATTATGTAATCAAATTTGATTTAAAACAAAAAAAAGTGTGGATTTATAGTAAGTCCACACTTTTTGTTTTTACTGAAGATTTTTTTATTCCGCCAAATCTGCGATTCCTTTTTTGTCTAAACGGTAAACGGTCCATTCATCCATCGGTTTTGCCTGCAGCGATTTGTAGAAATCAATGGCGGGCGTATTCCAGTTCAGCACCGACCACTCCATTCTGCCGCAGTTTTCTGCTTTGGCGATTTTGGCAAGTTCGATAAAGAGTTTTTTGCCATATCCTTTTCCACGGTATTCCGGTTCTACGAAAAGATCTTCCAAATACAAACCCGGTTTGCCAACAAAGGTGGAGAAATTGTAAAAATACAAAGCAAATCCAACCGGCTTATCATTTTCTTCAGCAATGATAACTTTTGAGAATTGGTGGGTAAAAATATTCTGCTTTAATTCTTCTGCGGAAGTGATGACTTCATCTTCCATTTTCTCGTAAACGGCTAGTTTTTTAATTAAATCAAAAATAATCGGAGTATCTGCTTCCGTGGCTTTTCTAATCTGGAACATTTGCTTTTATATTTTATAAAGCCAAAGTTAAGGTTTTTGAGAGAATTTTAGAGGCCACGAATGCACGAATTTTCTTCTTAAAAAAACATCTTTGTATCAGACTTCAGAATAAATTAACTGTTTTTATTAAAATTATAAGAATCCAATTATAACACATAAAATAGAAATTCGTGCATTCGTGGCTAAAAAAATATTGAAACAATTAGAAGCCACGAATGCACGAATTTTCTTCTTAAAAAAACATCTTTGTATCAGACTTCAGAATAAATTAACTGTTTTTATTAAAATTATAAGAATCCAATT